>JACPJS010000002.1 GCA_016187405.1 Candidatus Aenigmatarchaeota archaeon
TTTTCGGTAATTTTGATTTTATTTGATTGACAATGGTCGGATTTGTAAAGATTTGTTTTAATGATGTTCCCATAAGTTATCCTCTCGGGTCAAGCTTGAAATAGCTTCTCTCAACTTTTGCAGGGATACCTCTATTTCTTTTATTTAATAAAATTTCTATTTTACTTGATTTGGATTTGCATTTTGAACAATCATCGGAAATTATATAGGTAGTTTTAGTTGGATAACTACCTGTCTTCATTACCTTAACTTTTAATTCATTATCACAGATAGGACAAGGAACAATTTCATCTTCTAACATTAATTTTAATTAAGAGAACAAGACTATTAAACAATCACCCGAATGCGACACCCTCAAAAATCACCCTAATTTGTTGACAGTGTCATGTCCCCTTCTCAATAAAAATATTTAGAGAAAATGAAGATTGAAATTAAAGCTGTTTTCCAGCATAACTACAATGTCAAGTATTCGCGCGAGGGCAAATGGATAATCGCTGAAATACCAGGCCTTAATCTAGCCACGCATGGAGATAACTTGAAACAAGTCCAGGATAACTTGAAAGATCTGATAAAAGACTATATGGAAGATCCGGATACCCCGAAACCCATACACAAGATAAAAATTAATTTCGGACAGATTTCTTCAGGAGTTTTGCATAATGTCCAAGCTCAGGCCCCGGTCAAAGCGTGATGTCTTAGAGATTCTAAACTCAAATGGCTTCAAGGAAGCTGGCGGCACCAGACACATTAAATTAAAGAAAACGCTCAATGACGGTTCTGTATTGACAACCTATGTATCAAGAGGATCCAATGAAATCCCAGTGAAGATAATCCAATACATAATCAAACAAACCGGTAAGCCACGGAAAGAATTTGAATAAATCAAAAGTCTTTATTATACCACTGGTCTATTTCTTCGATCTTGAAGTGTCTGCGCAAGACCTTACATGAAGCTGATACAGTCTAGCCGATTTCTTGATATGGCATTTAGGGCAATTTCTTTTCATTCTAACAACTCACAGAAGAATTAGTTCCCAATAGTTGTTAGTTAGTAGAAAATAATTTCGCTGTACAATCTCTTCTAATTTCAAGGTTATAAAGTACTCATCCGTTCAGTTGGAATATCGCCAAGTTCAGGATTAATGCAAAACTAACCCATGCTATGTATGGCAAAAGTAAAATTGCAGATGTTTTTGATATTCTATAGAAACTGAAAATCGTGAGAACAATTGATATCCACAGCGCGACTATCTCGATGAATGCATACAATGGTGAGCGCAGACCGAAAAACAATATTGACCATAATGAATTCAATGCCAGTTGCGTGCCGAAAAGATAGAATGCGAATTTCGTTTTCCTATTGAATCCTTTCTCCCATACCAAGTATAATGATATACCCATCAGCGCATACAATATCGTCCACACATGCCCGAATATCCAGTTCGGCGGAGAGAACGACGGCTTTACCAATGACGCATACCATGTGGGAATTGATGATAATGTGAATATCGATCCTATCAGCCCTGCAGCTTCACATACTGCTATTGATATGACAAGCTTGGTCCAGTCAAGTTTCATAATTAGAAATTACATTTCAGGACATAAAATGTGCCATATTTCTAGCAACGCCACCAAGTTTGATTATCATGGCAATAATCCACGTCAAGACAATCCCAAACTCGAAGAAGGTCGAGATAAAGAAACTTGGAGATGACAGATATTCTGTGAGACTTGACAGACCTGCCGTAGAAGGAAAGGCAAATTCCAGGCTGATAGAGGTGCTTGCTGATTATTTTGATGTACCAAAGTCATCTGTGGATATAGTGAAAGGACTGGGTGGCAGGGAGAAGATTGTGAGGATTTCATAAAAGAATACATGGAATGTCTTCCGTATTTAAATTCTAGTTCGACCAAATTATATTATGGCAACTAAAAAAGAGAATCTCAAAGTGGTTGTGTTAACAAGCAAGGATAGAAAATTACTTGAAGGTATTTACAAATCCCTAGAGGATATCAAAAAGGGGAAAATAAAGCCGTTCATGGCACAACAATTGAAACGACACAAATGACCTATTTGTATTTTTTCTTGATTTCCGACATTATATTGTCCAAATCGTAAAGGATTTCATTGATGACTTTCTGCTGTTCTTTCTTGTCGCTGAATTCCAAAAGAAACACGATCAGCATATCCTTGATAATTAGATAGTATACTCTGAAAGGTCCCCATTTCTTTTCACGGAGATAATCATGTTTCAATGGTTTTCCGGTAAATGGATTCTCTTCCAAAGATTTTTTCAGTTTCTCCAATCTCGCCTTCAGGTGTGGTACCAGCCTGTTGATTTTCTTATCCAGAATTTCTGATGTATAGACTCGATATGACATGAATTAATTATGTTTTAGATTCCTTATAATATCGGAGCTCGAACTTCTAAGCAATCGGGAAATGAACCCTTGATAACTTTATAATACTCGATTTTAAACTTCTACAAGATGATTATTTATTTTTTCAAATCAAAATTATAATGAATGCCAGAATCTGACATATGACGGATCACACGGCTATCAAAGATTTGATCCGTCATATGTCACGGATATACGAAGAGTGAAACAACGTTATCATACCGGGAATCCGGAACTTTATCGGCACATAGGCGACTATGTCATGTTTATGTCCGGGTTGTTTCCGGGTCATGTTAAAAGAAAAACGGTTCCTGAAATTTACCTTTCGGAAGGCGCAAGCTCCTACTCGTATGTGGCGGAACATTCGGACAGGTGGGGGCTTTTCGAATCCCTTTCAAGAAATCTTGGAAGGTGTGTGAACGCGCTCAATTACATGGTCGAGCATTATATCCAGTTGGAACGTGCCAGCGATGGTGACTATGTGCTTTTGGCAAAGTTGGATGCAGATACCAAGATGGAGATGCTGCAAGATGCTGTAAGCGAATGGAACGAAGATCCTCTTGACCAGGATGCAATGAGACGTGCTTTGTATTGGGCCGGAGAGCTAGGGTTTGATATAACGAAATTATTGGAAGTCAAGCGGAAAGCCAATGGGAGCCAGAACTGATAAATAATGTATGTTATCTCTGAACCGATAGCTTTAGATCTTTTGTTGTCAATGAATAATTAATGCCAGACGAACTAGCAATAGCTCAACAGCAAACTAGTAGAGATTTGGGTAATGATTTTGAAGAAGAAGTCAAGACATTTCTAGAAGAAAAATTTAAATTTGAACATGTGCAAAAAAATTTGCATATTGCTCCAACAGGTAATTCTAACGAAGTAGATGTGTGTGGAAAATTTGGAAATATACTTTTTGTTTTTCAATGTCGAGCAGCTGGAAGAAGATCTAGTCCGGATTTAAGAGAAAAAATTCTTGCCATGAAAGAAAGATCTAGAATAGTATTAGAAAATTATAAGAAAATCCCCGAATATGTTGACTGCAAATTTGTAATTTTCATTTTTATTACAAAAAAGATTGATATATCTGAGGCTAACTTAAAACTTCTAAAAGAAATTAATCCTAGAATTTGGTATGCTGACGAAAAAATGTTAGAGTATTATTCTGACCTTTATGATAAAATAGGTGAATATGCAGTTTATAATTTTTTAGCAGATTTTAGTGTTAGACCACCCCCATCAGAGCAATTATATCTTACAGCATTGAGAACTAAATTGGATGGATATACTGTATATAGTTTTTTTGTTAAACCTAAACATTTATTAAAATTTTCTTATGTTGCTAGAAGAAGATCAAAAAATGAAGATTTTTATCAAAGAATGTTGAAAAATCAAGAATTAAAAACATACAGGAATTTTTAGATAAAGGAGGCATATTTCCAACTAACCTAATAATTTCAATAAAACAAGGTGAATTGGAGTTTCAGGAAATTCAAACTCCAAATTTACCAAAACATGTTAATATAGGTATTCTCAATATAAAAAATAGTTATAACGCATGTTGGATAATTGATGGTCAACATAGATTATATTCTTTCGCAAGATCTAACTCAAATGAGATGATACCTTGTATAGCATTTGATAATATTTCTCTCGAAGACGAAAGAGGATTTTTCATTGCAATAAACAAGAAACAAAAACCAATTCAACCTGATCTATTGTGGGATCTAGAAGGTAAAGCACATCCAGATACACCTGAAGGTAAAATATCAAACATAGTAAGAAAATTGAATTTTAGAGAACCATTCAGAGACAAAATTTACATTCCCGTATATGGCTCCAAATCAGGTAAATCTATAAACATGGCAGCATTTTGCAATGGAATTTTAAACTCAAAAATAACTTCACAAATTACCTCTAATTGTGTTGGACGATATAACCCTTTATTTACAGATGATCCGTGGACAGCTGTTAATCGTATTTCAAGCGTTCTTGAAAGATATTTTAAACTAATAGATGATAATTTCAGTGATGATCATAAAAATTATATTTTCGGTAACGCAGGTATTCCAGTGATGTTATACATTTTGGAACCGATAGTTTCTAGATTAGAAAGAATTCCATCATCTGAAGATTTAAAAAAATATGTCGATTGCATTCAAAAATTTTTTGATGAAAATTACACAAACAAAGAACAATTAAGAAAATTACGCTTGGAAACAAATAGTGAAGGAAGTCGTAAGAATTTAGCTAAACAGATAGGTATTTTTATAAGAAAATCGACTAAAGATAAAAACTTTTGGCCGAAAATGGAAGAATTAGATTTTGTAAGGGAAATAATAGAAATGGAAAGACGTATAGGAAGATTGATATCACAAAAACTTTCTTCTCTAACCACAGGTTGGGAAAAACAAAGGATTCCTGAAAGTATATATAAAAATGCTAAGAAAAAAATGGAATCTGATGGAACTGAATTTCATGAAAACTTCGATTTAGGAGAAGAATTTGAAATAATTAAACGTTCTGATAATTGGTCAGATACATTTCAACGTGTATTTGTTTCTAAGGACGGTTTTGTTGATTCAGATGAATTAAGAATAGCGTTTTTCTATTTATCTAAGATTCGTAATCCAGCCTCGCATGGTAAATCTTTCGTACCAACAAAGGAAGATTTTGATCAATGTGATATATATCTACAAAAATTTAGTAAAGTCGTCCCCGAAACGATATCTGAAGAAGATTCCGAACAAACTGATTTACCAGCTTAATTCTCAGAAATTGATTTATGATTTTAGATAATCATGCTTACCTACTAGCTTTCTTTCCCCAATTCTCCTTACTCTTGCATTTGGGATTGACGCACATCTTGAAAGGTCTTCTGCCTTTGCGCACAACTTGTATCATCGGCATGCTGCAATCCTCGCATGATTTATTCAACGGAATAATCAACCCATATCCTGGCAATGGAAACGCAGTCTTGCAATTAGGATAATTGCTGCATCCAACAAACTTCTTCCCGGTCTTTTTGGAATAGATAATCTTCAATTCACCGATCTTGCAATTCGGACATTCACCGATTTTGTTAGCAACCTTGCGCGCCTCAATCAATCCCTCACCAAGCATCTCACCAATGCTAACCTCATTCTTCTCCAGTTTTCCGAGTATCCCCTTTACCACATCCTTCGCCTCTTCAACGACCTTCTCCCGATTCTTCTTCCCGTCGAATATGTTGTCCGTCTCCTCATCGAAATGACGTGTAAGTTCCTCACTGACGATATCAGGACAATATTCCTTCAACGATTTTGCAACAGCCTCACCGAGTTTTGTTACCTGAATACTTTTCCCAACAACATACCCGCGGTCATAAAGTGTCTGCAATATTTCTGCACGTGTGGCTTTCGTTCCAAGATTCCTGTCCTCGAGTTCCTTCAAGATTGAACCTTGTGAATATCTCCCCGGTGGTTTGGTTTCTTTAGACAACATCTGTAATTTTTTCACATCAAGTTTCTGTCCTATCTTCAATTCAGGTAAAATTAATTCATCCTTCGATACATACGGTTCGTAAATGCTGGTCCATCCAGATTCGACAGTCCTCTTACCAACAATAACAAACCTGTTCCCATCTACATCCAATGATACAGTATTCGTCTCTCTTGTTGCAGCATCTGCAAATGCAGACAATGTCCTTCGTACAATCAGATCATAAATCTTCTTCTCATACACATTCAGTTTTTTCAGATTAGGAATCTCATGCGTCGCATATATGGCAGGATGCGCAGGATCGGTCCTTGAACCTTCGATTGGTTGTAGTTTCTTCTTCAAAAGTACATCAACGAATTTCTTGTATGGTGATAATCTTCCAATAGCATCCAATATTTTCTGATATCCAATGGAGGGCGGTAATTTTTCAGATGACGATCTCGGATATGAAATATATCCGGCCTGATACAATCCTTCTGCGATGCTGAGCGTCTGTGTCGGTGAGAATTTGAATTGCGCATAAGCCTCTGCCTGGAGTGATGTTGTATTGAACGGAGGCAACGGATTCTGTTTGTACTGTTTCTTCAGGATATTCTTTACAACCGCATCCTTGTCTTTGCATTCTGAAAGAATCTTCTCAGCTTCACTCTTCTCCCATAGTTTGTCCCTTTCATAATTCGCAATGAATTCATTTCCGTCGATATCAAAATGCAATTCCAACTGCCAGTACAGCACCGGTTTGAAATTACGTATTTCCAATTCACGTTCCATCAGCATGTTCAATGTAGGACCTTGAACTCTTCCAGTGGATAAAATAACAAATCCCTTCTTGCTCGTCTTCAGTGCATTCATCAATGCTGTGGATACATTCAGTCCCCATAGTGCATCCAAATAGTGTCTTGTCAGTCCCATCTCTGCAAGCGGGAACATTATGTGCTCGTCCATAGTCCTATAAGATTCAACCAACTCATCTTTCGTCAACGTGGAAAACTTCATCCTCTTTGCGTCTTCAACACCGCAAATGAATCTCAGAATATTATACAGCAACGTCTCCCCTTCGTTGTCGACATCAGCCGCGTCAATAAATTCATCCGCACCTTTCGCCAGTGATTTGATGTTCTTGAAATATTTCTCAGTCCATTCTGTCCCTTTCTTCTCGTACGTGGGGATCCAGTCGAAATCGAAAATAGGATACTTCTCCTTCGGGCTCAATACGAACAGATGCCCGACCGCAGGAACACAGACATGCTTCTTTCCATCCACAGTGAATTCGTAATAATCCACACCGTTCTTTCTTACAATCACAGGTCTCTCATCTGCAATAGACTCCGCAATCCTTCTCGATGCATCAGGCTTTTCAGCAATGATCAACGTGTAGGACATGAAAAGAAATTGTTTATGAAAAATAAGTGCTTACTCTACTATTATCGCAGAGTATCCTCTCGTCCCGCCCATGCTCTCGAGCGCCGCAAGTCTGGACTCCAAAAATATCAGTCTCTCCAAAAGTTGAGTCATCTGTCCGTCCATCGAATTAGATTCGAGCAAATTGATCCTGTCCTCGAGTTTGTTTATCGTATTGACCAGTTCGTTCGTCTTGTCCGTAGGTTCTGGTTCCATTGATTTCATGGAATAGACTTCGTCCGAAAGCGAATCCAATCTACCAGTTACATCAGAGAATCCAACTTCTGACATCTTGTTCTCGAATGACATCAGACTACCCTGAAACACCGACATGTCCGACTCTATGGTTGCAATCTTGTCCTGAATCTCATTCAGTTTGTTGTAAGATTCATCAAGCGAATCACCCTCACTGTCAGAATGTTCTTCAAGGTCACTCAATCTGTCCTTCATCGAATCTATCATAGAATTGAAATATCCCTTCATGTCGGCGACATCTTCTCTCAAATCCTGTAAATCTCTATTAGTGTCTTTCAACTTGTTCGCTTCGCGCTGTATCTTCAATTCCGTGTCCTCGTTCCTTCTGACGGAATTCTCTATGGATTGTTCCACTTGTTCGAACTCTCTCATCTTGTCTTCAAGCTCTTGATGGAGGTTCACCATCTTCTCCAACGTCTCCAGTTTCTTCACAGCAGGTTTCAGGTATTCAACGCTCTTGCTGAAAGTCTGTACAATAGTCTCAATGGAATCCAATCTTGCAGTATTCATTATCCAGTCGTTTCTAATCTTCTCCAGTTCTTCCACTGCACGTTCACTCAACGGCATCCTAAGCTTCTCTTCAATAGAATTGGCCATAGTCTCGAGAGACTTCCTTTTCATGTCCATGTCCGAGCGGAACTCTTCGACTATCTTGTTGACACCAAGTGCATAAGATATCTTGCTGTCCATATCCGAGATTTTCTGATTGACCCCATTCTCTATCTCCTGAAAACGGGAATCAAAAGAACTAGTATCTATGCCATGTTTGATATCCGAGACACGCGAACTGATGTTCTCAACGCTACTCTTCAGTTCGTCAATCTGCGTCGTGTCCGTCTGTGCTCGTGGAACATTTGAAATCTTCTCTTCCAATGCGTTCAATCTGTTTGTAATCTCTTCGTTAGGCTTGGCATCCTGACCCGCAGCCTGTCCTTCAAGCATTTTCTTCAGTTCCAATACAGCCGCATTCTCGACCATTATCAAATCTTCGATATCACTGACCTTCTGTTCCATCCCATTGATTTTACTGAGGTCGATCTTTTCAATACTTTCACTTATTTCAGAAACCGATATCTCAAGTTCACTTATCTTCTTCTGTAAAAATGACAGATCACGTTTTGTATTGTCAATAGGAATCTTTATCTTCGGTTTCTTCACCGGAGCGTCTTCCACAGGATCCTCGACAGTGACTTTGATATCATCGTTTTGTTTCCCGGCAGGCTCTTCTGGCATATTGGTCTAAAATTTATTTGATTTCCGCTATATTATACTTTTCCCTTCTCATCCAGAGTATCCAAATGACAAGTACGGCCAATATCATGCCTTCACGCCATAGTAGGCCATGGATCAGATCAAAAGTATCGAACCCGAACTTCACTGAAGCGAGGATTGTTGTTGTGATACGGATGTAATTGAGCACGAAGATTATCCCGATACCAACCAGAGCGAACCTTAACCTGTCAGATAATTTCAGAATCTGAGTGGCTATGGCAAGCGATGCCAGCGCATACATGCTCTTCCATGCCGTCGAGTCCCATGAAACCGAAATCATCTCCACCATGCCGTTTGAATTCAGAGATATGTTGTTCCCATCAAGTCCAACATTATATCCAAATATCTTCAGAGTGTGATACATCAGCCATGCGTCCAAATCCTGCAACGGCTGGAATGAAAAATCGGTATACAGCGCGACATACAGCGGTATAGCAAGCACGTTCAGTATTATCAGGAAATTTATCGCATCACGGAAATTGTATTTTCTTTTAGGCACTAAACATACTTTGTGCTCACGAGTTTTTTAATCTTCTTCGGCAATACCTTTCCCATTCCTTTCACTTTCGACAGTTCCATTTCATTCGCCTTCAGCACATTCTCAACATTTCCGAAATGTTCAAGCAATCTTTTCGCAAGCACGTTTGAAATTCCAGGCACGCTTGATAAAATAAATTCCTGCAGTTTCTTTACATCCTTAGATTTCTTTCCCTGTTTGAATCCTAAATCAGCCTTCCCGTCTTCCTGCTCCTTCTTCGCCAACCAAAGAATCATTTTCGCAGTGTCATGAGAATTCTTTGTATTGATCAATGATGCATTGTATTTAGTTACAAGTGATGCCACAGTTGCAAACAATGCATTCTCGTTTATTTCCCTGTTCGAATGACCTTCGATTATTATTACAGGTCTCTGATAATTTTCCTTCATGTATCTTATCTGGTCGAATATCCTCCCGTCGACAATAGACGAAACAAAATCAGAATGTGTCTTTCTTTCGATTACAATCCCGTCACCAGAACAAACGAAATCCCCGACTTTTAAATTTTGTTCATTAACATGCGCACCGAGTTTCTTCAGATGTTCAATAACTTCAGGTTCCCTGTAATCCGCGATGATAACAGTCTTGTTCTTCGGCTTGAAAATAATCTGCGTGTCCATGTTTTCACTTTGTCTACATTTCAGGATGAAACATTATCTCATCGTGCAATAATTCAAACTTGTATTTCTTCAACATGCCATAAAGTATTTTATTCAACTCATTTCGATAACTTTTCGATTGCGATGAATAGAACTGGTTCAGGAATTCTTGGTCAACACCTTTCAGTTCTTTCAGCATCCGTTCTCTGATATACGGGGCAAGATTTATGTGCTCGATAAAAAGTTTACGGGTACCAGTCTCATGGATTGCTTTCAGGACTTTATCTAGTTCATCCTTCTTCGCAACAAAATGTGGAAGAAGCGGGCCTAGAAATGCATACGTCTTTATTCCGGCCTGATTCAGCTTTTTCAATGTTGATATTCTCGAACTTACTAGCGGCGCCCTTTTTTCAAAATATCTGGATATCTTGTCATCCGTGGATGTAATTGTCAAACCAACTTCGACATCCTTGATTTTTTTCAGTATCGGCAGAACCTTCAAAACAAGTGGGGACTTGGTAAGTATGGAAAGTTTTCCTTTGAATCCGTAGTCAGCAATTATCTGAAGACATCTCTCCGAAAGTTTGTACTTCGCCTCATATCCAAGGAACGGGTCTGTAACGGAACTTAGAAAAACAACCTTGCCCTTCCCCTTATTCGGAAGTTTTTTGATCTCCTTTTCCAAAAGTTCAGGTGCATTCACCTTTGCATATACATATCCTCCCCAATCCGAAAACTTTTTCTTGACGAACCTTCCCATGAAACTTGCATAGCAATAACTGCAACCGAAACTGCATCCAACATACGGATTTATCACATAGTCTGACTCGGGAAGATTTGATTTTACAAGAATGGATTTAGCATTCAATTCGCCTACAATCATGTCACACCCAATCCATTAGATTCTCTTTCTTCTTTTTAACTCCCTTTTTCTGCAACGAACTCACGACGCCCTTCATCTTACTCTCCTTTCTAAGTGATGCATAATAATATGCCTCGTCTCTCGTGTCCTTTGTTATCATGAAGATGACTTTACCAATCGATTGTCTTCCAACTCTTCCACGTCTCTGAATCATTCTTATCTCGCTCGCAACAGGCTCGTAGAATATAGCATAATCAATTGACGGAACATCAATTCCCTCTTCAATAATCTGCGTCCCGAGTAAAACAGGGAACTCTCCTTCTTTGAACCTCTCCAATACTTCAATCTGCTGTTTCTGTGATAATCCCTTTCCTTCTTTCATAGTCTGCCCGATCAATATTTCAGATCCAATTCCATTTTCAACTAAAAGATTGTGGATCCTGTCGACAGTGTTTCTGAAATTTGCAAACAGGATTATCTTAGCATTCGGTTTCTCTTTCAGGAAATCTTTTATCGTGTCTATGGTCTTCTGCATCTTCGGATGTTCGATATTCTTAGAATACAAATCATGTGTTAATTTCATCGCTTCTCTGAACCTGGGATCCTTCACGATTCTCGTATCAGTTTTCTTGTTGCTCGATTCAAGTTTCTGCAAGAATTCATACAGGAATCTTATTCCCTGTGTTTCCAATAATCCAAGTGCATGTTCCAATTTTATCGCACCAGCAACTCTCAATATCGCCCAGAACGCACCGTAATTCTTCGAACCTCTCGTGAATGACGCAGATACCCTGTTTTGTAGAGCAATCAACATTCCTTTCGTAGGTTTGTAAGTGAACGTGTAATGTTTTTCCTTCAGCCAATAAAGATCGTCATTCAAAACTTCTTCCAACAATGTTTTTATTTTCTTGAACTCTTCTGGAAGTTCTACGTAAACATTTTCCTTCTCGACTTGCTGGATGTATTTCTCGACATCCACAGAATTCTCGTCTCGTATCTCAACCTGTTTGATGAAAAGATTGTCGCATATGTCCTGAATCTTTTCTTGCGTCCCGCCTGGTGATGCAGTCAATGCAAGTATCAATGGATGCTCCGCCTGCATTCGATATTTTCTCGCGACATAAGAATACGAATATTCCTTCACTCCTCTATGTGCTTCATCAAAGACTAGAAATGAAAAATCTTTCAGATTGATTCTTCCTTTTTCCAAATCATTCTCAATCGTTTGAGGTGTTGCGATAATCACTTGCGCCTTTTTGTAAAGTACAGTCCTGTCTTCAGGTTTTATTTTTCCAGTCAATAAAATTATTTCCTCTTTAGGGATGTGTGTGAATTGTTCAAAAGTTTTCTGATGTTGTGCAGACAATGGACGTGTTGGTGAGAGGATCATCACTTTGCTAGGATATTTATCCAACCGATTAACCGCAACCAATAATGAGATTAACGTCTTGCCCATTCCAGTCGGAAGAACAACCAATGTGTTTTCCTTGCTCGCATTCTCAGCAATAGTTTTCTGATATTCTCTAGGTTCCAATTCTTTTTTCAAAATCATACTACACCGAAATCAGATAAGAACCAATAATCATAAGTGCAATCGCCAAAATTTTCAATGTTATTATAGATCCTTTAATTTCTTCTTTCAGTATCTTTGGTATGAAAATACTAATCAAAGTTGCATAAACCAGTACAAAGAATGCCTGTGTAAGATCTAGTGCAGTTGTCAATGCTGCTGAGCCTTCAGAAATGGCTTTGTAATATACTAAAAGTCCTAAAAATCCTAGAAATCCACTGAGCAATCTGAAATATATTATTTTATTGTCCTTTATGAAAATTTTTCTTATTTGATCTATATTTGCGATGAATGGAATGAATGCGCTCACAACGAGTCCGATTTCAGATATAATGAAAATACTCATGGAATCCATTGAATAGCTAAGATACCTTACAATAACCCAAGAGACTGCATAAAGAGCCGATACAATCGCCATGAATAAAAATGCTTTGCTGAATCTTCCACTCGACTTGTGATATTTATATGAGATAAAAAACGAACCTACAACGAGTAAAATTATACCAAGATATTTTCCAAGTGTAAATATTTCCTGCAAAAAGATTGTCGACAATAAAAGTGTAAAAATAGTTCCCAAACCATACAGCGGTATTACACGTGAAACTTCTTCTGCATCTATAGCCTTGGCATACATTAAGAATGCAATTGTTGTTAAGACTCCTGGGACAAGTGCAATCAGAAAATAAAATAAACTTGGTATTGTCACACCAAAAACTAAAACCAAAATTATTGTGTATAATAAAGTCGGTAGACTTCCTATGCCAACATAAATGAATGGATTCTTGATGTGGTTTCCGATTACATACTTGTCTATGATATTTGCAAAAGCCCAGAAATTCACTGCAAGAAGTGTCAATAGAACCCACGACATAACTACCAATTCACAAATCAAGTTTAAAAGTCAGCACAATTATTTAAAGCAATCTAATCTATAGATGGTTATGAAAGTAGCAGTAATGTATTCCGGTGGTAAAGACTCCACTATGGCAGTCAACTATGCCTTAGAAAACGGTTGGGATGTCGAGACCTTGATATCCGTCAAGCCGAAAAGCACAGAATCATTCTTATACCAATACGCGACAGTCGAATGGACAAAGTTGTCCTCAGAAGCTCTTGGAATTCCAGCGCTACATGTCAAGTCAGAAAAGATCGGTGCGAAGGACGAAGCTGACGAATTGGAGAAAGTTTTCAAGAACCTGAAGGTCGACGCTATCCTGATGGGCGGTGTAGGATTACAAGAAACACAGATCAGAGAGTTGAAAAGAGTCGCGAACAAGTTCGGCATAGAATTGATAGTTCCTTATAATGATCTTACATCAGAGCAGTTGTTCGAGAAGACAATCGATTCTGGTTTTGATATAATGCTTACAGACGTCGCATCAGACGGTCTGACAATGAACTGGCTTGGAAAGAAACTAAACAAGGAAAATTCAGAAGAATTCAAGCACATGAGCAAAGAATTCGGTTTCGACATCCTCGGTGAAGGCGGATACTACAATACATTCGTCGTAGACGGTCCGATTTTCAAGAAGAAGATAGAATTCACACAGACAGAATCTGTCTGGGACAAGTCAACAGGCAGCGGATATCTGGAAGTCAAGAACGCTAAACTAGTTCCAAAATAATAGTTTAATTATGAAACCAGTTCAAAATGATATTTTACTTGAGCTACACATTCCTGATTTTAAAAAGGCAAAACAGTTTTATCGAAAACTGGGATTCAGGGTAGTTTGGGAAAGAAAACCAGAAGATGAGAAAGGCTACCTTGTCATGAAGCGTGACAATTGTATTATTTGTTTCTGGCCTGGAAACCAAAAAGTTTACGAACAACCTTACTTCAAACGATTTCCACGTTCTACTAAAAGAGGTTATGGGGTCGTAAAAATATAGACAAGTTTTACAAACAAGTGGAAAGGTTCGCTAAAATTGTTGAGGAATTGAAAACAAAACCTTGGGGATTAAAGGATTTTAGAATTGAGGATCCCTTCGGTTTCTATATAAGATTTACAGAGCCACATGATATATTAGATTCAAAAAATACCGTTCCATAAGGGATTTAATTTCTTATTACCTTCTATTATTGCTGGGGTCGCCTAACCTGGTGGGGCACCAGTCTCGAATTTAACGAGCAAACTGGAGGGCGCAAGCTCATGTGGGTTCAAATCCCATTCCCAGCGCTAACAATGTGAAATGACCTCCTTCAAAAATCAGATATGTTATAATTGATATTAAATTATGTGACATAAGTGGGAATTAGAAAGCCTATCAAGTTACCTGAAGAATGTGAAGAATTAGGGGAATTTATAGGTATTATTCTAGGTGATGGGCATTTGTCCAGAAAGCAGGTCGAAATTGTATTAGAAAATCCAGCAGAACAACACTTTGCAATTCGTTGTTCCCTTTTAGCAAAGGAACTTTTCGGATTGACATCCACGATAAAAATAAATTCAAATGACAATTCGCTAAAATTAAGAGTCAATTCCCTGTCTTTAGTCGAATTTTTGTTATCCAAAGGACTATTCGTAGGAGATAAAATAAAAAATGATGTATGTATACCAAAATTTGTTTTGGATAATAACGCTTTGTTAACTAGTTGTATACGAGGTTTAATTGATACTGACGGTGGCATATTCTCCAAAGATAAAAAAGGCAATAGAGCTATTATTGAATTTGAGAACAAGACAGTTCAATTAAGAAAGGATTTTAAAACAGGTTTAGAAAAACTCGGGTTTACACCATCGAAATCTGGTGGAATCTCGAATTCAATCAGAATACAGAAGCAGGACGAAGTTAGAAGATTTATCAAAGAAATAGGTTTCAACAACCCCAAAAACCTATTGAAATCTCAAATATTTCTAGAGACTGGCCTAATACCATCGACAAAAGAAGTTAAATCACTGATAGCTAAAGAAGCACCAATGATCCAACCTGGTTAAGATACGAGCTTCCCAAAGCATGGAAAAAGCTCGGAATTCGGGTTCAAATCCCGATTGGTGCACAACAGTTTATCCGACCAGTCCGCCAACAGTAGTTTCCAATACATTAGCTAGTTCCACTAGAGTTTCCTCATCAAACTTATCAAACGGAACATCTTCAAGTTTAACATCACCATAGCCAGAATCCTTTGATTCCAAAGCATAAGTTTCACCAAGAGACGATACGGTTTGTCGAATCTTTCCGTCTTTTGCATCATAAAGTACACTGTAATCTCCAGCAGGACCTTTCATAACTGCTCTACCTAGTCCTCCGGTATAGTTTACCAACCGTCTCATTACCCATCTGCAGTATTCACCCAACTCTCCCTTAGCTTCAACCAGTCTTTTACGTGAATCCTGTTCAATTTCTTCCTTAGCCTTCAAATAATCCGATGCCATGGTATTTTACATCATCTTTAAAGATTAAATCCTTGATTTTAGAAAACACCCCGGTGCACTGGCATTGGAGTTATATTTAAAGATAGCGCCGATTTTTATCTCCAAGCAGTTATCCTTAATAGTCTGATTCCCGAATTTAGTTTTAAGGTGGTCAAATAATGGCAGAAAAAACAACTGGTCACAAACACGTTGCTCCATTAGCAATTGGAACAGCTCTAGTGGCCTACGGTTTGCTACAACAGTTCTACCAATCATGGGGTCCATTGAACTTGGTAGCGACAGGCGTGCTTACTTTCCTCATAGCAGGATTGTGGCATGATAACATGTGCAAGATGGGATGAAAATCATCCCTTTCTTCTTTTTTCCTCGACTAAAATCTTAAAAACATTTAAATTCAACTTTTCATAACATACTGTGAACGTTATGGTCAAAAGAACCGGGCCGACAAACCCATATTTGAGACAATTGATTGAAGACTTGAGGAAAAAGTCACTTGAACTACATGCACCTATATGGAAAGACGTTGCAGAGAAGCTATCCAACTCGACAAGAAGAAGAGTTGTTGTAAATGTTCGTGATTTGGAAAGAAATGCTGAAAGCGGTCAGACTGTTCTGGTTCCTGGTGTTGTCCTTTCATCTGGTGAGATATCGAAGAAGATTAACGTAGCAGCTTGGAAATTCTCCCCGACAGCAAAGAGCAAGATCGAACAGGCAGGCGGTGCTTGCATTTCAGTCCAGGAATTGGTTGCGAAAAACTCGAAAGGTTCTAATGTCAGAATAATGCGATGATGATTATGAAGATTTACGATGCTGAAAACCAGATTGTCGGAAGGTTGTCGACGAAGATAGCGAAGGATTTGCTTGCAGGAGACAGAGTGATAGTTGTCAATGCAGAGAAATCGGTGCTTTCAGGAAATCCAAAAACAAAATCCGCTTTTTACTTGCACAGAGTCCAGAGAGGGGATCCGTTCAAAGGACCATTCTTTCCGAAATATCCAGATGACATTTTTAGAAGAACAGTGCGCGGTATGCTTCCATGGCACAAGCCTAGAGGAAGGGATGCGTACAGAAAATTGCGCGTGTACATCGGCGTTCCAGAGGAATACAAGAACAGCCAGAAAGAAAAACTTACGGTCGCTGATGCAAATAAATTGAAGACGACTTATATCAATCTCGGTGAACTGGCAACAAGCATAGGTGCGAAGAAAAGATGGTAAAGAAGAAAGAGAAACCAAACACATCAGTCGGTAAGAGAAGACTGGCGATAGCAAGAGCATTGGTCACACCAGGAAAAGGACATGTGAAGATAAATTCAGTTCCTATAGACATCTGGTCGAACGAACCATTGAGATTGTGGGTAAAGGAACCATTGTCAATCGCAGGGGATATATCAAGATCAGTTGACATCGACGTGAACATCACAAGCGGCGGTACAGTCGGTCAGGCTGAAGCTGCGAGGATGGCAATCGCAAAAGGATTGGTAAAATATTCTAATGATAAGACATTGAAAGCAAAATTCTTGGATTACGACAGGAATTTGCTGGTGTACGATCCTAGAAGAAACGAGGCTCACCACTCAAGTGGCAGAGGTGCAAGCAAGAGAGGATCGAGAAGACACAAACAGAGATCCAAGAGATAAGATATTTAAAGAGACATAATGAATTAAGTTGAGTCGATAAGATGATAATTCCAGTTCGTTGCCAAACATGCGGTAAACCAGTCGGTCACTTGTGGGAAGAATACAACAAGAGAATTTCCAAGGGTGAAGATTCAGGAAAGATAATGGACAGTCTGGGATTGAAGAAATATTGCTGCAGACAATTGTTCATGGGTCACGTTGATTTGCTGAAGGAAATCGCAGCGTTCAAACCATAATTGTTTAAACACAACAAACCAATAATAATTTTCCAAAGGGTAAAAAAATGATCTGGCCAACTGATAGATTAACTAGGTTCGAAGTCGCACGTCTACTCGGTGCAAGATCATTGCAGATTTCATTGGGCGCTCCGATTCTGATAAAATCAAGCGAAGCAGAGGCATCAAAGATTGCCAAAGTTGAGTTCAAGGAAAACCTGCTCCCGATAACAATCAAGAGAAAACTTCCTAGCGGAGAAACTTCTGTCGTCGAAAGCAAGAAAGCAATAGACATGTGGGTAAGAGAACATCCTGGCGAATTTTAAATTATTCTAAAAATTCCACATCATCGATAATCCCATCCGCGTCCCTGTCAATTCCATGTACAACTCTTGCAATCCCTTCATCGAATTTATTCCCGTCATCCAATCTCTTCAAATATTTCACCAGTCCGAGAATCGCTGATTTTGTCCCTCTGAATCTCTTTCCAGATAAAACAAGAATCTCTTTGTCTTTTGCAAATGGATTTTTCATCTTAACAATAATCCCAACGTTATCTTCACTGTAAACAGATTTCGTAAAACTGGAAACAATATTGAATTCATTCTTAGTATCGAAATAAATCGGAAGACTGGTGTTCATCTTGTCAATCAAAATATTCGCTTTTGGTCCACCGACAATTATCAGATTCTTTTTCAAATCAGAATCCTTCACTTCGGTATCGAGTTTGTAATTCGGAGAAACATTATGGAGAAAACTCCCTATCAGCAACGCCAAATCAATTGCAACACTCCCGTCAGATGCCTGCGCGCCGTATTTTCCATGATGATCAGGAGAACCGACGACAATCAATCCATTTAATTTTCCATTCTCAACGAATGATCTGAAAAATTCTATCTCCTTAGGTCTCGTCTTTACATCAGCAACAGGCTCACCGTCAAACAATTTCACGGAAACATACGGATGCGATACCTCGTATATCTTCGCCAGTCCACCGACACGTTCCTCACGTTTCATCAATTTTATGATTCCAGATTTCTCCAGTCTTCGAAGATGATAATATATCTTCTGTTCATGTTCCTTGAGTTTCCTGGCGATGTCCATTGCGCACTGTGGTTTCTTTCCCAGTTCGTTCAGGATCTTCACAGACAATTCACTGTTCATCGCATTGAAAGTAGTAGGCTTCATTATCAGAGTCTTGTGTATGCTCTGCTCGCCCGAGTTCTCGTCTACTATATACGGCATAATTATAAATGAAATGTTACCTTTATAAATCTTTTTTTAGTCCCGCCAAGCGACAGACGAGAAATGGCTTATGGAAGTCCCGTAGAATAGACA
>JACPJS010000008.1 GCA_016187405.1 Candidatus Aenigmatarchaeota archaeon
ATCATCTTGGACATAGAAATACTAGACAAAAAACTGAAGCCTAAAGAGAACAAAAGCGAGAAGACCTTCTACAACAACAAAAATGAAAAGCTTAACGAATTGTGTAGGTTGGTAAAGAAAAAAATATATCCGAAAATAAGCCTTGACATAAGGAGCAACTCAATATTCAGGAAGAGCGATTTTCTTGATATGCTTGTCCACATAGCACTGACCGAAGATTTTGCGGAGAATGGTTCTAGAACATTCCAATATGCGTCTAACAAGAGAGTGCCGACATCCGACACGCTTCTATACCACATCAAGAAATTCGAGGACAGGGAAGTCCTGCAGAAGATGTTCATTGAAGTGTTTGATCTTGTCTACAAGATGTCCAAAAGGAGCAATCTCTTTGGCGGAAGGAAGGTTGATGTCGCAATAGAAAGAGGTTCTTCAAGCACTCTTATTAGAGTTTTGCGGGAACTAAGGATAGAAAATAAGGTTACTTGGAAAGAATTTTAGACCCTCAAATTAACAAACTTCAATTTTAATCAAAAAGACCCTTTAAATTAACAGAACCAAGAATAGTTAACTTTAAATGTGTGCATGTGGGTATACTTATCTGAATTATTATGTCACAAGCTATGATGGGAAATCTAGGCGGTCAGCCAATTCTTATACTCCCAGAAGGGGCTATGAGAACAACTGGTAGAGACGCTCAGAAGAACAATATTGTTGCAGCTAAAGCAGTTGCAGATGCAGTCAGAACAACTTTGGGCCCTATGGGAATGGACAAGATGTTGGTAGACGGTGTCGGGGATATCGTAATCACAAATGACGGCGTTACAATTTTACAAGAAATGGATATAGAGCATCCAGCAGCAAAGATGATGGTCGAAGTTGCAAAGACACAGTCCGAAGAGGCTGGTGACGGTACGACAACTGCAGTAATAATCGCAGGCGAACTGTTGAAGAGAGCCGAGGAACTATTGGAACAAGAAATCCATCCTACAGTCATCACAAGAGGATTCAAGATAGCAAAAGAAGAATCGATTAAAATTTTGGAAGAGATAGGAATGCCTGTTTCGTTGAATGATACTGATACTTTGAAGAAGATTGCAATCACATCAATGTATGGCAAATCATCCGAGCAGGCATCAAGCTACTTGGCAGATATTGCTGTAAATGCAGTAAAGGCTGTTGCACAGACAGTTAATGGAAAAATCGAAGTCGATACAGACAACATAAAGAGAGAAAAGAAACATGGTGCATCTTCAGAAGAAAGCAAGTTGATTAAAGGAATTGTTATTGATAAAGAAGTCGTTCATCCTTCGATGCCAAAATCAGTGAAGGAAGCAAAGATTGCATTATTGGACGTTGCATTGGAAGTAAAGGAAACTGAGACTGATGCTGAGATCAGAATCACATCACCAGAACAAATGCAGGCGTTCATCGAACAGGAACAGAAGATGCTGAAGAACATGGTTGAGAAAGTTGTCGCGTCAGGCGCGAATGTTTTGATTTGCCAGAAAGGCATTGACGATATTGCACAGCATTATCTTGCAAAGAAAGGGATTCTGACATGCAGAAGAGCGAAGAAATCTGACATGGAAGCTCTCGCAAAAGCAACAGGCGCTAGAGTGGTCACATCATTGGACGACCTTACATCAGAAGATCTTGGTTATGCAAAGAACGTCGAGGAAAGAAAAGTCGGCGGAGAACAGATGACATTTGTTGAAGACTGCAAGGATCCAAAGGCAGTTACAATTTTGGTAAGGGGAAGCACAGAACATGTCGTTGATGAAATCGATAGAAGTGTAGAAGATGCGATAGGTGCGGTATCTTCAGCATTGGAAGATGGAAAGATTGTAGCAGGTGCAGGTTCGCCAGAAGCAGAAGTCGCAAAGAGAGTGAGAAAACTTTCCGAGAAATATTCTGGAAGAGAACAGTTGGCAATAAAGGCTTTTGCAGACGCATTGGAAATAGTTCCAAGAAGTCTGGCTGAAAACGGTGGAATGGATCCTATTGATACTTTGGTAGAACTTAGAGCACAGCATGAGAAAGGAAATATCACATATGGTGTTGATTTGATGAACGGAAAGGTAGGAGACGCTTATGCAGCAAATATAGTAGAACCATTGAGAATCAAGTTATTGGCAATCAAGAGTGCAAGCGAAGCTGCCGAGATGATTTTGAGAATAGACGATGTTATTTCTGCCGGAAAACTGGGCGGCGGAATGCCGGGTGGCATGCCTCCAGGAATGGGTGGCGGAGACCACGATGAGTAATTAATCGACTGTATGTAGGTTAACAAACCATTTTCTTAACTGTAAAGCTTTAATTTCGCCTCAACATAATAATAATAGACACCATGCCATCAAGAGAAGACGACGAATACGAATTAATCCCGATGTCTCCCATCAGAAGACTGGAACGAAGAATGGAAAAACTGGAATCTACTTCCAGTGGATTGGATGTTGGCTCTTTTTTCAAAGAACTTGTAGCAATCATACGGATGAACCAGGAAATCGTTGATGAACTTGCTAAATCAAGCGACTCGTTGAGGATCGAACTGTCGAAACTTCCTGCAAAATTGGATCAAGTCACATCAGGATTGAACGAATTGTTGACTTATATCAAGGTAGCTGCAGTCGAAGAGACTGCAAAATCCGCACCAGAAGATGTGAAGTTACTCTCTGATAAATTGGACCAGCTTGTCGAGATAAACAAGAGACTCGCCGAAAGCAACGAGAACCTCACAGCACTTATGGAATCCATGGACAAGAAAATGAAACCTCTTCCCCCAAGACCACCGATTCTTAGACCAATGGTGAGATAACATGAAAGGAATTTCTGAAATCATCGCGGCTGTAATGATAGTCACAATTACAATTGGTCTCACATCAACTGCGTACATATGGGGCGCACCGCTTATACAGAAAAGACAGGATGCGACTGTTACAGAACGTGTGCTTGAGCAGTTCAGTCCTACAAATGCAAACTCATTGGGAAAAGTAATAGAAAATGTTGCCAATAACAAGGGCACAGAGAGTTTTACAACCAATGCAGATGGGATATGGGTATTTGATGAGAATGAAGATTCTATCACATTCACTTTCACAAGCAAAAGTTCAAACATAGCAAGCACACAGAATTCAATATCATTAACGCCGGGTGTTTCATGCACGCCAACACCATCACCGGTTATAGGTATTCAGGGAGTGGATAGTTCTTCTGTAGTATGTGTAAATGCAACAAACCAGGCAGATTTCTTCAGAATAACATACAAGCTCTGGTTCAGAGAATTGGATGACAATCCATCAGGGATAAATCCAATCGGATACAAAATAAACTTGGTTAAGGACCCGTCAGGTCTTGTGACTACTACAGGCAAGACACTAACAATTTCATATGTCGACAGCACTTCACAGTCAGTGGGTAGCAAAACGTTAATTACGAAGCAAATCAAAATCCTACTTATATGAAAGCACAATCGCAGATAATCCAGTTCATACTTTTCTTCGCGATTGGTTTAACATTCCTTACTATAGTAGGGAATGTATTCCGATTCCAGTCAGATATAATTAAATCGGATATTTTGGATGCAGGTTCAAATGTTACTAGTAAATACCTGTCGGCAATTGTAATAAAATCTGTTGATGGATGCCATTCCTGCGATAACATCAGCACAAGAATCCAGTTAAACACAATCGCAGGATACAATCCTGATGTTAGGTTAAACAACGGAATACTTCTTTCGATAGAGCCCGAGAACAAGCTGTACCAAGTCTCCGCTCATAATCTATTCAATTCCATAACCTATAGCACAAGCAAAGTTCTTTCGGTCAAACCAATAACTTTAACATATGACAAAACTAAAAATAATTTAGTGGTTCAATGAAGTCAGTGTTTCGTAAAATGGTTTCTGGTTACAAATCCGTGAACCAAAAACCAGAGGATGTAAAAAAACAAATACAGCCACCAGCAATAGTTGCCGAACCACAGCAGGTTGTAAAGGAAAAACCAAAACTAGAGATTACAGGTTTGAGCCTTCCCGATTCATCTAAATATAAAGTAAGGATAGAACCTTCTGAACAATCAGAAAAAGTAACTGTTTCTATAACATACCCTCTCATCCCAAAGTCTCCGGCAAAAGGCGAACCGATATTCGCTTACACGAAAATATTCTGGGATAGCTCAACCAACAAGTATGTTTATGATATGGTAGAACCTGTAATGTCAGACAAGATGAAAAACGTTTACGGAAAAATGAGAGAGATGCTTGAACAAAAATTGGATATAGATTTTTCTAAACTGAAAAAAATTGAAGCGAGGGATTTTCTAGATAAAGAAATTGACGAGCTATTGAAATATTTCAATCTAGGAGTGGATGACACAGAAAAACAAATAATCAAATATTACATGAACAGGGATTTCATAGGTCTTGATATTCTAGAACCGTTGATGAAAGATCCGAACATTGAAGATATTAGTTGCGATGGTGTTGGGATACCATTGTTCGTCTTTCACAGAAATCCTAACATCGGCTCTGTTGTGACTAATATTGTTTTCAACAATTCAAATGATTTGGATTCTTTTATAATAAGATTGGCACAACTCACTGGAAAATCAATTTCTATATCATCACCTTTGTTAGACGGTACATTACCAGACGGTTCCAGAATACAGGCAACACTCGGAACAGATATTGCCAAACGCGGATCCAATTTTACAATCAGAAAATTCATTGAGGAACCTTTGACCCCTGTCGATCTGATAAATTACGGAACAGCAGATTCCGAATTGCTGGCATATCTCTGGATGGCAGTTGATTATGGAAGAAGTATTCTTATAGCAGGCGGAGCAGCATCCGGTAAAACAACTTTTCTTAACGTATTGTCATTATTCGTCAGACCGGATAAAAAATTAATTTCAATCGAAGATACATCAGAATTGAGATTGCCGCATCCACACTGGATATCTACTGTTGCAAGAACTTCTATAGGGGCAGAAGGAAAGAATGAAGTTGATATGTTTGAGTTGTTGAGGGAAAGTTTGAGGCAAAGACCAGATTATATAATCGTAGGTGAAGTTCGAGGTAAAGAAGCATACATACTCTTCCAACAAATGGCCACAGGTCACCCATCATTCGCCACTATCCACGCAGAAAACACTGCGAGACTTTCCGATAGATTGACAACAGCACCAATATCATTACCAGCGGGATTAATCAGCAGTTTGGATATAATTGTTTTTCTCGCACGTATGAGATACAAAGAAAAATTTATCAGGAAAACAACTGAAATTGTCGAGATGGTAGATTTTGATTCACAAAATAGCATGCCAGTGACCAACCAACTTTTCAAATGGAATCCATTGAACGACAAGTTTGAAGTTAAAGGTAAGAGCATTGTCTTGAAAAAAATATCCGAAATGACTGGTATCAGTGATAAAGATATAGTGAACGAGTTCGAAAGGAGAATTCTTGTTTTGAATTGGATGACAGATAACAATATTACCGATTACAGGGATGTTTACAAAATATTTTCTGTTTATTACAGCGATCCTGATAGGGTTTTATCTGCAATACTACAAGGTGCAGGTTAGTGAGCCTTTACACAGAAATAGCATTCAAAGTATTCAGCAGACTTGCTGATGAATTGGCAGTTTTGTTTCCGACTTTACCTGATGACATAAAGAAAGGCGGAATGAAAACTTCGGCTCGAGAATACCTGAGTAATGGTCTAATGGCAGCATTCATATTTTTTCTGATAGAAATGCCCGTTGTATCATTTATCTTAGGGTTCGTTTTTCAGGGGGCGTTCACAAGTTTAATAACTGCAGTTTCAATATCAATCGTTCTTTCGGCTTTTGTTTTTTATATATTTACCCAATATCCAAAGACTTTGGTTTCGGAAAGATCAAAAAGAATAGATAGCATATTACCTTTTGCATCATTATACCTTTCAACAATAGCAGGAACTAAACTTCCATTGGATCAAGTTTTTAAATTTTTCGGCAAGAATGGCAGTTATGGTGAGGTAACAGATCAGATTCAGATGATGAACAAAGACATGGAAGTTTTCGGTCTGGACATACATACTGCATTACAAAGGGCAGTTGACAGAGCACCTTCTGCCAAATTAAAAGACATGTTTTGGGGATTGTTGTCTACATCAGTATCAGGCGGTGATATTGGAATATATCTTAGAGAAAAATCACGATCGCAAATGAATGAGTACAGACTTTCGATAGACGAATTTTCAAGGAAACTTGCATTGTACATAGAAATTTATTTGACAGCAATAATACTTGGATCCATATTTTTTGTAATACTTACTTCACTATTCTCTGGAATCTCAGGTGTAGGAAACACAATTTTATTGCAAGTCTCAACTATTTTCATCTTTCTTCCATTGTTTTCAGTTATATTCATGCTACTGGTTAGAATGACATCACCTGTGGAGGAATAAAATGAAAATAGAAATTAAAAAATTAACCGAGACACAAATTTTTGTAGGCTCGCTGGGAGTATCTACTATAATGATACTTGCCGGAATAATTGTACATGACGCAGGAATTGTAGGTAATGCTATAATACTTTCAACATTCCTTATAATCACACCAATTCTGTTTGTACGCTACAAAAGATACAGGGAATTTAAAGAGATAGAAGAAAAGTTTCCTAACTTTTTACGAGATATTATAGAATCTATAAGGGCAGGGTTACCTTTGCACAAAGCGATAGTTAATACAAGCAGGGTAAATTACGGAACACTTTCACGCGAAGTCAAGAAGATGTCCAACCAAATTTCATGGGGCCTGTCTGTAGATAAAGTACTGATGCAATTTGCAGACAGGATGAAAGGAAGCAAAAGAATCAACGCTGCCATTCAGGTTATACTCGAATCATATCTGTTCGGGGGGGATGTGGTATCAACCATGGAAACTGTGGCAGATTCACAAAATCTACTTTTGGAAGTTGAACGGGAAAAAACATCAACTTTGAACCAATATGTCATAGTGATGTATGCAATAGCATTGATATTCATAGGGATTGTAGTTGCAATAAACAAATTGATAATACCTATATTCAATAATTTCCAAGGAAGTGAATTTGGCGTATCCAATCCATGCAATTTATGTGTTGATTTTGCATGCACCGTATGTTCTGCATTTGAAATTACCTCTACAAGCTTGTTCTATCTAAAACCTGGGACCATAGGGATTTATTATACAGCATTGTTTTTCATGATGAGTATGGTTCAGGCGATATTCTCCGGACTTGTTGCAGGACAAATTAGTGAAGGTTCATTCGTTGCAGGATTAAGGCACAGTTTAATTCTTGCAAGCATAACATTCGGAACATTTAGTATTTTGGTAAGGGTTGGTTTGATTGGGACTTAAGGGACAGCTTTCACTTGAATACTATTCATCTATTGTTATTTTTGTAGGTGTCCTAGCATACCTTTCCTTCCAACTATTTCAAGCAGTGCCATCAACCACGAACGCATTGAAAACAGAAGCTATCAGAATAGATGCGTATCAAATATCAGAAATTTTAATCAATGATGGAGGTCATCCTTTAGACTGGGATACAAAACCAACTAATCAGATAGTACGTCTAGGCCTTATGGATTCTACACAGAACAAAACAAATCTATTGTCCAGCCAAAAAATTTCAAAATTCAAAGCAATTTGCAATAACAATTACAACGATGTGAAAAATTTATTGGATATACAGAGTGAATTCTCAATAAGTTTTGTAAACTACAATACAAATGAAAATTGGGTTTGCAAATCTCCTGGACGAATATCTGCGAGTTTCAATGTCACTAGAATAGTTTCGATAGATGGCAATGCTTTTGGTGAACTAACAATTCAGGTGTGGAAAAAATGAAAGGACAAGTTTCCATTGTAGAAGCGATTACAGTATCCATAGTTTTGATACTGGCATTCAATGTTTTAATATCAACCGGAAATTACCAAAGCAAATGGAACGATGCTATCTATTCATTGAGCGGAAAAGATACACTTGTAACAATCGACAGAATAGGTAAACTTAACAACTATGCATTTAACCAAACAGATTTCAGAATAAACTTTTTATTAAAAGCAGAGTCTACAAGAGATACGATTGTCAAGATTGACGTTCAAGGGACTTTGAAAGAAAAAATTCTAGTTGCATGTAATTGTACTACAGACCAAATAGCATATTTACAAAATTCAATGGTCGATGTTAAATTAAACAATAGGAAAGTTAATGTCGATGTTTGTCCGACAAATTTAGTAAATGTAAGTTCATGTTCGTCAACACAAACTATACCGGATGTGTTGGTGATATGGGGCTATAGAGACTTTGGATCTAATATAGCAACGCTTGCAAATCTTATCAATCATGGCGTTGGCATAGTTGAAATTGCAGATATACAATCAAGTCAGGTTGATGTTGCGCAACAGAGAATATTCGGATTGGTTTGGAATAACCAAGGCAATTATCCATCACCAGCCAATCCAGATAGTCCATCAAAGCCGGGATATTCATCTAAGCCTACATATGTATCTTACAAATTATTCTATCACCTTCCATATACACTGACTGCTAACACGATAGGCGGCGTTCCAATCGAAAAAAATATACAAGCATGTACGAATGCGGCCTTAACAAATAACTTTATGTTCCAAGGAACAAACCACCAATTCTGGATATGCGGAACAAGTTCTGTTTATTTTGACACCGATGGTAATGGAAAAGCTGATATGATAGTTACACCAGGAAATACTTTCTCAATCGGACAGTCAAATTTTAAACTGAATTACCTTGAAGACAATTCAAAAATCCGGATTTCGTTCAAGAGAGATTACAAGTTCAATGATTTCGTATCATTTAATAATAATTATAACAAACTTTCTCCTATAGACGGGGACACACAAAAAGTTTTTGTTGCATCTGGATTTTGGGACCATGCAAATACAATACCAATATCAGTTTCAATATTCAACAGCACAGGGAATGCTAGAGTTGCGTGGATTGCAGACTTTTCAAGAAATGGCTTGGCAAATACAGGGGACGATCACAAACTTTTGATTTCCTCAATAGTTTTATCAGCATCCAACAAGATATCAGAATCTTCCGGAAATGGGCAAATCTCTTCTTACATTAATTCAGTAGACAATGATATGTTTGAAGTTTATAGAATAGATCTGAAATTCATCAAGCCGTTCTAGTTATTGAATGTTATACTTTCGTAAGATTTTATTTAATGCCTGAATAAGTGATTTTCTCCAGTCATGTTCTAATTGACTTTTCACAACTTTTACTATTGCTTTCTCCTCTCTGGTTAATTTAATTTTTTCCAGCTGTTTAACTTTCAATAATATATCAAAATCCTCATCCATTGACATTACATACTTTTCATTTTCTGCTTGTGTTAAATGAAAATTTCTCGTCAATTTCTGTTTCCGGACTTTTACTAATTTTGACCATGTTTTATCTTTTTCTAGAATTTTGCGTAAATCCTCCCCAGAATAACCTTTACTCTTGTAAAAATCTTCGATATCCTGTAACGAATCTTTGGATTTCATAAATAATATTTTATTTTAGCCTTAGTGATTCAAGGTTCATCGGTGCGTCTGTCGGAATTCTGAAAACCTGATTGATTCCTCTTGCAAGTTCCATAGTTTTCTGAGGATCACCATGAACACATATAGTCCTATCCGGTCTCGATGACAATCTGCCAATGAATGCAAGCAATTGATTTCTATCCGAGTGTGCGCTAAGACCTTCAATTGTTTCGATATTTATTTTCAATTGAACATTGACAGTTTTCCCACCTTCAGCTTTTACAGGAATCTCTCTCCAACCGTTCTGCAATCTCCTTCCCATGCTACCTTCTGCCTGGTAACCAACGAACAACAAAGTGCTGTTAGGATCTTCTGCAAAATGTCTCAAATGTTCCATTACAGGACCGCCTATCAACATACCCGATGTGGAAACAATCACACACGGCTTGTCTTCCCATGCCTTTTCCCTTTCTTGTTGAGATGCAATTCTCTTGAATGCCTTGTTCAAAAACGGATTCTCACCCTGGAATATTTGCTTTTGTACATTCCTTCCAAGATATTCAGGATACGCAGTAAAGATTCCGTTTGCATCCCATATCATACCATCAAGATATATCGGATATTCAAATCCGTTTTCAATAAGAACAGCCATTACTTCCTGTGCCCTTTCAACTGCAAAGCTAGGAATAATAACGACTCCTCTTTTTTCCATCGTCTTGTTTACGATATCCATCAATTCCTTTTCAGTGTATGCTCTGTGTGGCATGATATCATGCGCACCTCCATATGTGGATTCTATGATCAATGTCTCGACTCTTTGGAAATCAGTGTATGCAGGATCCAATAAAGTTGTCTTGCCGAATTTCTGGTCAAGTGCATAAACAATATTGTGCATTCCTTCACCGACATGGAAATGTGGCAATGCGGATCCTAGAATGTGCCCTCCGTTTTGCATTGTCAATCTCACATCAGGCGCAACATCTGATACCTCACCATATTCCAATGGTATGGCATGCCTGATTGCTTCCTTTATCCCACGTACTGTGTACAATGGTGTGCCCATATTTTTCTGCATGACATCGACATAATCAAACCACAACAATGTTGCAAGGTCCAATGCAGGAGTCGTGATGTATAAAGGACCGTTGAATCCGTATTCGTATAACATCGGCACTGCACCGACATGATCCATGTGTGAGTGTGAAATAACAATTGCATCCAGTTCGTTGTAATCGAATTCTTTCGTACCGAATATTGGATATACTTCAGAGTTCTGTGCGCCTGCTTTTATCCCGCAGTCGATAAGGACTTTGGATTTTGGTGTTTCCAACAACGCTGCACTTCTCCCAACCTCTTTCCATCCACCGAGACCGATTATCCTGACCCAGTCTCTGTTTGATTTCCTATCACTGAATATTGTTTCTCCGACTTTATTGAGGAATTCTTTTCTGAATTTCACCTCAGAATGCATCACTTTCCTGATTGTATCAACGATATCCGATTTGATTGCAGGAACTCTTTCTATCCTAGGAATCCAGTATGTTTCAGAACGGATGTTCCTGAATGTTTCCCCACCTTTACCAATAACCAATCCAGGTTTCTCTGCTGCGATAACAACTATGCTTCTCTCAGGTTCGAAATAAATGTCCTTTATGTTAGCTTCCTGCGGAACTATCTCATGGATTTTTTCCTTTACCTTTTCTTCATCCATCAAAAGATTTTTCTCGAGTCTTATTTCTATTCTTTTCTTCACTTCGCGTACGACATCACGTATAGTCTCGTCCGATTTTCTGAAGAATTCTTGGTCCTTAGTATAGACAATAACCTCTGACCCTTCTAGTTCTACCCTAGTCACTGCTTTTGGAGGTAAAAGAGATTTTACCTTTTCTAGAATTTCCATTTTTATTCACATTTAAGAAAAGAAATATTTTTTATTCGATTTTCGTTCTTGTAATTTTTACGCCATCTTTTGTTATCGTACAGACATCTATAACTCTACCACCTGAGCCGATATCTCTTTCGATTGCCGACTTGATTGCCCTTATTGCCAACTTGCCACCTTCTTCCACACTAATACCATCTTTGTACGCATCTTCCAAAACACCCAATGCCATCGGTGAACCTGAACCTGTCGAGAAGAATCTCCTTTCTTCTTCTGTCGAACCTAATGGATCCAAATCAAAAATATGAGCGCCTGTCTGGTCGTAACCTGCAAGAATCAACTGGACATAATAAGGATAATACTTGCTTCCCTGTAGGATGTTTGACAATAATGTTGCTGCACCAGCAACTGAAAGTTTTCTTTGGTTCTCGATCGAGAATAATTTCAATTCTGCCTTTAGGTATCTTGCCAATGCCTGTGCATCACCCGAGCCGCCTGCGATTGTCATTGCGATGTGGTCGTCCAATTGTAATACTTTTTCTGATTCCTTGCTTGCTATGAGATATCCCAATGTTGATTTTGACTCGGCCGCAAGTATAGCACCATCTTTACATGCAAGACCTACAGTAGTAGTTCCTGTCTTTCTTAGTTGCACTGACTTGCTCAGTTCGTCATTCAAAGAGTTCATAAGAATCAGTAATTTGTATTAAGTTACTAGGTTTAAAAAGATTGTTATTAACCAGACTTTTATATACACTAATTCATATGAAATTTAATAGGATAGGTAAAATTGAGAATACCATCAATCCGTGTTTCAGTTTATGAAATAAGCATATGGCATGTTTTACTGGGAGTTGTTGCTTTATTTATATTACTGGCTATTTTTAGCCCATCGACTATAGACAAAATTAATCAAACAATACAAGAGATTGTTATTGCACTTGCTGTTATAGCATTATTAATTGCAATGATATGGGCAGCTGCCAATCAGCAACCCAGACGAGAAAGAAGAGTTATCGTAATAGACGGATAAATTCTCAATATGATTTCGCGAAATTAGCAACGGTTTTCGCCCTCTTTCCACAATAAATACAATCCCCAAGAACTTTGTTATTCTTCAAAGGCATGTTTGTAATCTTTGCACCAGTTTCTTCTTTCACCTTATCTTCACATTTACTATCCATGCACCAGTTTGCTTGAACAATTCCTTTTTTCTTTTCTAATGTCGATTTGAATTCCTGATAAGTTTTCACCTTGTACATATTGCTAGATAGAAATTCACCAGCTTTCTTGAACAAACTCTTCTGCATATCCTCCAGTTCCTTCTTCACTTCACTCCCAACTTTGGAAATTGCAACAGAACGTTTCTTTGAAGTATCTCTTCTAACAACAACAACTTGTTTGGCTTTGATATCCTTCGGTCCGATTTCAATTCTGATAGGAACACCTTTCAGTTCCCATTCGTTGAACTTCCATCCAGGTGTGTAATAATTTCTATCATCAAGCATGACACGTACATCTTTCAATTCACTTTCCAATTTCTTGGCAACTTTCAAAACAGCAGATTTATTCTTCTCATCGAATATCGGAACAATGACAACTTGTGTCGGAGCAACCTTTGGTGGCAATACCAATCCGCGATCATCGCTGTGCATAGCAACCATCACACCCAATTCTCTTGTAGTGATAGCCCATGTGTTCTGCCATGCGTGCTGTCTCTTGCCATCCTTGTCGAGAAATGTTATGTCGAATGCTTTGGCGAAATTCTGTCCATCCGAATGAAAGTCAGGACCCTGTATGGCTTTTCCATCCGGCAACAAATGCTCGATACTATAACTTGCAACAGCGCCTGCAAATTTCTCTTTTTCACTCTTCCTACCAACCATCCCAGGCAATGCAAGATAGTCTTCTGTAATCATTTCATATATACCTAGAATCTCGTCACGTTCAGTATCCGCCTCTTTCTCAGTCGCAAAAACAGTATGACCCTCGTTCCACAAAAATTCACGTGATCTTAGAAATGGTACAGGATGTTTGAATTCCCATCTCAATACATTATTCCACTGGTTGAACCTCAGTGGCAGGTCTCTCCAAGACCTTATCCATTTCGAATAACTGTCATACATTATTGTCTCTGATGTAGGACGTATTGCCAATCTTTCATCCAATTTCGTATCTCCAGTTTGTGTCACCCATGCTACTTCAGGCGAGAATCCTTCCACATGCTGCGCTTCCTTTTTCAAGAATTTCTCAGGAATCAACAATGGAAAATAGACATTCTCCACACCGAGTTTCTTGAACTCTGCGTCTATATTCTTCTGCAATATCTCCCATATACCGTAAGCAAGCGGTCTGAACACCATGCAACCTGAAACAGCGCTATAGTCTGCCATTTCCGATTTCAGAATAACCTGCGTGTACCATTCGTCAAGATTCTCGGATTTCTTTACAGTTATCCCTTCTTGTTTAGCCATGTCTTTACTTTTGTATTTTAAAGTATTATTTCTAATCCTATCCGAGTATTTCTACATTATGGTCGTCGACTTTTAAAAGTTCCCTGACTTGGTCAGCGTAAGCCCCTACAGGCACATATTCAATCATAATCGGACCACCTGTGCCGTGCTGCAATCCATCTGCCAGTCCTATGACAACCAACCTATCTTCAGGTTCTTTCCTAGTGCCGACCAGCAGACTACGCGAGTTTATTGCATATCCTTGCAGTAATCTACAATCCTGCAAAATTACTGCCGAATCACCATCTCTATACTGGAATTCAGATCCAATAGCTTGCAATGACCTAGGTCTTGTAGAATTTTGTGCATAATCCATGATAATTTAGAATACTGTTTTACGGTTAAATAAATTTACTCCAATAGTATTCGTATGAAAATCTCCATTCTATCCGATTTGCACTTCGGCTACTCGTATACATCTGAACTGGACAACGACTCGTTTGACAACGCCAACGAAGCAATAGAGAAATCACTCGATTCAGACTTGATAATTCTCGGCGGTGACATATTCGATATACGCGCACCGAAGACACCTACTTGGGGCAAGGCGATGGATATTCTATCAAAACCATTATTGAAAAACAATCCAGGGATCAAACTCGTAGAAACAGACAAGAGCCTTAAAGAAATTTCACAAAGAACCCTGAACCACATACCAGTCGTTTCAATCCACGGAAATCACGAAAGGCTTACAAAATTAGATGTGAACACTGTTGAATCACTCGAGAACGCAGGATTGTTGATTCACCTTCATTTGAACACAATCATTTTTGAAAAGGACGGGATAAAAGTTGCGATACATGCAATGTCTTCAGTCCCAGAGAGATATGCGAAAGAAGTTTTGGACAGATGGAATCCACAACCAATATCAGGATGTACGAATATTTTATTGTTACATCAAAGTATTGATCCATATGTATATTCTCCGATAGAGCCGCCATCGTTGAGCTTGTCAAACCTTCCGAAAGGGTTCGATATCATAATCAACGGTCACTTGCACGGGCACAACATGGAGAAGATAGATAACACGACTTTGATAATGCCAGGAAGTACGGTTATAACACAATTCGAAAAGAATGAAGCAAGCTCGCCAAAAGTTATCGCACAGATAGAAATCGGAAATGAAACTAAGATAGAATTCGTTTCTTTAGAGACTGCGAGAAAATTCATTTATGAGAATCTGGAGATTGAGAATTCAGCAACATCATTCAGAGAACAGATAGAAAGAAAAGTAAATCAGATTCTTTATTCAGATGAGTTCAAGAAGAAACCTGTAATAAAAATAAAACTTACTGCGAAAGAACTTTCAGTTCCTGACCAAGAAATCAGAACTATAGAGAGAAAATATTCTGAGAACGCCATACTTCTTCTGCCTAAGGAGTTTGAATCAAAGGAACTCTCGGATAAAATTGAACTATTGAAAAATCTCCGCGAACAGAAATTGTCTATCGAGGAATTGGGAATCACTATACTGAAAGATAACTTGGATGAACTGGGAATTGATGCTAGTTTCGATTATGATACAATGTTCAAACTTTTGAGCGAAGATGAGAATGACAGGGCATTGAACATATTGTTGGGCAAACAAACTACATTGGCACAGGTGGGAAGATGATAACAGGAATAAAATTGAAGAACTGGAGGTCGCATCTAGACTCGTCGATAGAATTCACAGACGGTACGAATGCATTGCTGGGACATATGGGTTCTGGCAAAACTACGATACTCGATTCAATCTGTTTTGCATTTTTTGGAACATTCCCGATATTGCAATCAAAGAAAATAAAATTAGACGATTTGATAATGAACAAACCTTCGTTAAAAGAGATGGCAGAGGTCGAAGTTTTCTTCCAGACTGATGGAAAGGATTATTCTGTCAAGAGAGTTGTTGAAAAAAGAAAAGGAACAGCATATTCTGAATTGAGAGAAAACGGAAAACTTATCGAGGCTCCTAGCACGCAGAGAGTTAATGAGCTTGTAGAAAAAATATTGAAGGTAAACTATGATTTGTTCAGCAAGGCAATATATTCCGAACAGAATGCACTTGATTATTTCTTGACAATTCCTAAAGGCCAGCGAATGAGAAAGATAGACGAACTCTTGACGATTGACAAATTTGAAAAGGCGAGATCCAATGCAGGTTCACTTGCAAACAAAGTATTGGAGAGAAAGTCTTCAGCACAAATGATAATGGACAACGTTAATGCAAATGATTTGGATGTGAAGATTAAGGAAATCAAAAGTTCCTTGCAATCTCTTATTTCGGAAAAGGTACAGTCGGAAGTCGGAGTGAAATCAACAAAACAACGAAGAATGCTGGTCGAGATTGATTTGCAAAAATTGCGAAGGATGAAAGACGATTTTGAGATTTTGAAACGTGAAGAGAGAGGATTGTCAAGTGGAATAGACGAACTTTATCGTTCCATTATGAAAGTCGAACAGAAACTATCCAATATAGACAAGGAAAACATTGGCGAAGCTATGAAATCCTCATCCGACTTGCTGGATGAGATGACACGGTCACTTGAAGAAAATTCTATTGAGTACCAGAAATTATCGAATGAATATTTCAAATTCAAGACAGAGGCAGACGTTTACAAGAGGGAAATAATTGATAAACTGGAAAAGGAGCTTGGTATAAAACTTGCTGCACAGAAAGAAGCAGATTTGATCAAGAAGAAAATTGGAAGAGACCCTGACAAGCAACTTGAAAAAAGAAAGCTTGCTGTTGAGAAATATGTCGGTGAATTAGAATCATTGAGAATCAAGATGAGCGATCTTGCAGAAGTTATCGAACAATTATCTTCGGTAAAGGCAACATGTCCTGTATGTGAGGCAAGGCTTACAGATGAGAAGAAGATAGTACTGATTAAATCAAAGCGCGAAAAGATCACAAAGTTGCAGGCCAATATCAACGATGCTCTGAAGAAGAAGGAGATAACCGAGACTGAACTCAGGCAATTGATGTCGATGCTGGACAGATTGGATGATATACTGAACAGGATTTCAGATTTCGATAAACTTTCAAGCGATTTGGATACAGCAAAGGACATTTACAAAGTCTTGTCAGAGAATTCAATCAAAATGGAAGCTGAGATTAAAATTATGAAACAAAATCTTGCTGAAATGCAAAAGAAGATGGTAGATGTCAGGAATTCACGAGGAGAACTTGAACTGTTGAATTCGCAGATACACGAATATAATGCTGGTAAAAGAAGGATAGAGGAACTTACAAGTCAACGAAGTCTAATCGTTTCCCATTTGCAACAATTGGAGAAATCTTTTGTCGGAGTGGATATACGGAAATTGGAAGAGGAATTGATGGAACTTGCGGGCAAGGAGAAAGAATTTTCTACAAAGATGCAGTCGTTTGATCAGCTGGTGTTTGAAAGAGAGAACAGGCTGAAAGAACTTGAGAATGCTTATAATACAATCGTGAAAGAGAGAGATGAAATCAGAAAATTGGATCAGGTTGCCATACAGTTGAGGATTTTTGAGAAATCACTTGAAGCAACACAAATACAATTGAGGCAGGAATTCATTACAGCTGTAAATTATTCGATGAACCAATTATGGCAAACACTATATCCGTACAGGGATTTTGCTGATATACGACTGAATGTTGAAGAAGGGGATTATGTTTTGCAATTGTTGAGCAGGAACGAATGGATTAATGTCGAAGGAATTGTATCCGGCGGAGAAAGAAGTTTAGCAGCATTGACTTTGAGAGTTGCACTGTCATTGATACTTGCACCGCATCTTAGAATGCTTTTCCTTGATGAACCTACCAGCAATCTTGATGCTAAAGCGATAGAAGAATTGTCTACGACATTGAGGGAAAGGATTCACGAATTTATTGATCAGACCTTTATCATCACACATGAATCTGAATTGGAGAATGCCGTAACAGGTCACGCATACAGATTGCAGAGAGACAAGGTGAACGATGGATATACGGAAATTGTGAAATTGAATTAATTACATGAATGTTTCCAAATCTTTGTCATTCAAGTCCTTGTTGTTTGTGAAATTAGAAATCTCATCCTCAAGTTTCATTCCCTTTTCAAGAGAATCTGTTTTTCTCTCGCGGACATTAATCAGTATAGGATAATTTACAGCCTCACCAACGATATACGCCTCACCTACTTTCAATCCTGGAATGGAATTGAAAACTCCCATGGTTATTCCTTCTGAACTTTGTTTTATGTGGTCCAAGTCATAAGGATTCGTTACACGCAGGATAATATGTGTGTTGCATTGCGACAATGCAGTAGTTGCTAGTCTGACAGGTCTCTGCGTCACCAAACATAGGCATGCATTGAACTTTCTACCTTCACGTGCAATCTGTTCTATTATCCCACGAGATAGTGACCTTTCATAATCCTCACCCTCTGGTGCGAACTGGTGTGCCTCTTCTATAAACAAAATGAATGGAGAGATTTTCTTTTGTCTCCTGAATTCAAACAACTTCCTTGCGAAATAAGAAACTATAATCTGTTTCTTCTTAAGATTCACAATGTCAGACAAATCAACTACACTCAGGTTCCCCTGGAAAGCCAAGTCTTTAATTGATGGATAATCCTTGTTACTGAACAATCCAGTTGCATTCAATTCGTGCAACCATGATATCAATGCGAATTTTGTTTTCGATTCCTTTATGCCACTATTCTTTACGGCATCAATTAAATCGTCCAATGTATACGTTGGCTTGTCTTTTCTGAGTTCTTTTATTATCGGTGCAAGTTCTCTTCTCTGCACAGCAGAACTTTTGGGCATCAATTCTGACAATTCATATGCAGTCAGGCTGCTTGCAGCTATTGAAATCTTATAACCATCGTAAACTTTAGTCGAGTTGGAATATTTCGGGTCTTTTGCAAATCCACCATATTCACCATGCGGATCAATCAATATCATCGATGGCCTTGAGTTTCTATCACGATTCAACAGTTCCTCTATCAATATCGAGGTAAGATACGACTTGCCTGCACCTGACATTGCAAGTATAGCAAGATGCTTCTGGAATAATCTTGTAACATTCAACTTTGCATCAACATTATGGAATTCAATTTTACCTATATCCACACCTTTCTTAACATCCAGACCAAGAACATCGTTCAAAACATTTTCATCGACTGGGTATACTTTATTTCCAGGTGATACAGGAAATGTAACCCTTTTTTGCGAACCGTTAGAAAACAAACCAACAGGGTATACTTGTGCTACCAAATACTCCCATCTGCCAACAGGAAACTGGTCTGTCAACGATTTCCCAGATTTTTCAAACTCACTTACAGATTCAGCACGCTGATAATAACGGTTTGTCTTGAACACCTCATCAACACGCGCGACCAACAAACCGTCACTGGTTTCCACTTGTACAAACTGACCCTTCTTGACACCACCATTGTTTACTACGAACCAGAATTCCTGACTGCTCGGTCCGGTCTCAAATGATATTACGGTTCCAAGTTCGCGCATACTTAGCATTATTTTAGAAAACTTAAATTGTTATTCAAGCTCTATTTCTCTATAATAATTATGGGAATAAAACTCTTGACAAACTATCCAGTCGTTTTCATACCAGACGAGAAAGTACTGGTCATATCAGACACACATATAGGTGTAGAATACGATTTATCAAAATCTGGAATAAGAATACACAAGCAGATAGAGAAATTCAAAGATATGTTGGACAAATTAATTGGAGTTACAGGTGCGAAGAAACTTGTCATACTTGGTGATGTCAAACACAAAGTTCCTGGTGCGTCGATTCAGGAATTGAAGGACATACCGAAATTTCTAGACTATCTTTCAGCAAAGGTGAAAGTTTTCATAACAAAAGGCAATCATGACGATTATATAGAGTCAATAGTCCCGAAAAATGTCAAGGTATATGGAAGCGGCGGATTCAAAATCAAGAAATATGGATTCCTACATGGTCATGCTTGGCCTAGCAAGAACATCATAGAATGCGAGTATCTTTTCATGGGTCACATGCAATACATATCGCGCCAATTGGTTTTGTTGAAGGGAAAATTGAATAAGGATGAGATAAAGAAAAAATACAAAGTCAAGAGAACAGGAAAACTAAATGTTGTAATATTACCAGCATTCAACCAGTTTGTCGGCAGCATGAATGTTATGAAAAAATATTCGAAGGGACCATTCTCAAATGAAGTACTGAATATGGATAAGATGCGCGTATATCTTCTAGATGGAACTTACCTTGGGATATTGAAAGACATCAAAAAATAATAGGAATCCCTAAATCTCATTCAAAATTTCTTTTTCACTGTCGGTCAATTTGTTATAAACTTCCCTTAGGATTTTCAATTCATTCTCACTCAACGCAGTAAATAATTTTTCACCTTCAAATACATGTCTTCCAACAGTAACATCTTCTATGCTTATTGCAGCTTTGTCTCCTTTTTTCACTTCATTCACAGTCTTGCCATCTTTCTGCATCTCTTTTATCCTGCCGATTATTTTTCCGTCGGCTCTCTTAATCAATACACCCGCCTTTAGAAAACCCCTTTCTATCTCGACACCGAACACAGCAGGATGAGATGACCTGAACACAGTCCCTTTCAGGAAAACCATTTCTGCAGGTCTGTTCACTTGTTCGAGTTTTTCAGTCAATTCTCTCTCCTTCTTTTGAGAACACCAATCCCTGTAATTTTCTATCAATCTGTATATCACCTGATTGTCGAAAATAGTTATTCCCATTTCTTCAGCAAGCGTTTTCGATTCTTCGGTTATTTTAGAATTGAATACGAGGATGACTTTGTGCAAATCATCTGCTACATTTTGTGCAGCAATCAAATCCTCACGAGTTATCTGACCGGTACCAGCTTTCTTTATCGGGACATTCTCATCTGTCAATAATTTTATCATAGCTTCCAATCCACCTAGAGTATCGCTCTTGATTGTGACGCCTTCAATCTGTTTATTGAACTGAACTTCTTCGACTTCTTTTTGGACTTCCTGTTTTGCGTCTTCAATCTTATCTTCAGATGAAACTGCGAGAATAGGATATCCTGCAATCACATTTTCCAAGTCAGGTGCAGAGATTTTTATCCCAGCAGACGCTTCTATACTATCAATTGTTTCGAATTGCTTTTCTACTCTCAATTCTTGTAATGCACGCGGCCTTAGCAAAGCCTTTACTTTTGTAACAAGCGGCTCTTTACCACCTACGATAAGATAATCTCCCTTGTTGATCTTACCATCGTATATTATCACATCTATTGTCGGGCCAAGACCTTTCACATCCTTCACTTCCAATATGGAACCGCGCGCCGTTTCAGAAAGTTCCAATTTGTCTTTCAAAAATTGTTGTGACAGTCCTGACAATACCATCAAAAGTTCTGGTATACCCTCTCCTGTATTTCCAGAGCACGGGACTACTGCGATTTGTTTTGTGAAATCTGTTATCCTGTCAAATCTTTCTGCATCAAATCCCCTTTCAGAAATCTGCGCTATCAAATTGTAGAATTTCTTATCGAATTCTTCCTTTACAAAGTCACTTTGTTTTTCAATATTATCGTGAAACAAATTGCTGTTTGAGAACCAGCCTTGTATCCTATCAACTTTGGTAGCAGCAATCAGGAACGGTGTCTTGAACTCTTTCAATATTGTAAGCGATTCATCGGTCTGCTCCTTGAAACCTTCGTTAATATCGACAACTAGAATCGCCAAGTCTGCAACCGACCCACCGCGCTTCCTCAAAGTTATGAAAGACGCATGTCCAGGAGTATCCAATATCAACAATCCTGGGATGAAAAGGTTGATTTTGAATTTTTCCAGCAATCCACCCGAGATTTCTTTTATAGTATCAACAGGAATGAAGCTGGCACCTATATCCTGTGATATCCCACCTGCCTCGCCTTTAGCAACAACAGTACCTCTGATTTTGTCCAACAGCGTTGTCTTACCGTGGTCTATGTGACCAACCGTGACTATTATAGGTGAGCGTATTGACATGTAATCACATTAACCTTATCAATTTTTAAGATAATTAATTATAGTGATTAAATGGTGTTGACAATGCAGGAAGTTATACCAATAGGACTGTGCGTGGCTACTCAGGACTTGATAGATGCAAAAAGATTCAAGCAGAACTTTTGCGATACACTGATTTTACGTGGAAGGGAAAGGGCATTAAGTGAAAAACTGGCTCCTTTCAAGCAAGAATTGAATTCCAAGATGTACGAATCCAGATATTTGGGAGGTCATAAAGCTGTGATAATTAGCAACATAGACAAGATAATAGCAGTAACAACTTCGCGTTATACACAGATTGATCCCAATGCAGTAAGTTCCATAGTCGAGCATGGTAAGATGCTTATATTAAATGTGATGAAAGCTACCAGCTTTGACGACATTGCACAACTTGAACCAACATTCAGATCTAGAATAACTCTACCCGTATACGACCTATTCATGAAAAACCTCAAACGATCAAACATATCGATGATTTAGATGGTGAATGAGATAGAGCAGGAAATTGAGAAACTGCAAATCAAAAAGATAGAGATTGTGAACAAAATCAACTCGAACATCCTTTCTTTGGAAGAGAAAGAAGAGAATGAAAAATACCTTGATATAATTCAGAGGCAGATCAGTATATTGGAAGTCATGAAACAAAAAAGAGTTTCAGGAATTTTTTCCCAATAATCCATCTGAATGCTATAGCCAAGAATATTGCTACGATAAGCAAGGACGCCGTTAAAAACCATAAATTAGGGTCTGTCCAGTCTATAGTTATCATCTAATCACCATTGATCTCTACTTCTTTTTTCTTTGAACCTGAAAAGAAATTTTTGATTTTTTCAAAAATACTAGGCTTGCCTTCCTTGTAACCACCTTTGTTTTCACTATAACCTTCTTTCACAGGCCATGCAAGGTACGCAGCAACACCAACAATAATCAGCACAACGACCCCGCCGATTATGAGCCATACATTTCCTGGTATGTTTATGTTTGCGAATGGTTGAGTTTGTGAACTCAATTGGCTTTGAACATTGCTGATGTCAGATTTTATTTTTTGTATAGTCTGATAAGCATTGAAATAATCGTTAGCCGCAATGTAACTCTGTGTTTGTGAGACAAGACCTTTTATTTCGTTCATGACAGGTCCCACAGATGATGATATATTTGCCCCGGTTGAATTCAATCCATTTATTTTGTTCTCCAAATCTCTGATATCCGATTTTACCGACTCGAATGAATTTGAAATTTGGGTTTTAGTATCGTTTGATGGAAGCACTCTCAATGTAAAGTTCTGTGTGATTGTTACAGCCGAACTTTTCGACTGAATCACAACATTATAATCCTTTATTTCAGCATTCGATGGGATTGTAAGACTAATCGTTGAAAGTCCTGTTAGTCCCGGTAATATTGTAATCGTGTCATTCTTTATTGAATACCAGCTGCTGTCAATCCCGCTTATTGTCATTACGGTATCTTGAGATGCGGTTCCTGTGTTCTTTACTTTTATCTGTGTCGAATCAGACGATCCTTGAGTAACTTGCATTAAACTAGGAGATTGTACAAATGAAAGCGTTGACAAAGGTTTAGGCCTTATGAAAACCGTGTTTTGTAAATTGACTGTTGTAAAGTTTTGATTTATCGTGTTGTTACATATATATACGTAAATGTCACCCGGATTGAAAGTGTTTACATCAGGAATTGATACAGCACTTCCATTTCTGTAAAGCTTTGCAGTCAGAGAGGTGACAGCTACAGTACAGCTAACGTTTGTTTGTATAGGGACATCTAGTGTCCATTGAGGTATTATGTTCAATGTCACGTTGGCTGCAAGTGGATTTATTGTAAATGAATTTGATCCAAGAAGGAATGCGTATCCAGAATACACGCCGTATATTTTCCAATTTATCGTTCCTGCAGGGAAACTAGTATTGTAGTAAAATCTTGTACTTGAAAGGTTCGACATAGTGTAATTTGTCGCCGTACCAGTCCAGTCACCTTGTATAATCGCGCTTTGCAATGATGGATTCGAATCAAAAGTAACATTGATTGAACTAATGGTATTGTTTGCCCATGTCAACGGCACGTTCAATGTTGAAGTAGAATACGTTGGAGTCGTTGCTACATAATATGTTGATGTTGCTGTAGTATAGTTTGTATTACCAGCTACTGTAACGTTATATGTGTGAATACCCGGGCTTGTCAAAGTGTATATGTATTGAATTGGATTTGATCCGCCGGATACAAGAGTGGAACTGCCATCAAGTGTGATTGTTATCGTACATCCAGATTGCGGACATGATGAATTCACTGTGATGTTGACTGCAGTGTTGTTTGTCGATGTTATATTCGCATTAAGGGTTCCATTTAGATAAACCTTGACAGTATTTGTAGCTTGAGCGATAAGATATGTCAATTGTGATGTGGAATTGAATGTGTTGCTTGTATCATTCGCATAAACCCTCCATACATAATTCCCTGCAGACAAATCGGTTAGATGTCTGTAGAATACACTACTTTCATTGCTCATAGTCTGATTGGTAAGAGAACCTGTGAAATTACTTTCAAACAATACTTTCGATAAACCTATTCCGTCAGTCCATGTTATGTTAAACCAATAATCCTGATTCTGGGCATATGTGGCATTGGAACTGGGTGTCGTCGTGTTAGTTGTGTATGTCGGTGCTAGGGTATCTACTATTGATAATGGGACATTTGTTGAATTGAAAACCCCGTTTGCATCTAGGACAGAAACATTAAAGTTGTAACTTCCTGTAGATCCTGTTGGTGTGTTCACATACAACCAAAAATATTGTGTTCCCCCACTTGATGATACAAGTTGAGTTGAACTGATGTTGGACCATCCAATTGGAGCGCTCGAGAATGTATAATTTGATGCACTGGTACCAGAACTTCCTGCATATGTAAATCCAGAAGGCAATGTTATGTTAACCTGTCCTACATCGGCACTTCCATTATTCTCTATTGTAAAATTCAATAATTGACTTGTCTGTCCTGCGTTCAGACTTGTCGGAGTTACGCTTGCATTAAACGGTACAGCACCTGCATATCCTACGAATATAGTAAACGCCAGTATAGAAACCAAAATCGGTATGTAAACTCTCATTTTCCCCTTAGTTTATTTGGATTTTGAATAAAATATGGCTTTCTACTGCGGATTTGCTTCGTAAACCGCTCGAGTCTGGTCCGATGTGATTATAATGTTTTCAAATGGTTGTTTCCAGTCCAATTCAAAAACTGTGATTTCTCCAGATTTTATAGAATCCTTTTTGTTAAGGATATCTACAGGTTTACCATCAACGTAAGCTGTGAAATTCGATAGATGTAACTGTCCTGTGTTAACGAAAGTCACCAGAAGATTTCCATTAGAACTTTTTGCAACTGAAAGAATCTCACTGCTGTATACTGTGTTGTGTATCACTGCAATCGCCTGTCCTGTTTTTGGTAAGAAATTCCCCACCAATGGAACAGTTCCCAGTTCTGGCAAGGCTCCTGTAAGAAGATAACTTGCGATGAAGACCGCTGCGACAAGCGCGACACCAATAGCTACACTTCCTATAACTCTGAATATCGTATATGCCACTACCGCAAGCAATGCAATTCCAAACAAAAGCTCTATGACCATAAAACTAATTTGTAGTTAAAACTTATGAACGCCTTCTGTTCCTGTTTCCGAATCTGGATCCGATTCTTTTGAACCCTCTTCCTCTTCTATTATTGGATTGGATTCTCTCCCTGTCAGTATGACTTCTATCTCTGTTATATCCGAATGATGGTCTCGAGAATCTCTCTCTTCGTTCAAAATAGACGTTTTCAAATTCAGGTTTTTCTGCCCTAGCTATTTCCGATCTGACGTTACGGAGTATGCTTCTAAAACTGTCATGGTCTCTCTCAGTCAATAATGTTACTGCATCACCTTCGTCTCCAGCACGTGCAGTTCTTCCTATTCTATGCAAGTATTCTTCTGCTGTGTTTGGTACATCATAGTTGTAGATGTGCGAAACATTTCTGATATCCAATCCTCTTGCCGCGACATCAGTCGCTACCAGCACTTTTATTTTGTCGTTCTTCAAAGCTTCGATAGATTGAATTCTTTTCCCCTGCTTCATACCTCCATGTATGCTCAGGCAATTTATCCCGTTCTTGTAAAGATTCCTTCCAACAACATCAGCCTCTCTCCTAGTACCGCAAAATACTATCGCCATGCCTTTAGGATTTTTCTTGAGCAAATGAACCAGCAATGAGAATTTCTCATCAGTCTTGATATCATAGTAGACTTGTTTCAACAAATGTTCTGCGACAAGAGTTTGAGTTTTAACATAAACAGGCGAATGAAGATGTCTCTCAATTATCTTGTGAACATCATGTGGTATTGTTGCGCTGAATAAAAGGGTCTGTCTCTTTTTCGGAACATTTCTTATGATGTATTCTATGTCCTTGATGAAACCCATGTCGAACATCCTGTCTGCTTCGTCTAAAACCAAAAACTTTACGTTATCAAAATTTATCGTCCTTCTTTTCATGTGGTCGATTATTCTGCCAGGGGTTCCAACTACAATGTCAGCTCTCTGGATGTTGTGTATCTGAGGTTCTATCGCAGCCCCACCATACACACTAGTGACTTTCATATTGAGATATTTTCCAAGGTCCTTGATGACATCTGTTACTTGCAAACATAATTCTCTTGTTGGTGTGAGTATCAAACATTGTAAACCTTTGTCGTGTTCTATCTTTTCCAAAATTGGCAAACCAAAAGCAACAGTTTTTCCAGAGCCTGTACTCGATTGACCGACGACATCCTTCCCTTCACGTATATTCGGTATGCATTTTTCCTGAATCGGAGTAAACTCTGTGTATTCGAGATCCTTCAATGCTTTCAACAGTTCAGTTTTTGTGTTCAAATCTTCAATTTTCATTTTTCTACTGTTTTATTGAGATTTTGGCATTCATAAATGAATAGAAAATTGTGCCCCCGGAGGGATTTGAACCCTCAACATCTTCCTTAGGACGAAAGCGCTCTAGTCCAAGTTGAGCTACGGAGGCGTAATTGTATAATCTAAACTTGGTTTTTAAATGTTTAACTCGTATTTCTGATAATGAATGTCCCGAACCATGTCGCGTTGATTCCAGATGGTAACCGTCGCTGGGCGAAGGCAAGAGGAAAACCTCCGTGGGAAGGCCACTGGGCTGCTGAAAAGGTTTTGGATAATTTTCTCGACTGGTGTGTTGAAATGAACATACCGGAAGTTTCACTCTGGGTCGGCTCGACAGAGAATCTCACAAAAAGACCTGAAAGGGAAGTCAAAGAACTTTACATACTGTACTACAAGCTCTTGGAGAAATGGGCGAACAAAGAATCGAAACTAGATCAGTATCGTGTTAATACAAAATTCATCGGTGAGTTGAACAAACTTCCGAAGAAAATACAGGAACTGATGAACAAGATTGAGAAGAACACGTCAAAGTATCACGACAGAAAGTTCAATATTCTAATTAATTATGGCGGGAGATTTGAACTGACGCAGGTTTTCAAGAAACTGGCAAAACAACAAGCAAAAATAACAGAGAAAACAATAGATGATAATATGCTAGTCAAGACACCGGTCGATCTGATCATTCGTACTGGAGGATACAGCAGGTTATCCAATTTCATGCTGTGGCAGTCTGCGTATGCCGAGATATACATAACAAAAACATTTTTACCTGATTTTGACAAGAAAGAATTCATGAAGGCACTCAAATGGTTCGATTCTACAACGAGAAACTTTGGTAAGTGATATGATTTACGATGTCGCTGTCATTGGCGGTGCTTTGTCAGGTAGCAGGACAGCGCAACTTCTTGCAGAGAAAGGAAAGAACGTTTTACTAATAGAGGAGCATTTTGATATCGGAGTTCCTTGTAAGTGTACGGGATTGGTAAGTCAAAGAACACCTGAGATGGTAAAGTTACCAAAGAAATTAATTGTAAACAAACTTGACAAGGGAAGATTCTTTTCCCCCGACGGAACATTTTTCGAATTGAAATCAAAAAATCCAGCATTTGTCATAGACAGGCCGGGATTGGACAAGTTCATACATAGTAATGCAGTCGATGCTGGTGTTGATGCAAAGACGGACCATTTCAAGACATTCAAGAGACATAACAGTTATGTTGATGTCATAGGAAGCAGAGGCACGTATCAAGCAAAAGTTATCGTAGGTTCCGATGGTGCAAATTCACTAGTCGCTCAGGATGCAAATCTGAAAATGCCGGATAACATTTATGTCGGAATGCAGACGACAGCACGCGGAGATTTCGAACAATATGCGGAACTATGGTTCGGTAAAGAAGTCGCACCGAAATTTTTCGCATGGCTGGTTCCTGAGAATGATGAAGTCGCACGAGTAGGTCTTGCTACACCAACCAGTCCTAAACCATATTATGAAAGATTCTTGAGAAACAGATTGAAACAGCATGATTTGAAACCGGATGTTGCTGGTGTGATAAGATTTGGTATAATGAAAGATACTGTTGCTGATAATGTTCTACTTGTTGGAGATGCTGCATGCCAGGTAAAACCGTTCTCCGGTGGAGGGATAACATACGGATTGATTGCTGCAGAGATTGCATCGGATGCTATTGTTAAAGGATTGAACCAGGGAAGATTGGATTATGAATTTTTCAAGAAGCACTATGATGACATGTGGAAGGAAAAGATTGGACCTGGTATCAATCGTGGAATGCTATTGAGAAATATTTTGTTCACCTTGTCAGATCCTCAGATGAACACATTGTTCAAGACCACGAAATTATTCGGTCACAAAATTCTTAGCACGTTGGATTTTGATTTACTGTCTGGATGATTATTTTTCTAGAATTTTTTCTAATTGCCTCGCAGTTTTAAGTAGTTGTTCTTCTCCAGCTATATCAAAAGGAAGTTTTTCAGGGGTTATCTCATATATCTGATCTCTGCCTGTCATGGAGGCACCAGACAAAAAATGATAGGGTTTACCATTTTCAAAGATAAAATAACCATATCTATCCCATGGACCGCTGAGTAAATCCAAACGTCCTGTATAACCCTCTTCCATTAATCGTTTAACATATGTTCTACATGTTCCAGCTAATTCCTTTAAAGCTTGCGCTTTCGCTTCTGCAGCTCGTCTTTCAGCTTGTGCAACAGCATCTAGATAATTCTGTGCCATATTTGTTACTTAACAGTAAGATATTTAAGCTTGCATCTATCAGCTACAAGAAAACTTTAATCTTCTTCTTACCTACAGACGCTCTAAGAATCTGTTTTCCTATATCAGAATCTTTCGTGATTCTTATATCCCCTTTCTTGCCGATTGTTGCAGAAAACAAAAATTCATCATCAACGAATACACTTGCTGCACTTCCAGTTAGATTCTTGCTGAAAATAAATTCAAAGCTGTTGCCCTTTTCATACATGTTGAATGCGATTTCATTTTTGGTCGAAGCCGTCTTAGGTTCGACATCAATCTTTATTCCCAATTTCTCTTCAAGCGCGGTAACAGTTGCACCAGCCTTACCAATCAACCGTGCAATCATATCATTATCAACACGAACGATTGCCCTACCTTCAGATTTCATCTCAACCTCGCCTTCAGGGTCGTATTTTCTTATTTCCTGCATGATTCTTTCGGCAGCAAGTTTCTTCATAGGAGAAACCTTCGATTGTGGTGTTATTTCTTCTACAGGTATGATTACGTTTTCCTCGCCGAATGTGTATATCTCGTATTCAAGTTTTCCTGTCTCGAAATCATTTATCTCAACAACAGGTCTTGCAAGATCAGCTTCCATCATTCCAGTTGGAACCTTGACTGTAAGTTTCAAATCGAAAACTTTCTTAATCTGTCCCTGACTTACGAATACAACTGTATCTAGTACGTGTGGGATTATTCCGAGCTCAACTCTTCCTACGAATCTCTGTATAGCACTGATAGGATCGCTTGCATGGACTACACCGACCATTCCTACACCAGCAAGTCTTAGATCAGAGAATATTTCAAAGTCTCTCGTCTTTCTTACTTCGTCGTATATAGAATAGTCAGGTCTGACCAACAGAAGTATGTCTGCCGTCTTTTCAAAGTCTCCTTCAAGCGGACCGTATTGTGTTATCTCATCACTGACTTGTAGATCTCTTGGAGATTCCAAAGTCTTTACGATCTTTCCTTGGTCCTTGTAAAACTCTGCCATGCTTGCGGCGAGTGTCGATTTACCGGAACCAGGAGGACCTGCGATAACAACCCCTTCAGCCTTTTCTTTCAATCTTGCCATCAATTTTCCAGACAGCTTGTAATCATCCAAAGTAAGTTTCGCTATAGGTCTTACAATAGTTACTTCCAATCCATCAGAAAATGGAGGACGTGCTATCGATATCCTGAATTTACCCAACTGTATTACAGTCGCACCCGTCCTTACGATTTCAACATTACCTTCCTTGCTTTTTCTCGTAGCTTCTGACAATTCTTTTATTATCTTTTCAAGATCCTCGCGTGTGAGAACAGTTTCAGAAAGTTTTGTCAGTTTGAAATTTCCTGGCTTTCCTCTTTTTGCCATAGGAACGACTTGTTCCTTCAAGTGCACTGACAATGTTTCAGGCGTGAAAAATTGTTCAAATATCAATCCTTCAAGCTTTGTTTCGTCTGGGATATGTTTTACACCGACACCTTCGGCTTCGCCTACAAGTGCCTGGACATAATCTGCGGTATACAATGTACCGTTTTCATTCTTTGCAACGTCACGTATCAACGCGTCCATCCTTCCGGATTTTGCAAGTCTGATATCGTCAATCGAAGGCCTCTCACCAGTGAATCGAAGTTTCAATTTCTTCTTGTCACACAGTTCGCGTATGGTCTTCAGTTCTGCCAATCCGACAAAACCAATCTCCCTTCCTCTCGATGCCTGAGATTGCAATTCGTCTAGAACAGCATAAGGAATAATTATTTCAGTATTCTTCAGTGCATCCTTTGATATCATTTCTGATATCTTACCGTCGATTATTATCGACGTGTCTAATATTATTTTGTTAATTTTTTCTATTTTAATCACCTTTTATTTTGAGAGAAGAAATAACATCTTTCAGTTTTAATTCCTTCTGTTCGCCAGTTTTCATATCTTTTAATTTGAATTCCTTTTTATTCAATTCTTCTTTACCAACAATCATCACGTAAGGAATCTTAGAATTGCTCGCGTATTCCAACTGTTTGCTAAAGTTTCTATCCATTACATCCATCTGAACATTTATATCGTTTTCGCGAAGTTCTCTTGCAATTTTTATTATATCATTTCTTGCAGCGCCTTCGGCTGATATAACGAACACTTTAGTCGATTTCACATCATCGAACATCTTATTTTCCTTCATCACTTCAAGAATCCTGTCAAGACCCAATGATATTCCAGTCGCTGGCAAGTCTACACTACCAATTATTTTTATGAGATTGTCGTATCTTCCTCCGCCACCGCAACTTACATTCGCACCAAGATTGACTTCATACACCATGCTCGTGTAATATTCCAATCCACGGACCAATGTGATATCGAATCTCAATTTTTCATATATCCCAAATTCTTTTACTAGTTCGAAAAATCCATCCAGTTCTTTTCTTCCTTCACTGTCTTCAATTTTTTCAATTTCACGGACAGCTAACAGTTTTGAAATCAAACTTTCTGGTATATTCTTGCTTTTCAATTCTGCTTCAACACCTTCAAGACCAACCTTGTCTAACTTGTCTATTGTTCTGAAAGCTTCTATCACTTTATCAGGATCAACAATCTTCTTCACAAATTCTTCAAGAACTTTTCTGTTGTTGATACGAATCTGATAATCTTTGAAACCAAGTTTGTCAAGAACTTCACATATAGCAGCCAAGCATTCTACATCCGATAATAATGATTTGCTACCAACAACATCTATATCCGCCTGGAAGAATTCTCTCCATCTTTTTGCTTGTGGCTGGTCGTATCTCCAGACTTTGTCGACTGCATATCTCTTGAATGGCTTTGAAAATGAATTCGATGATGCAACTCTTGCCAATGGAATTGTCAAATCAAATCTCAATCCAAGTTCACGGTCTGACTTGTCCTTGAAATAATAAATCTCATCCTTTACAGCTTCACCATAACCGCCTTTTGCTGCAAGTAAATCAAAACTTTCGAATGCTGGAGTTATCAATGGTTCGAATCCGTATTTCTCGAAAACATCTCTACATGTTTGCATTATCTTTTGCATTTTGATTGCATCTTCAGGTAACAAGTCTCTTGTACCCTTAGCGGGTTGAAATTTCATATTATTCACCAAATACCTTTCTTACACTTGCTTGTGCTAAGATTTCTGTTGTATCTAATAATAGAACTTTATCATTGTTATTTATTATTAGTGGCAATTCTGTACATCCAAGAATTATTCCATCAGCACCTTTAGATACAAAATCTGAAATGATTCGTTCCAAAACTAACCTGCCTCGTTCTAGTTTGTTACCTTTCATTATCTCCATAATAATATTTGTAATCTGATTTTGTTGATCGATGTCAGGTTTTATAACAACTGTTCCAGTTTTTTCGATTGCATCAAAAACACCTAGTTTTATTGTATTTCTAGTTGATAGTAATCCTACTCTCTTTAAACCAAAAGATTTCGTAACTTTTACCATTTCTTCAGGTATTCCTATTATTGGTACTTTAGAGACCTTTCTTAATTTTTCTAAAAGAAATTGTACAGTATTGCACGGTATAACTATGAAATCAACTCCTGCATTTTCTAAAGTTTTAACACCATTTTCTAAATATGGATATATCTCATTTGTTTCTTCGACATTTACAACATCAGGTAATGGAATGCTATTGATGATTATCTGCGGATAATCACTATCAAATTGAGCACCATATTCATTTTGAAATATTTTTACAATTTTCATATACAAATCAGCAGTTGCCTCAGGACCCATTCCACCAAGAATTCCAATAACTTTTTTATTTAGTTTAATTTTATCCTTAGAAATAAGCCTAGTTAAACCTCTTTCACTCGATTGTGTGAAGTAAACCACTTGACATTTCTCTCACATTTTACATTATTTTCCTTATTTAAAAAGGTATCACTTAACAGGGATAACAATTCCTGTTGTTCTGTATACAGCAGACCTTACACTATCTCCAGCACACTTAAATGACGAGTCACTCACATTACTATTGACACCAAAGAACCCATCATTACCATCAATTAACCCAGTAATTTTACCAATAGTATCTATTCTTCTGAGATGAGCAGAATCACTTATATTGGCTACAAGTAAATCTCCATTTTTTCTGGCAGCTTCATAACCTGTCACCATATTCGTAAGAGTATCCACAGAACCTTTAGGAGGAATTATGTCTCTTTCAGGAACACCGTTCTCTATCAAAATTTTTATATCCTGCCGCATACCCTTTTCATCATCCAATGGAATTATTTTTGCAAGGTATCCTGTTTTGTACAACTCTGCAGCTCTGCGGAAGCGAGCCTCATTACCTCCATAGACAAGACCGGCGTCGTATCTCACATGAGGCCCGTCTTGAGGTGTTGAGATGCAAATACCATCCTTTACCACATACCCAGAACATGACGTAGTAAACAAAATTACTCCAGCTAAAATATTTCTAAATTTCGACATCCTATCTTAAATGAAAATTCAATTATTTAAACCGTTGGTGCATCGACTTTGGTTCCAAAACACGCACACTTGTCGCATGCTTCTATTACAGCACCCTCGACCTTTGTCGAGTTCAATCTAGGAAAATCTTTTCCACACAAAACACATTCTGTCGTATAATCATCTCATTGCCGATGACATTATTATCAAATTAAACCTTATAAGCATTATTCCCCAACTTTCATTATGAGTGGTTTACGGATTGCACGATAGTTTATTTACCTTACTATTCCTAATTCTAAAAATCGGTGTTGTGTAGAATATGTTGAAAGACGCCAAAGTGAATAGCACAGAAGAAATGGAGCAGCTGGTTTCTGATTTTTGGAAAAAATACAATATCTATGAAAAATCTAAATCCCTGAGATCAAATGGGAAGAAATTTTACTTCCTTGACGGTCCTCCATACGCAACAGGTAGCATACACATGGGCACTGCGATGAACAAGATACTCAAGGATTTCTACATAAGATTTTTCAGGATGAACGGTTTCAATGTTTGGAGCCAGCCGGGATATGACACTCATGGAATTCCGATTGAAAATAAAATAGAACAGAAGCTCGGATTCAAAAACAAAAAAGACATTGAGAAATACGGCATAGATAAATTTATTCAAGAATGCAGGAATTTTGTTTCAGAATATGCCATAATACAAAGCAAACAATTTGCAAATCTAGGAACATGGATGGACTGGGACAAACCATACAAGACGCTTGACAATGAATATATAGAAGGTGCGTGGTTTACATTCAAGCAGGCATTCGATAAAGGTCTGTTATACAAAGGAGTTTATTCTGTTCATGTTTGTCCGCACTGTGAAACCGCAGTAGCTTATAACGAAATCGAATATGAGAAAGTTACGGATCCATCCATCTACGTAAAGTTCCAGATAAAAGACAGACCAAATGAATATCTACTGATATGGACCACGACACCATGGACAATACCATCGAACATGGGAGTGATGGCAAAACCAAATGCCGAATATGTCAAGGTGCAAGTGGATTCGGAATTTCTAATCGTTGCCAAAGACTTATTGGATATATTGATGAGCAAAGTCGGGATTACAGATTATAAAATTGTTGATTCGTTCAAAGGGAAAGATTTGGAAGGAACACAATATCTACATCCGCTTGCAGAATTTTTACCTTTCCATAAAAAACTGAAAAACATCCATCGAGTTGTCCTTTCAGACCAGTATGTCAGTTTGGAAGAAGGAACAGGACTGGTACACACTGCGCCTGGACACGGAAAAGAAGATTACGAAGTCGGAATGAAGAATGATTTGCCTGCAGTCAATCCATTCAAGCTTGACGGGACATTCGATGAGAACTCTGAAAGATACAAAGGAATATACGCAAAAGAACTCGACAAAGTTATCCTTCAGGATCTGAAAGATAGGAATGCATTGTTATATCACGATACGGTAACGCACGATTATCCGCTATGCTGGCGATGCAGATATCCATTATTGCAGATGGCAGTGCCACAATGGTTTTTCAAGGTTACGAAAATCCGTGACAAGTTGTTGAAGGAAAATGAAAAATTGAATTGGATTCCCGCATGGGCCGGACAAAGATTCAAGAATTGGTTGGAAAGTTTGGGAGACTGGCCTATATCAAGACAACGATATTGGGGGACTCCATTGCCTATCTGGACATGTAATGTTTGTGATCATATCAAAGTAATTGGTTCGCGTGAAGAATTGCCTCTAGTACCAAAAGATTTCCACAAACCGTACATAGATGAAATCACTTGGAAATGTGAAGAATGTAAAAAGGGAACAATGAAGAGAGTTCCAGATGTTCTTGACGTTTGGTTTGATGCAGGTAACGCACCATGGGCATCTTTGGGATATCCTAGAAATAAAACACTGTTCAAGAAATTCTGGCCGGTAGATTTCATTCTAGAAGGACCCGATCAGATCAGAGGATGGTGGAACGCACTGATGATAACAGGAATGATTACTTTTGACAGAAGACCATTCGATAATGTTTTGTTCCACGGTTTCGTTTTGGACTCACATGGAGTGAAGATGAGCAAGAGCAAGGGAAACATAATCGAGCCTGAAAAATTAATTGAGAAACAGGGAAGAGACGTAACAAGATTTTATTTCCTATCAGGCGCACCATGGGATGATTATTATTTCAAATGGTCTGACTTGGACGATGTCGCAAAAAATTTCGTTGTGATAAGAAACACTTTCAATTTTGTCAAGACTTATGTCACAAAAGCAGGAAAACCTAGCAGCTTGAAACCGGAAGACAAATGGTTGTTGTCCAGATTGAACAATTTAGTATCGAATTGTACAGAATATGGAAGAACATATCAAGCACAAAAAGCAGCTGGGGAGATTGTCAATTTCATTCTGAATGATTTCTCCAGATGGTATGTGAAGCTGATCCGTGATAGGGTTTGGGTCACTTATACCGGGAAAGACAAGGATGCGGCGTTCTATACATTGTTGACCACGACAGAAACTTTGCTCCGATTGCTCGCACCATTCACACCATATATGGCAGATTATGTATATCACACAACGATACAGCCATTTAAAAAAGGAAAAGAATCGATTCATCTCACTGATTGGCCTAAGGCTGACAAAAAGATGATTGACAAAAAACTTGAAGATAACATGACTATAGTCAAGCAATTGGTTGAGACTGCGTTGACAGCAAGGCAACAGACAAATATCAAATTAAAGTGGCCGATAAAAGAGGTTCTAATTGTAACATCGGACAAGAAGATCGCTTCTGCAATTAAACAATTGAAAGATGTTCTGCTATCTGCATGTAATACCAAGAACATAAAAGTCGTTAGCAAAAAGCCAAAGGGAGAATTTTCTTCTGTCGAAACGTCTTTCGGACAAGTCCTAGTCAACAAAGGACTGGATAAAGAGCTTTTGGAGGAAGCAATGTTCAGAGAAATAGTAAGAGAAATTCAATCCTTGAGAAAGAAAAACAACTTCAATGTCAACGAAACGATATCATTATTCATCAAGGCAGATGAACAAACTGAAAAATCTGTAAAGAAATATTCGAGCAAGATACGAAAAGAAGTTGGTGCAGATGAAATTTCTGTTGGAAAATTAAATGGAAAGTATACTGGTAAACTTGAATTCGAAGGCAGGATGATTGAAATTGCATTTGACAAGTTGTAGATTATTAATTTCATAATAGAATTGTTATTTAGATGCAATGAAGTTATCCAAAAAAATCCTACTGATAACTAGTTTATCGATTTCATTATTGGGATTAATTTTGATATATGCGGCTAGCTTGAATGTACATCCACAGAAAATTTCCATTACCGATATAACATCTGACATGGAAGGTAGAAAAATTATAACGACTGGGTACATTGTTGAAAAGAGAGACAATCCTGATGGCATCTGTTCCTTACAATCTCTGATGGGAAAACGCAAGTTCAAATTCCGTTATTTTCAGATTTGATGAAAAGTTTAGTAGACATTGGAATCACAAAAGCTGATTTCCACACGAATGATAAAGTTTCAGTTCAAGGCACGTTAGAAATCTACAAAGGAAACTTGCAGATTGTTCCCAAGAAAGTTAGTGATATAAAATTTATTGAAAAATGATTCTAGAAATTCTCATATTCAGTTTGTTTGGATTGACCTTAGGAATTTTATTAGGATTGTTACCAGGCATGCACATAAACAATGTACTCCCATTGATACTTTCACTAGCATACCTGTTCCCAGACCCATACTACCTTACAGTTTTCATAATATCTACCGCAGTCTCACAGTTGTTCACAAGTTTCATACCGTCTATATTTCTGGGCGCACCTGATACAGACCACGCTCTTTCGGTATTGCCTGGTCACAGGATGTTATTGGAAGGAAGAGGATACGAAGCATTGAAACTCACTGTCATCGGTGGTGTGGCATCAGTTATACTCAGCGTAATTTTCGTACTTGTGTTCGGAAACTTGTTCTCACAGATATATGCATTGACGAGATCTTACATCAACATTGCGCTGATAGCCATCATTGTTTTCATGATTGTTTCTGAAAATAAAATCAAATTGATGTTGGCGACTGGTCTGATAATATTGTTATCTGGTTTGCTCGGAATCATTTCATTGAATTCGTCACTAGTCCCTAGTCAGAGTGTATTGTTCCCAATATTCGCAGGTTTGTTTGCAATCAGTACTCTGATAGTCTCGATAAATGACAAAGCGAAGATACCTAAACAGAAAATAGATTCTGAAATTAGAGAAAAGAAATGGAACATTGCCAAGTCTGTAGTACTTTCAGTGATAGCTGGTATAATCGTTGGTCTGTTACCGGCGATAGGTGTTTCACAAGCTGCTGCATTCATGCAATATGTAGGTGGCTTGGGTGAAGCTAGGACATTTCTTGTTACCATATCCGGGATAAACACAGCAAACGAAGTCGTTTCACTGAACTCATTGTATCTGATAAACAACCCACGTTCAGGCGCTTCTGTCGCAATAGAGAAAGTTTTATCTCAGATTAATTTCAACGACATGTTACTGTTCATAGGAGTCATAATTTTCACATCTCTGATAACCGCACCGATTGTCTTATTCCTTGGTAGAAAGATACCGGACATACTGGCGAAAGTGAATCATACCATGGTGTCGTATTCTGTGATATTGTTTCTGTCTGCGATGATAGTTCTCATAACCGGACTGTATGGTGCTTTGATAGCTATAACATCCACCAGCATAGGATTGTTGTGCGCGTATCTAGGTGTTAATAGAACTAATTGTATGGGTGTCCTTTTGGTGCCAAGCATACTCTTTTTCTCTGGACTGAATCCAGTTGTTTTCAATGTTCTAGGGCTTTAAATCTTTTACTATACTCTAAATAATAATGCCTCCACTAACCACAGAAGAGCAACAGAGGAGAGAATTAGAAGAAAGGCAGAAAAGGGCTTTGGCGGAACAAGAAGCAGTATCAAAATTGCTTGAGTCGACTCTTCCAATAGAAGGCGTGGGATTTTCTGTCGTTCCAGTAGTAATAGATGGAGATTCACAATCATTCAGATGGTTGTGGCAAGTTCTAGATTACGCTAAAAAAAATGGTTTAGAAATATTACCATCTGTCGATATTAATCGTGTCGCTTCTTCTGTTAAGCCAGAAGAGCCAAGTAGAGAATTTATCTTGTATGCAAGAGAAGACACTAGGCTTAGCAAACAAGATGTTCTTGATGCTTATGCAAGATTACAATTTGGTCTTTGGGGAGGATTATCACCAGAACGAAGAAAATATTGGGATGAACATTATAATAAAATTTACGGACGAAAACCTAACCCTGATGAAATGAAAACTTTCCAAGGTGACTACAAAACTGGTCGTTTTGTTAGAGCCAAAGATATTTTAGTTTGGACACCTTCACCACCGAATTTGGAGCATCCTAACATTCGTACATTAGAAAATAAAGAACAACTGCAATCATTTTTACTTACGAATTATGATTTACAAATGGAACCAGATCAGTCTCTTGTGTTTACTAATGCACGTTACACTCATATTGACTGGCCAAAAGAAAGAGGAAGAATGGCACCAGAGTTGGCTCAATTGTTCGGTGCAACAGAATCATTTTACGTAGATACACTCCCATCTGCAAGTGTTTCTGAAGGTCTAATGCATCTTGATTGGGGCTTTTCAGTAGGTGTGAGTGAACCTCGATTGGGAAATAGTGGAATCACTAATCGTAATTCTAGTGGATATGGCTGGCTCCTTGGAAAAAGAATTGGTCGTTATTAACTGTTCCTTTCTCTAATTGTTTGAATATAGTAAAATTAATTTTAATCTAACCAATCATTATAGAGAATTAAATGCCAAAACAGTCAAAGAAAGTTAGCAAGAAGATATCATTCGATGATATAAGATCAAGGTATTTCCAATTTTTCAAAAAGCTAGGCCATACGGTAATACCATCCGTATCTTTGGTGCCAGAAAATGATCCAACCACACTCTTCACAGGATTTGGCATGCAACCTTTGATACCATATTTGGCTGGTCTGCCTCATCCGATGGGCAAACGTTTGTGCAATTCTCAAAAGTCATTTCGAGCCGACGACATAATGGAAGTTGGTGATAATCGACATACGACATTTTTTGAAATGCTTGGTAATTGGTCTTTGGGCGATTACTTCAAGGAAGAACAGTTGTCATGGATTTTCAAATTCATGACTGAAGAATTGAAGATTGATCCGAAGAAGCTCTATGTATCGGTATTTTCAGGTGATGAAAAAAACAAAATACCGAAAGACAATGAGTCCATTGGCATTTGGAAAAAACTTTTCAAGAAAAAAGGAATTGATGCAAAACCCATCGACGTCATCACAAAGGAGAAAGGAAGTAAATTAGGAATGCAAGGCGGAAGGATTTTTTCATATGATGCGAAAAAGAATTGGTGGAGCAGGTCAGGTGCCCCTGAAAACATGCCATCCGGAGAACTCGGTGGGCCCGATTCAGAAGTTTTTTATGAATTCACCAGTGTGAAGCACGATACGAAATACGGTAAGAAATGCCATCCAAATTGCGATTGCGGAAGATTTTTGGAAATAGGAAATTCTGTGTTCATGGAATATAAAAAATCTGGTGGCAGGTTCGAAAAACTCAAACAAAAGAATGTAGATTTTGGTGGTGGATTGGAAAGGATAGCAGCTGCCATGGCAGACAATCCAGATATGTTCAGAAACGATGTGTTCCAATCACTTTTCGATGAAATCAAAGAACGTCACGGATGGAATTACAGTGATGCAAGCGAAAAAGAAAAGAGAGTGATGCGCATTGTTGCAGACCATATGCGTGCCGCAGTTTTCATAATCGGGGACAATGTATTTCCT
>JACPJS010000009.1 GCA_016187405.1 Candidatus Aenigmatarchaeota archaeon
GATAAGGGTGAGAGGGTAGAAATGTCGCCCTCAGGTTCCTATTCGGGAAGTGATATCCAGTGGACACAAGCTCCTTTAGTATTTTGAGTGTTATGCCAGATATTCTCGGGTCGCCCTTTGATGTTTCCATATCTGACGTGTATAATATGGCTGTGGCGTAAGATATTCCTGTAAGTTTTGACGCTTCCTTCTTGGAGAGTCCCAATCTAACGAGTTTTCTGATTTCCCGCTTGTTTTTCCTTCTTTCTATGTCCGTCGTTCTCATGACAGTCTATTCATCAAGACGATTTAATCCCCTTTGCATCATTGGTAAAAACTGTGTTTTTAACAAACCCTTTTTGAAATATCCGATTTGCGTAAAATGAGGATTCAAGCCTAGCAGACGCATTTTCAAGCGTTCATTGGTAGTTATTTACATTCGGAACTACTGTCTTTGATTGTATATGCCAAACGTAGATCATTTGCTGTTCAGAAGGGAACATTTTCCGGTGCATGTTTTTACAGGAATATATAGCACTGAAGTGAGTCATCCAATGATGCCACCCTATCATCCGGATATGGCAGAAATTGACGTAGAATTAGCATTGATGGTCATGGATCAAGCTTTACAAGACACCCGTTTGGATTTCGAAGGTGTTACTCACGAACTACCGTATGCTAGTGATTTGCTTGATAGAACTCCTGATCATATAATTGTGGATCGTCCAGAAGGCAGGATACCAACTATTGAACGGTTTTCACTTTTACCAAATGGACTTGAAATAACAAGAAATGGATTAGATTGTTTGTATAGTAGTGGCTCTTGTGACATTTATCGTGACCGAATCCATGAATTTCAATTGCCGCCAGATTTTTCCGAAGCTTTACAGAGAGAATATAGAATAAGAAAGGTGCATGAATATGAAGAAAATGGCAGAAAAATTGTATTGGTTCAATGGACTAACTCGTGGTCAACGCATAATGTGGTTCCAATTGAAGCAGTCTTCTTCAAGAATTTCGCAGTAGCTTATAACAACGCCTTTGTTAGAAGAAAATATTCTGTTGCTGGAGTGGAATATAAACCTGATGAAGAAGGCTTTGTTAGGTTTGGTGAAGTTGCCCACCGTGAACTAGAAATGCAAACTCAATATGCTGTTCAATATACTGGTATACCAGAATTTCGTTCAGTTCGCGATCCCAACGGCCCTAATTTAGGAAAGGGTCTTAGATTCAAAACCGATAAAGCAGTTGGTGGTAACTATCATGGTGTAGAAATTCATAGAGATGATATTGCCGAGTTTGTTAGAAAGGTAAAACAATACCAAAAAGAAAATCATATCAGAGATTGGGATTAAACTACTAACCAATTCTTTCATCAATAATTTTTCCAAGTTCTTTGGAATGTTTTATTTCACTCAATTCATTTTCAGAAATTATTGGAATTCCTTCAATTGATTCTTTTATAGTTCTTTTAGAAATCAAAACTGCCTTCGATTCTGATATCTCAGACAACTTTTTCATTTCGATTATTTCGTGTTTGATGTCTGATGGTGTGTTTGACAGATTTGTTATCAGTGAAAAATTCTCTCTTCCAATCAATTCAAATGGTGCAGAATTAACAGAAGAGTTATCAATTCCCAATCTGTTCAATTCATCACTGACGCTCTTTCCAAAATTATCTTTAGGTTTCAAATGAACAGGCTCTGCATGTTTCAATTCGTATGGCATTCTTAGTTCAATCTTCAACACAGATTCTAATTTCCTTACAGTTCCTTGTTGTGGATTGACACGTTTGCTTTCTATCTCGTACATTGCTTTCTTCGATATTCCTACACGATTCGCCAATTGTTCAAGTGTATATCCAATCTGCTTTCTGGTCTCTTTCAGATTGAAAACATTGACTTCCTGTGTGTGCCTTCCCTTTGATGAATGAATCACTTCGATATTATCATCTTGCAGCATCAATTGGAATAATTTTGGTGTAGTTGCAGGCAAATCAAACCTAGTATAAACTATCTCATCGTCAAGATGTTCACGATTGTTCCTGATAGAGATTACAAAAGGATATGCGGATAGGAAATGTGATATCGCCCTCAAATCCAGTGCATGTGACTCATCAAGCGAATCAATATTCATCAGAACCTTGATCAAAAATAAATTCTCTCTTTTGGCAACTATATCAAAAGAACCATTTGTGACAAAAGTCTCAAACCCGTTGTTATGCAGTATATCCAATACTTTGCTCATCAGTATCGTCTTATCGAACATACCATCAATTTAATAAATTATCAGAAACGATTATAAGTGTATGGGCGCGTAGCTTAGCCTGGCGGAGCACAGCACCAAAAGTGCGCTTAACTGTCTTATATGGCAATGTTCCGTATATCCCTAAGAGAGCAGGGGGTCGAGAGTTCAAATCTCTCCGTGCCCACTTTATATTTTTCTAATAAGTCAACGTTGATAGATTATTTTTTTCAATGCCAACTCCACACATGTCTCATGGACAAAATCTATATCACCCTCGGCATAACATGCAAGATATGTATCGAGAACTTGAGAAAAATCACTAATCGAACTTTCTCCATCTAAAATATGAGTTTGAAACAATCCGTACAAGCCTTCAAGTTTTGTAGGGTTTCTAGACTGACTTATAAGACCGTCAATAGCCCTAAAAAAATAAGGGTGTATGTAAATCGGAACTTTCCAATTCATTCTAGCATCTCCTGTTTCGAAACTTTCCTGTTATACAGTTCGATCAAATTAGGCCTGCCAGAATTCGGTTTCGAATGAACTATCTCAATACCTTCCAGTGACAGGTTGGCTAGAATTTTCTCGTTCAATCTCTTCTCTACGTAATGTGAAATGGATATTTTCTTCAAGTATGGAGATATCGATAAAATCTTTTCAATTAATTTTACACTGACAAACTTTCGCAGATGAATGTGAATAGTCTTTGATGAAAGTTTTGATAAATCAGAGTAAGAAGAAACAGTACATTCTTTGTGATTCACCGGCTTTCTTACCCAATATTTTCACCTTAAACTTAGTCACATTCAATGTTTAAATGATTGTTTAAATGTCACAAATTTCTCCATGTCCATTTTTTATGCATACGAGCGTGACGGGTTAACTCTCATCGCAAGATCGTTTAAAGTATCTTCCACTATCTTTCTGTCGCTACCTGTATAGTGGGCTTTAAGATATGCATCGAGTGCTTCAGGAAATCCTCTTGTAGAATCTCTTTGAAATATATATTCTTCAAAAAAAGTTGGAATGCCAGTCAATTCATCAGGCTTGTCTGACTGTCGAATCAATCTAGAAAGTTCGCGTTCTGCAATTTGCCTCCCGTAAGGTAAAATCATTCTCTTCTAAAAATGAATTTAGGTGATTCAAGTTTAAATCATTTTTTCAAAGTGACTTTCATCATATCATGAGCGACTTTGGTATTAGGAAATATCTTGCTTGCTTTCTCTTCCATTTCCTTCACATCGTCTTTCTTGTATCTCCTGCTGAGATGGGTCAGAATCAGTTCCTTCACTTTGGCTTTCTTTGCAATCTTTGCAGCCTCACTTACATCCGCATGGTATCTGCCTTTTGATTCGTCAAGTTCCAAAAATGTACCGTCATGTATCAGCAAGTCTGCATCTTTTGAAATTGTTACAGTATTGTCACAAGGTTTAGTATCGCCTGTGTAAACAACCTTCAATCCTTCTTTCTTGTTCGCTATATTTTCAATCTTTATTTTCTTTCCTTTGAATTCTGCGTGACCATCCTTCTTCAGTTTCTTCAACCACAATCCACGTGTCAACCCTGCTTCTTTCATCTTATCCAAGTCTATATTCCATTTGTCTTTCTCCTTGAAACAATATGCAACGCTTGGAACCGTATGCAATGTTGGAATAGCGTATACTTCAAATTCATCTTTTTCAAGAATTTTCACTGGTTTATCTCCTTCAAATGGAACATTAACTGCTTCAATAGGAAATCTCAACCCGAAGTATCCAAGATCTATTATATCTGCGACGAATCTCTCAGCCTCAGGTCCATATATCTTCAGTTCCTTCGTTCTTTTCTCAAGATTCATTGTCTGTACTGCGTGCCAGTGTGAGATGAAAATGTTGTCTATATCCATGAAGTTTATCCCAGCAGTCAGCAATTGTTTCTGTGTCCCTTCACCGCAGTCGAAAAGCAGGGTCTCTTTATTGTCTGTGTAATATTCGAAAATTATGGCTGAATGGTTTCTGTCTCTTGTAGGTATTCCTGAGACTGTACCGAGGAAAGTTATCTGAAGCATATAATTAATTTGTAGGGTTGGATTAAAGAGATTTAAAATTAAGTGTTCAATGGTCATTATGTTAGCACGTCTTTTCTTAGGGCAGTTGTATCCTGGTGATAGATTTGAATTTGATGGAAGGGGTTATACAGTAGTGTCGTATGATTTAAAAAATATGAAAGTTATTGCAAGTAACGGCAGACGTATGGAGAAATTTGATAGGATGACTGATGTTATTGTACCTGACTCAGAATTGTGGTATAAAAGAAGATTAGAGTACTATCATCCTTATAAAGGCTCTTTAAAGAAATAATTTTTCAGAAATACACCTAATCTCTTATCTTTCAACAATTTGATTATTTTTCTTTTGTCACAAATCACTTCAAAACCTTTAGGAAGCTGATCAGAAACATAATTCGGAATTCCCTTTGCTTTCAGTATCTTTGAATTGTTCTTCAAACTGTCAATTATTTTTTCATGCGCTTTGGTAAATTCTCTTTTTATTTCGACTACCCATTTACCATCCTCAACGAACGGACCGTTTATAGGATTCTTGTATTTCCCAAGGAACCTCATAGAATCATTGTGATCGAAAATGCTCGGACCGATTCTTTTTTGTATCGATGGTAGACTGGATATTTCCATCTCCAACAAAACAACGGCTGTATTCTTCTCGTCCGTATACACATCACGTCTCAGAACTTTGAATTCGTATTTCGTCTCTTCCAGAATATTCTGCAGACGTTCGGTGAACTTTCTCAACTGTGGGTACAGTATATCTGGGACCAATTTCGGTGGTTTGAATTTCACAACAATGAATTCTGTATTTCTCTGTGATAGAAGTTTGTTCAGTTCACCAGACTTTATCGGTTTTGTTTTCTGTTCTGAAAAATATTTTGCGTCTGGTCTCTTTAGAAATTCCTTTGCAATTTTCTTAAATCTTAGGAAATTTTCTGACGATAACGCAGATGATGTATTCCTGTTTTTGTCTGTGGGATCAATCAGAATCAGTGTTTCATTTTTGAATTTCTTCCTTAGATTGTGGTAATCATCCTCTTTGTAGAAACGTTGTATATCGACAACCTGACTAGGAACCCAGTTGACAGCATCCTTCAGGACTTTAGTAAATCCACCATAATTGATCACGAGCAATTCACATACGTAACCAGAAAATCCTTGTGTTTTCGAATCTGCACCATAAAGATTGTTTACTGTAAGGAACTGTTTCAATAACCTGACATCATCCGACAATTTTACAGGCAAACTTTTCTCTATGTATCTGACATGGAACGGTGTCCTGTCTACTGCAGATTTGATGTTTTCTGCGGAAGTGACCTCGTAGCAAGGAACTATGTCTATATCGATCCCATTAACTAGACCTGATGCATATGGATGCTGCGCATACTCAACAGAGAATTTTCCCTTCAGTCTTTTTACAACCTCCCTACCGACAGCTAGGCCATGTTCTTCCAGTTTGTCCTCTGGTAAGCTAGTCGGGAATAAAATGAATATGTCGAACTCCTTTTTACCAGGCAACCATGTCTTTCTCGTGAGACTGCCTGCAAGTATAGTCTTTGCATTGTGTTTTTTCGCAACTTCAATCGATATTTCCAGAGTTTTCTTCGCCAAATCTGTTAATTTTTTCTCTTCGGATTGATTAGGTCTGATTTTTTTGATTACTTTGTCCAAAACCTGATCGTGACTTGCCATAATCTAACTTGTATTTCAACTGTATTTAGTTTTGGTATGTAGAAAGGTATAATGTAACCACTGTAGAATAGTAAAGCTTATATATAAGTCACTACTATATAGTAACTATGTCTATACAAAGAACAAATGGTAGAATGGTAGAAGTTCACAACCAGTTTTTACAAGAACAGCTCATGGAAGCTCAGCAATCCCTGTTTTATGCCAGAAGCGTAAGAGAGGCTAAGTTCTTGCAGACTAAGATCGACTTTCTACAGCAAAGATTAAAAGAAGCAAAATCTAATGGAAGAAAGAAGTAATAGTGATTATCATGTCTAACCTCGGAAGATACACTGATAGTACAGTCAGAAGATTTCCTACGATGGCAGAAAGAAGTAGACCAAACAATACATTGAGAAATGTTGTTTATGGTACAGTTGCAGGTGTAACTGCTTGGCTCAGTTTGGCATACGGTGTTGATTTTGTCGGATGGAATTTAGCAACCGAAAGGCCACATGAGACTAGAGCTGGAGAAACTGCGCAACAGTATGCTAGATGTGAAGGTATTGAATTAGATGGTGAAACTTCAAGATATGTTAAGTCATCTAGAGATGCTAATGATTTCGTCATTCAGGTATCTTATCCTTCTGGGAAAGTTCAAACAACTGTAATAGAACCGGATGGTTTTGTACATTCAGGATACAAGGTTTTACTAAAAGATGTTAATCGTAATGGTAAAGTTGGTTGTGAATAAGTGATTTTATGATAGCTAATTTTTTCGGGCCATTCGTCGAGGACGATCAAACATCTCGAAGAAAAAGAAATGTTGTAAGAGGTGTTGTTTATGGTGGTATGGCATCTGTTCTTGCAGCTGGTATTATTTTTGCTAATTATTTGGAAGGTGAAAGAAAACGTTTGGATGATGAGAAATGGAATCATGCACCAAATTATACAACAGATGTTAGAACTGGTGAAAGTTTGAGTGATTATATTGTTTTTGAAGGTGAGAAAGATATCAACAGATATGTTGCATTGGTAAGAATGTTGAATCCTGGTAAAGTTGGTAACGGACCCAAAGCTGAAATAAAAGAAGGTGACACATTAGTTCTTCCTGATATAAGCAGAGATGGTTATGTTGGATCTAGATTCGTGAAAATTACGGTTCCGAAAGGATTTACATTAGGTGGATACTGCAAAGATATGGCAGCACTATCAGGTATGTACGAGGGGGATTGTATTTATGGTGTTATTGCTGCAAACAGGGGTAATAATGACGCTTTAGGAAGACCTATTGTTGAAAGGACTGATTTGGTGAGAGCTGAATACAGCAATGGTGTTCCTGCAGAAATCAAAGTTCCTAGAGTCCAAATGAAAAATAAATAAATTTTTGTAGCCCCTAGCGGATTCGGACCGCTGTTTGGACCTCCAGAGGGTCCCGTGCTTGACCACTACACTAAAGGGCTGTATTATCTCAATATTTCATAAGGTTATAAAAACTAATTATTTTCGGTAATATATGCGTATACTGCAAACACATGTCGACTTTATTGAATACGAGCCAACTGAAAAGGAAATCAAAGATGCAGAAGAAGTCGAGAAGAAAAAATATCGTTATGATGACGTTGTTGTGCTGTTCACTTCTGTGGAAGAAGGTGACAATGATGCTGTTGCTAAAACTGCGATAGACGATGTGAAGACTTTCTTGGGAAAAGTAAAATGCAATGAAATCATCCTGTATCCATTCGCACATCTAAGTAGAGATCTTGCACCACCGTCTGATGCATTGAAAATAATTAAGGAAATGGAATCGCATGCGAAAGGATTGAAAATAAAAGTACATCGTGCACCGTTCGGTTGGACTAAAGCATTCCAAATGAGAACGAAAGGTTATCCATTGGCAGAGACAGCGAAAATTTATTCGAAACATGAAAAAGAAGTTGAGACTAGAGTTGAGAAGAAAGAAAAATTAACCGAACATGGAATGATGGCAAGAATTAGAAAAAGTGATTTTTCTGGCTTACCAGAAACCGATCATCGTGTTATAGGTGAGAAATTGGATTTATTCAGTTTTCAAGAACCTTCACCTGGAATGGTTTACTGGCATGACAAAGGAGTGAAGTTGAGAAATATTCTGATGGAATTTATCCGTGCTGAATTGGCTAAAAGAAAATATATCGAGATATCAACACCTGCACTTGCAAACACAGTTTTATGGAGAGTCAGTGGACATTGGGACCATTACAAGGATAACATGTTCACGACAGAACTTGGTAACGAAGAATTCGGATTGAAACCTATGAACTGTCCATCTACGTTTCTATATTACAAATCGAAGAAATGGAGCTACAAAGATTTTCCATTACGTGTCTCGGATTTCGATCAGCTATACAGAAATGAATTGAGTGGTGTGGCAAGCGGACTATTCCGAGTGAAGGTTTTAACTCAGGACGATGCGCACACTTTCGTTACTGAAGACCAGACAGAGAGTGAGATGAGTGAACAAGTAGAAATCATGAAAAAGATGTATGATGTTTTCGGGTTGAAGTACAATGTGAAAATTTCCACGATGCCTGACGATCACATTGGAACTAAAGGGCAATGGGACAAGGCTGTTGATATCCTAAAGAAAGTTGTTAAGAAGAATGGTCTAAAAGCTGAAGTGAAAGAAAAAGAAGGAGCTTTCTACGGACCGAAGATTGATGTTGATATCAAAGATTCTATGGGAAGAGAGTGGCAATGTTCCACGATACAACTGGATTTCCAAATGCCACAGAGGTTCCAGCTAACATACACTGGTGAAGATGGAAAGGAACACACACCAATTGTTATTCATCGTGTAATATACGGATCATTTGAAAGATTCATCGGAATTCTTATTGAACATTACCAAGGAAAATTTCCTGTCTGGTTAGCACCGGTACAAGCGATTGTAGTTTCCATATCCGACCAAAATGAAAAATATGCTAAAACAATTGAAAAAGAATTATTGGAAAATGGAATCAGGGTCGTCAGTGATTATGAAGCAAATACAATCGGATACAAGATAAGGAATGCGCAATTGCAGAAGATTCCTTATTCGATTGTCATCGGTAAGAAAGAGGAAGATGCAAAAACAATTTCTGTTAGATCAAATTATGATGGCAAAGAAAAACAAGGCGTGAAGATAGAAAATTTTGTAAAACAGATTAAAGACGAGATTAAGAATTTTAATTAGTAGAAGATTTCAATCTCATTCTAATTTTACGGGAGTTTCATCCAATGTTCTTCTATAAGCTGAAATACTGAATTCGTATGAAGAACCATATGATATTTGCATTCGTCTTATCGCATTACGGATAGTCCCTAACATTATATCGCTTTGACATAAAACTGCAGTTTGTCTACCGGAGTCAGAACGTCTGAGTAAAAAGTATTGTAATAATATTTCCATTGACGATACATCTACCTGGTGCATACCATTAAAATCAAGGACTAGAGTAGAAGGATCGTCTCTATATTGATCAAGCACATCACAAAGCAATCTAGTCCGACTAGGTCGATATCGATCTGATTCAAGAACACCGTCCTCAACATGTTCACGGATATCGACAATAGTATATCCTTTTACTTTAGTATCGTATGGGCTCATAAGATTAATCTGAATAATAAAGATTTAACCTAAAATGGAATTTCATCAGGGCCTATAGGTTCAAGTTCATCTTCATCTGGTTCTAAATATTGTGATAACTCTTTCAATTTATCATCTGCTTCTTTTGGCAGAGATATATCTGATAAAGCTAGATATCCTCGAATATCCTCTAATGTCCCTTCTTCAACAAGTCGGAATCCGTAAGAAACTTCCAAGCTATCTTCACCAGATTCTAACTCACCAGCTTGTAAATCTTTTAACACCATCTCATATAATGAAGCTTCCACACGACTTCTCATTTGAGAATGTCCTGTGATTCCTAAAAGTGGTCCTATTGAAAATGGTACACATCCTCGAGGTAAATATTCCAAGCGTAACATTCGAGAAGGTCTTTTCGTATTATTCAAGTAAACCCATTCGTATCTGGCTGTACTGTCTATATCGAAAGTAGAATCATCGGAAGGTTCTAAAGTCAACACCCAACTACCTGCACTATAACTCCTTTCTGGTTCTGGCATAATAAAAAATGAACAGTTAAGAATTTATCCTATAATTTCTTGGAATTGTTCCAAGCCAACTTGAACAAAGGTTCCATTACATTTCCAGCTGCATGTTCGCTCTTGCTCCAAAATGCCATGTCCTGAGTGTTGTGAACTTTGGTGTCTGTCAGTGAGAAAACTAATTCCTTTCCATCTACAACAGCGAATCTTCCACCGATTGGAATTTCCTTTGTGTTTACTGATCTAACTTCAATTGCTGGTAAATCGTCAAGTGATTTTGCTGCTGGTGAAGATCTGCTATCACCTGAAACAGCTATCTGAACTTTGACACCGCGATCAGCTGCCTTCTTCAAATCACTGAAATGATTTTCAAAAATATCATTTAATCCGTCGCCTGTTGTCAATATATTGATTTTCTTGTTTGCAGTCTTAAACATCGAACCCATTTGCTGCATTACCAATCCTTTGCCCTTCAATGCACCTGCCATCTCTTCTGTTGATATCATGCTCAATCCCGTTGAATGGACTGAAGACAATTCTTTCATAACTGGAGATGTCTTCAATTCGTCAATTCTCTGTACTGTTAACTTCATGTCTTCCTCCAACTTTCTCTTTGCTCTTTCAAGCGCTTCTCCAGGAGGTATTGCGACATATCTCAATGGTTTTGCTGGCTGTGCTATAACAAATCCCTTTTCAGCAAGGCTTTGAAGAATATCATAGCTTCTTGACCTTGGAACATTTGCAATCTCAGAAAGTTCACCTGCTGTCGATGTTCCTCTGGCGAGCAATGCTACCCAGAGCTTTCTTTCGTACAGGTTCAGTCCTATACCTTTCAAAGCATCCATTACTTTGTTTGAAGCTAGCACCATCTTACCACTAGAATTTAGTTAAAATTACAGGTTTATAAGCATTATTGTTACTGGTCGATGGTAATTATTGGAGGTAATTTTATCCTGCTTTTCCGTGAGATTTGGACAAGCTTTTCACTCTATCCAAAGTATCGGCCTCTTCTGGCCCCTTGTCTTCACGGATTCTGACAAATCTAGGAAATCTTAGTGCAAAACCGGATTCGTAATTGACCGATTTTTGTATTTCCTGGTATCCGACCTCGAGAACAATCTTAGGCTTTACCTTTACCATTTTTCCTTTCTCTTCGATAATGGACTTTCTCAGACTTTCGGTCATTTGCTTGTATTCTTCTTCTGACAACCCTGTGGACATCATCCCGCAACTGAGTAGTTTGCCACTGTTAGGATCCCTGCATGCAATCTCATAACTTGTCAACCAGCTTGTTCTACTACCTTCACCCCATGTAGCACCGATAACAACCAAATCGAGATTTTCCATCACTCCTTTGATCTTGTACATTGTTCCAACATGGCGACCGAATGTGTAAGTGGAATCTGGAACTTTGAGCATCAGCCCTTCCTGTTTTCCCGCGAGCGCTTCACGATAGAATTTCTCCAACTCTTTTGGATTGTCTGTCACCAAAGCTTTTGCAAGCTGGAATTTTCCTTTTATCGGTTTTACAATTTTATTCAATTCTTTTTTCCTGTCTTTCAATTGAACTTCGAAAAATGATTTACCATTGACCGACATAACATCAAACAAATTCACCTGAACAGGAATCTCCTTCACCATTTTTTCGATATCATATTTCCTATGGACACGCTGACTCAATGTTTGGAATGGTAATGGGTATCCAGTTTTTGCATCGATACCCAGTGCCTCTCCTTCGACAATGCATTCATCTGCTTTCAGACATTTTTTCGCAAGATCGACTATATCTGGAAATTGTTTCGTCACGTCTTCTTGTCTTCTCGTGAACAACCATGTTTTGTTCCCTTTCTTTTCGATGATAACTCTCATCCCATCATACTTGTATTCAGCAATGACTTTACCGAATTCTTTCGTCACATCTTCGATTTTTTCAACAGCAATCCCCAACATGACTTGCATCGGTTTTCCTAATTGAACACCGACCTTTTCCAGTCCTTTGATTCCATGTTCTTTCGCGATCTTTGCGACCTCACCATAATCATTCAACAAACTCCATGCATTCTCAACTGCCGACGTAAATTGATTTTTTTCTTCCTTCGATTCACTTTTCAAAAATGCTTTCACAATCGAATCACGAATTATTCCCTCGGCCGTCCCAACTCTAAGATCTCCTATTATTGTCCTTACTATGTATCGTGCTTCTATTGGACTTGCTGAAACAATCAGTTCTGATATCAACGATTGTTTTCTATCTTGTGATCCGCTACCTGTAATTGTAGAAAGTTTCTGCAAGTTCTCAAAAACATGTGATACAGAAAGTTTTCTTTTGAGTAGTGTAGATTGTTTCCTTGATTTTATGCATTCTTCTACGGCAAGTCCCAAATCGCCTGTTTTCTTGAACTTATCCTCGACCGAATGTGCAGACAATCCAGTAGCCTTTGAAATGGATTTCATCATCATCTGAGACGCTACGCCAAGTTCGTTCTCAGAGTGGCCTGGAAATACCTTTCCTTGAACGAGTAAAACAATTTTCTCCAATTCGTTTGAAGGAGCGTTTACTAGAAACTCTGCAAGTATCTCTGTCTTTTTCAGTTTCGAAGGTACTTCTTCGAGTCTTGAATATAGCTCTGCCAGCGTCGAGTATTCCATACAATAGATTTAAGTTATGTAAAATTAAATTTTCAATCTGGAATGATAATTGATGCTAGTTTGGAGTTATTCACTTTGTCACAGCTGCTTGAAGAATTCTCACACTGAAGAGAAGATTGTTACTAGGAAAGTAGAGTCTCATCATGAGGGTGGAGAACCAGCTGAACTGTTCCTTTGCAGCAAATGTGGGGCTAGCAGAAGCCTTTAGGTAATTTATTTACATCTAGCAAACGAATTAATTCTATGGACTTTTTCGATGCAGTGACACAACGTACGCATATTAGAAGATATGAGAAGACTGATGTGGAAGACAAGCTAATCGGCGTAATGCTCTACATGGCTAACCAGACAGAATCGGCAGGTGACTTGCAGGCATGGGAATTCATAGTCGTCAGGGACAACAAAGTTAAGGAAGGCTTGTATAACGCGGCTTTGAGATTGAACATTATTCGTGAAGCGCCTGTATGTATTGTTGTATGTGCCGATTTGAAGAAGCAAAGTCTGAAATATCATGAACGTGGAGAGTATCTCTACTCAATACAGGACAGTGCAAGTGCCATAACTATGATGATTGTTACTGCTGAACTGCTTGGATTAGGGACAAACTGGATAAGAGCCTTTGACGAGTCTAAAGTCAAGGAAATTCTAAGCATACCTGATAACATTCGTCCGGTAGGTATAATCACAGTAGGATATCCGCTTGAAAGATCAAGGGAACCTGTCCGCAGCCCGTTCGAATACCTGACATGGATTGACAAATACCACAAAAAATCTGATATATCGTACTTGTACCAGACAGGTCCCAAAGAAAACGTCTTCAAACCAATTGTCAATCAAATCTTGGATAAACTGAAGAAAAAGGAACAATCGTCTGATAAAGTTAATAAGTAGAAAACAAAACTATAATACGTGAGAGAATGAAAAAGCTCCTTTTTATCAGTTTCATGTTAGGATTTTTGGTTTCCACGAGTATTGCAAATGCTGCAATCCAAGTGACAATACCAAGTAATGTGGTTGTATACACAGGCGAGACTACAGACATCAACGTAAAGATAACAAATACGGGTAGTCAGGACACGTTCTCCTTGAACGTCTTCCCACCACAACTGGAAAAAGTAAGTGCAAGTGCGGATTCTTTTCTTATAACATTAAATGGTAATTCTGAAACTGTAGTAAAAGTCCATTTCACGGTCGCTATTGACACTGATCCTGTATCAAGATCATTTGTCATAACAGCAAAATCAGTATCAAATCCTACCATAACAGATACACAAAACATAGTTTTGCAAATAACAAGGAAAACTCCTGTTTATGTTCGTGACATGAGTTTGGATAATTACAATCTCAATCCAGGAGGTAATGTAACAGTAAATGCGGATGTGTTCAATCTTGATGATACAAATTCAGCACAATATTTCCTCAAGGTAACTGTAGCTAAAAACGGTGATGTGATAAAAACGTTCAATCGCCAAGTAGATTCCATACCACCGAGAAGCACATACAGATTTTCAGACATGCTCACGCTTGACAAGTATGCTTCGCCTGGAACATATACAGTAAATGCGGATATCAGGGATGTATCGAACAATTTGAAATATTCGACATCGACAACATTCTCAGTGAACACTGTGACACAACCATCAACAGAATATATTCACAAATCAACAGGATTCAACATAGTCACGTCATATGTGACGATGACGATAAAGAATGATGGAAACGTCATATTGCCTGGATTTGAATTGACAGATTCCATACCAAACTTTGCACAGATTTTATTTTCACCTAGCATAGAGCCATCATCAAAACAATCAGTTGATGGAAGGGAAGTCTATTCATGGGGTGTGCCTGCATTACAACCTGGTGAACAATACACCGTATCATACAGCTTTGCATTATGGAGGGTATGGATTGTATTGATTGTAATCGGAGCTGGTGTGTATTTATTCTACAAGTCACTTGCAACACCGGTCATACAAAAAGGTATGAGACATATTGGTACAATCACGAGAGGAAAGGAAGTGATGATATTGATTGAAGTCAGGAACAAGGCACTGCATGAAATAAAGGATGTTGAAGTTGTGGATGTTGTACCGCACATCGCAAAGGTCATAGAAAGTTTTGAGACATTAAAACCAAAAATAAGCAAAGCTCCGCACGGTACTTTGGTAAGATGGAACTTGGGCAACTTGAAACCAAGAGAGGAAAGGGTCGTAACATACAAGATCAAGTCGTTGGTCGATGTGTCTGGTCCTTTGAACTTGCCGCCAGCAGAAATTCTCTACACAGACAGAGGGCAGAACAGAAGAAGCATTGCATCGAAACAAGCTTTGACCAAGGCATGATAAAAGATTTTTATATCTACTTTCTGTTAATATTTCATATCCCTGCCTAGCTCAACGGTGGAGCGCGCCGCTGTAGTACAGTACGATTCGATTGTGCTGTGAAGAGCACGTGTTCAGATACGGTGAGGTTAGGAGTTCAAATCTCCTGGCAGGGACATTTATTTTTCTAAAACAAAATAATCTTGTGAAAGTTAGTATTGTTGCAGAAGGTGGTATAGCTCGTCATTCTTATGTCTATGGTGTTTTAGATGCACTTCGTTCACATTTTGGTCTAAAAAACGTGGATTATTTGGCTGCATCTTCTGTTAGTTTCGCTACTCTAGCATATTACGCACTTGGTCGATCCGATGATTATTATTACATTTTGACAAGGATAGTTCCAAAAGATAGAGTTGTAAATTTTACAAATTTGATAAAAAACCGTCCGTATATTGATATAGACTTTTTAATAGAAGAAGTTGCAAAGAAACATCTTATATTGAATAACAAAAATTTGATTGCTTCTAAAACAAAACTCATAGTACCACTTACTAATATGAAAACTGGAAGGGCTGAATATTTTGATAACAAATCTAAATTCAATTTTGTAGACATTTTCAAAGCGTCTATGGTATTTCCAATACCTGTTATAGGATGTCAACCTGTAAAAATCGGGGATAATTTCTATTTTGACGGTGGAATCAGTGATCCAGTTCCTGTAAGTGTTCCTGGTGTAAAATCATCTAAAAAAATAATTATTTTGACTAAAACAGAACAAGAAACAAAAGCTCGTAATATAGAAAAACCGTTGTCTAAGATATTCAAATGGAAACTCAATTCAGGTTTGTACACGGCTGCACAACGTAGTCCAGTTGTTTATAGAAATGTCATGAAAAAGATTGCAATATTAGAATCGAATGGGGACGCGGTAATTAGACCAACAACAAAAATGAAAACATTCGATAATAGTAAAAAGGCTATGATTTCGAATATAAAACAAGGTTACAGAGACACTGTCTCTAACAAGAAACTTCCGAGTTTTATTGCAGAATTGAAAAAATCAAATAGGAAAAATTTCTACTTCGAATAACCTTTAAAAACATTGGCATGCATCATAATTCTATTGACGACCATAGCGAACTGGAACGACCTGTTCCCATTCCGAACACAGAAGTCAAACAGTTCCACGTAGCACTTTGTACTATGGTGTAAATCATGGGAATTGTGCCACGTCGTCAGCCCTTTTTAATTTTATAAATGTCTGTTCTATATTATTACTCGAGCCTTAGTGGTGTAGTGGCCTAGCATACGGCCCTGTCACGGCCGCGAATGAGTTAAACTCATCGGTAAACCCGGGTTCAAATCCCGGCTAAGGCGCTACTACTCAGTGACCAAAAGGCTTAAAAACTTTCACGTCGTATATACGTTGTTAAAATCGGCCGTTCGTGGGTGGTAATTTATTATCGGGGGACTCGCTGTAACACACCTGAGAATGCAAAACCACTTTTGTCTGGTCGGTTTCATTTGGTGCTAAAATGAAGGAAATCGACATAACAAAAAGCGAGTTTGTACCTAAACACATTATAATGAACGAAGATGAAAAATTACAACTTTTAAACGAATTCAAAATTACGATAAGACAACTTCCAAGAATTTCTGTAAACGATCCTGTCATCAAACAAATTGGTGGTAAGATTGGGGATGTTATAAAAATTGTAAGGGATTCTCCTGTTGCCGGTGAATCTGTATACTATAGAGTTGTGATAAGAGGTTTGTAAAATGCAGGAAGAATTCAGATCATTGTTATCAAAATTCGTAGATGAGAAAGGTTTCAACAGATTCCAGATAGATTCTTATAACGATTTCATAACACAGAGAATATCCAAAGTCCTCAGTGAAATCGGAATGATAAAGCCTGAGGTTCCAAATTTGGGTGACATCAAACTGAAACTTGGTGATTTCAAAATCGGTGAGCCTACAATCAAGGAAGCGGATGGAAGTGTAAGAAATATTCTGCCATAAGAAGCAAGATTGAGAAACCTCACATATGCCGCACCAATGTATGTTGAAATAACTCCCATAATCAACAAGCAAGAAGGTGAACCTGTCATAGTTAATTTCGGTGACATGCCGGTAATGGTAAAATCAAAGATATGTCCATTGTCACAGATGACAAAGGAACAATTGATTCAGGCGAACGAAGACCCTGATGATCCAGGAGGATATTTTATTATCAACGGTACAGAAAGGATTCTGATTCTTGTAGAGGAAATCGCACCGAACAGAATAATCACATCCAAAACAGGTGCTGCGAACATAACAGAAATAGCAAGAATACATTCAGAAAAAGATGGTTATGTACAAAGACATTTGCTTGAAAGAAAAGCAGATGGAACAGTGACAATAAGTTTTGCAAATGTGACACGTTTGCCTGTTGGTATTCTATTGAAGGCACTCGGACTTGAAAACGATAAGGACATCATAACTACAATATCAAGTGATGATGACATTGCTGAAGAGTTTTACATTAATCTATACGAGACATCATCAACAACCAAAGAACAGGGATTGGATGAAATTGGAAAGCACTTGAAGATTCCACAGGAACAATACAGAACAGACAGAGCAATCAAGATTGTCGATAGATATTTGTTGCCGCACTTGGGGCAAGAACCTGCAAATAGATTAGCAAAGGCTATGTTCCTCGCAAAGGGGATTGAAAAATTATTGAAGTTACATTTGGATAAGATTGACGAAGATGATTTGGATCATTATGCAAACAAAAGACTGAGATTGTCTGGGGATTTGTTGGAACTTTTGTTGAGATCAATTCTATTAGGAAAATGGGGATTGATAACAAGAGTAACGTACAATTATCAAAAGTTGACAAAGAGAGGAAGACTTCCAGCTTTACAATCAATCATCGAATCTAATGTTCTGAGCAACCAGTTGATATCAGCTCTTGCAATCGGATCGTGGGTCGGTGGAAGGACTGGTGTAAGTCAGAGATTGGAAAGAGGAAGTTATATCAAGACTATCTCACACATGAGAAATGTTTTGTCTCCATTGACATCAACACAAGAACACTTCGAGGCAAGGGAGTTACATCCTACTCATTTTGGAAAATTGTGCACATCAGAAACTCCAGAAGGTGCAACTATCGGATTGAGAAAATATCTGGCAATTATGGCTGAAGTTACAAAAGGTCTCCAAGAAAAAGAAGTCAAGCCTTTGATGGACCTGATAAAGAGTGGATAAAATGGTATCAATATTCGTAGACGGAAGATTCATGGGTGAGACATCAGAACCAGAGAAAATGGCAGCCAACATTAGAATGAAAAGAAGAAGTGGTGCTATTCCTTATCAAATCAACGTTGCTTACAACAAGCATTTGAATGAAGTCAGAATATTGACAGATTCCGGAAGAGTCAGAAGGCCTGTGATAATTGTTGAAAACGGCGTTAGGAAATTGACAAAGGATCTCATGGACAAGCTGAACAAGGGAGAGATAAACTGGGATCATTTGGTAAAAACTGGTATTATAGAATTTTTGGACAGTGAAGAAGAAGAGAACACTTTGATTGCAATGCATGATAGTGATATCACAAAAGAACATACGCACGTTGAGATTGATCCTTCTGTCATACTAGGATTGTCAGCATCATTCATTCCTTATCCAGAATTCAACAGAGGGGACAGAGTAAACTATGGTGCTAAAATGGTTGGACAGAGCATCGGTGTTTTTGCATCTAATCTTCTTTCTCGTGCTGATACAAAATCAAACTTTATGATATATCCTAACAAGCCTTTAGTAAAAACAAACGCATATGACATACTTCCTTATAACAGCCATCCGAACGGAAACAATGTTGTTATCGCAATAGCGTCATTCGACGGTTTCAACATGGAAGATAGCATTGTAATCAATGCAGGTTCGTTGCAGAAAGGATTGTTGTGGTCGTACATGGTCAGATCGTACGAGGCTGAACAGAAAAGATACTTGGGTGGTCAGGAAGATGTAATAGGAATTCCTGAAGCCGGTGTTAGAGGTTATGCAGGTGAAGATGCGTACAAACATTTGTCAGAAGACGGTATATCAAATCCAGAAACAAGTTTGGAATCTGATCAAGTAATCATTGGAAGAATATCACCACTGAGATTCTTGGGAACCATGGATAGGTTTGTCACAGGATTGGAAAACATTCGTGAAACATCTTTAAGATTAAGACATGGTGATCATGGAATTGCAGATAGAATTTTTGTTACTGATACTACAGATGGGACAAAATTAATCAAGGTTCTTGTAAGAGACCTGAAGATTCCTGAAATTGGAGACAAGCTTGCATCGAGACACGGACAGAAAGGAGTTATTGCATTGATTGTTCCGCCAGAAGATATGCCATTTACAGAAAATGGAATTGTCCCTGATATAATATTCAACCCGCATGGTATTCCATCACGTATGACCATAGGTCAGTTATTGGAAATTCTTGGTGGTAAGGTGGCAGCATTGACAGGAAAATACATCAACGCTCCAGCATTCAGTAGCAGTTCAGAAAAGGAATTGCGTGAAATGTTGAGAGAGGCTGGATATAGGAATGATGGTATGGAAGTTATGCACGATGGTAGGACAGGAAAGATGTACGAAGGAAAAATATTCATGGGTTCTGCATTCTATCAGAAATTGGATCATCTTGTTTCAAATAAGATACACGCAAGATCACGTGGCCCTGTCACATTGTTGACGAAACAGCCAACAGAAGGAAGAAGTAAGGAAGGTGGTTTGAGATTGGGAGAAATGGAGAAAGATTGCCTCATTGCACACGGTGCATCGCTTGCATTGAAGGAAAGGTTCGACTCCGACAAGTCAACGATATCAATATGTTCAGAATGTGGACTTGTTGCGATGACTGACAAGATAAAGAACAAAAAGATTTGTCCTATTGACGGTGAATCGAAGATTGTTGATGTTGAGATGAGCTATGCGTTCAAACTTATGTTGGATGAATTGAAGAGTATGTTGATTTATCCAAAGCTCGTGGTGAAGGAAGATTAATATGATGAAAGTAGACAGAATTGAATTCAGCATTGTATCTCCAGAGATTGTAAGAAAACTAGCGGCAGCTAAATTGACAAAGACTGAATTGTACGATCAGGAAGGTTATCCAGTTGAAGGTGGTCTGATGGATCCGAGACTCGGAGTCGTTGATCCTGGTGTGCGTTGCAGAACTTGCGGTGGATCTGTCGGGGAAGACCAGGGACAGTTAAGGCAAAGAAATTATCATTCAAGGAACTTGCAGCATCTGCAAAAAAGAAATGTCCATTCTGTAATGCAGAACAGAAGAAATTGAAGATGATAAAACCTTATACAATCGTCGAAGGTGCAGATACATTGAATGCATCTGTCATCAGAGAAAGATTGGAAAAGATGACGGATGATGATTTGTCGTTGGTTGGATTAAAGTCAAGACCTGAATGGCTGGTTTTGACATTGTTGCCAATACCACCAGTTACTGTAAGACCTTCTATTACTTTGGAGACTGGTGAGAGAAGCGAGGATGATTTGACACACAAGTTGGTTGACATTGTAAGAATCAATGATAGATTGAGAGAGAACATCGACTTGGGTGCGCCTGATTTCATTATTGAAGACCTGTGGGAATTGTTGCAATATCATGTATCAACATATTTCGACAATGAACTTACTGGAGTTCCACCAGCAAGGCACAGATCGGGAAGAACTTTGAAGACAATCTCACAGAGATTGAAAACAAAGGAAGGAAGGTTCAGAGGAAATCTTGCAGGTAAGAGAGTTAATTTCTCGGCAAGAACAGTTATCTCGCCAGATCCTATGATTGAAATTGATGAAGTTGGTGTTCCTGAAGTTATCGCAAGAGAACTTACAAAACCTATCAGAGTAACTGAAAACAATATTGAAGAAATAAGAAAAATTGTACAAATGGGTCCGGATGGATTGAAAGGTGTCAATTATGTTATCAGAGCTGATGGTAGAAGGAAGAAAGTTGTCGAATCTACAAAAGAAGAAATTGCAAAAGAATTGGCACCAGGTTACATTGTTGAAAGACATTTGCAGGATGGTGATGTTGTACTTTTCAACAGACAGCCAAGCCTTCACAGAATGAGCTTGATGGGTCACAGAGTAAGGGTCATGCCATCAAAGACATTCAGATTGAACCTATCAACAACTACACCATACAACGCTGATTTTGACGGTGATGAGATGAATCTACACTTGCCACAGACAGAAGAGGCGAAGGTAGAGATTGAAAATCTCACAATGGTACCTAAGAACATTCGCAGTCCAAGATTCTCAGGACCTGTCATAGGTGGTATCAGAGATCACATAACAGGTTTGTATTTGTTGACACAGGAAAATGTCAAACTTTCTAGAAGAGATTTCACTCAATTGGTAAGATCTGTTGACTTGAATGTGCCATTACCAGACAAAGAGACATTAACAGGAAGAGAAATATTCAGCATATTCCTTCCAAAAGATTTGACAGTTGATTTCAAATCGAACACAGGAGAGCATGTAGTCATAAAAGATGGAAAATTATTACAAGGTTGTATAGACAAGGTTGCAATTGGTGCTGAAGTCGGAAAGTTGATTGACAAGGTCGACAAGTTCTACGGAAGCGAGTATACAAAGAAATTCATTTACAATTTTACAAGATTGGCAATCGGATATCTGATGATCAAAGGATTTTCAATTAGCACATCTGATCAGGACTTGTCTGATTCTGCAAGAAAGGAAATCAAAGATACAATTGAAAAAATCAGAAAGGATGTCGATGATTTGAACAGACAGTATGAAAAGGGTGACTTGAAACTTTTGGTTGGAAGATCAGCAAAGGAAAGTTTGAATCATATGATTAAGACACTTTTGAGAAACGGGATCAATGATGCACAAAAGGTTTTGGAAAAACACATGCATGACAACAATACATTGCATATGGTTCGTAGCGGGGCGAGAGGATCATTGGTTAACCTGGTTCAGACATCGGCACTTGTAGGTCAGGAAATGGTTATGGGTGAAAGAATCGAGAAGGGTTATTATCAAAGAACATTCCCTCACATAAAACCGGGTTCGATTAATTTGGAAGCAACCGGTTTCGTATCTAGAGGTTTCAAGGACGGATTGACTCCATTTGAATTCTTTTTCGATGCAATCAACAGCCGTGAATCACTTATGGACAAGTCATTGAAGACAAGACACAGTGGATATATGGAGAGGAGACTCGTAGGTGCGCTACAGGATTTGAAGGTGGAATATGATGGTACTGTTAGAGACGGTGCGAATAGAATCGTACAATTTACCCCAGGAGAAGATGGATTGGATCCATCGAAGATAGAAAGAGTTGGTATAGATGTCAGAGCAATCGCAGAAAACCTCGAATGAACTTCCACCTAAATTGATGGGTGAAGTAGAGGTAGTAGTGAAAGAAAAGAAATTGAATAAAGCTAATGCCGAAAAATTACTTGAAAGAATTAAACTTGAATATGCGAAGAGTAAGTTTGAACCTGCTGAATCAATCGGGATAATCGCAGCACAAAGTATTTCCGAACCTGCAACACAAATGACTATGCGTACTTATCACTTCGCTGGTACAGCTGGTATCAGAGTCACGTATGGACTTCCGAGACTTATAGAGATTTTTGATGCAAAGAAGGAACCTGAAACTCCTATGATGACTGTATATATGAAAAGAGAGCATAACAATGCAAATGATGCGGCAAAATTGGCTGAGGCTATAATTGAAAAGAGAGTTGTCAATGTCATTGATAAAATTTCAATAAACTTGAATGAAAACTCTGTTGAACTCGAAATATTGGACAAAAGAAAGTCAGACTCGATTGAAAAAGTGATATCTGGAAATATCAAGAATGTTACTGTGAAAGGAAGGGAAAGCAAAATCATAGTTTCTATGAAAGTAGAGGATATCAAAGAATTGCAAAAATTGAAGGAAAAAATATTGGCACTTCAGGTCAGTGGAATAAAGGGAATTAAAAATGCGTTGGTTAGAAAGGAAGGAGAGGATTGGATAATCAACACGATCGGAACAAACCTCAGCGATGCATTATCAATAAAGGAAGTTGATGAAAAGAAAACTTATACGAATAGTATTCATGAAACAGCTACAGTTCTAGGAATCGAGGCTGCGAGAAGTGTTATCATAAGAGAGGCATTGAGGACCATGCAAGAACAGGCGCTTGACATTGATGTAAGATATGTTTTGTTGGTATCTGATATTATGACGTTTAGCGGTGATGTCAGTTCTATCGGAAGATATGGTGTCGCTGGTGCGAAGACTTCGATACTCGCAAGAGCTGCATTCGAAGAAACAATAAAACATCTTGTCAGAGCTTCAATAAGAAACGAAGTCGATACACTGCAAGGCGTGTTTGAAAACGTTATGATAGGTCAAGTCATTCCAGCAGGAACTGGTATGTTCGATCTTATTGTCAAACCAGATGAAGAAAAATAAATTATCTCAAGAGAACAAATAACAATTCTCTGAAATAATCCATTGCAGTCAATATTGCTCCTATTACTATGAGAATTAATTTTGTTGTTCTGTGATTCATTGATATTGAGAAGCTAGGATATGCATCTGACAAACCGAATAAATAAATTGAAGCTGCCAAGTTAACTCTTGTCGAGTCTCTTCCGATTTCAAAAATGCTTTCTGGATATTTCTTGTTTATCAAAACCGAAAATGCAGAAACCAACAAGCCTATCAATGCTCCTGTCCTTATCACAGAATCATAAATCAAGTAGGGTATCAAAAGAATTATTCTTACAATAAATCCTATTATAGGAACTGCATAAAACCTGTTTGGTTTATTTGGTTTTGCAAAAATTAGTGTGAAATCTTTTGTTGAAAAATTGAATCCTGGATATTTGTCAGTCAAACCATATATGAAAAATCCTATCTTCGTTGACAGTCTGAGAAATCCTAAATTTATTTTGTAAGATTCATTCCAGTATTTTCCAGTGAACAAAACATAAAATGAATTGAGAAGAGTTAGAATCATTGCATAGATTGTAACAAATACAACTTCAATCAATACAGGGATAAGCATTATTATTTTCAAAATCAATCCGAATATTGGAAATGCGTAAAGCAAACTAGGATTTTTTATGTTTTTTATCGATATTTTCGGATAAAAGTTGTCTTTTCCTCTGTTGTTTCTTGCCGGCATGTTATTCTTTCAAGTCTTATTAGACTTTAACAAGTATTTAAATTATTACTACGATTACATTCAAAGATAATATGACTGTAGTAGACGACATACAATCGGCAATAAAGTCAAACAAAGCCGTGTTAGGATTCAATGAATCGATAAAGTACATTAAGACAAGTGATCCTAAGCTAGTCGTGATAGCAGAAAATCTACCTTCTAGTCTCAAACACGAAATCGAGAACAGCGTCAAAGTTTCAAAAACTAAAATGGAAGTATTCACTGGGACTAGTGTTGAGTTAGGAATTATTTGTGGGAAACCTTTTCCAGTATCAACACTAATAGTAAAAGGATGAAAAAATGCCGGTAACTTTTGACACAGACACAATACAATTGATAAATCTCTTTGAAAACGTGACTAAAGCTCATGTGAAAGATTGTTTTGTAAACGACGACAACATTGTTTATTTTATAGTGAAGGGAAGCGTTGGTAAAGCTGTTGGGAAGAACGGGGCCAGCATCAAAAGCACAGAAAGGATGATAAGGAAAGGTGTGCGTGTCGTGCAATTCTCGGAAAATCTTGAAACTTACGCTAAAAATCTTATACCACAAGCTACCAAGATTGCAACCAGAAACGAGAATGGGAAGATATTTTTGGATGTCTGGATAGATAGAAACACGAAACCTATCATCATAGGGCGAGATGGAAAAAACTTAAAAGTCTTGAAAGAACTATTACAAAGGAGTCATGATGTCTTCGACGTCATAATTAGATGATTATATGCCAGGAGAATTTGCAGGAAGAAGATTGAAGAC
>JACPJS010000007.1 GCA_016187405.1 Candidatus Aenigmatarchaeota archaeon
GTTTGATTCTCTTACAGTCTGGATTTCAAGATAATGATTACCTGAACCTAATGTTCCGATTTGGTTGAACCCACGTTCGATTGCTCTCTTTGAAATCTTATCAACGTCAACCCAATCTGCTTTCCCATACAATTCTGTTCTCTCCAAGTCATCTTTCCATGCATATCCATTGTCAACACACCATTCTGAACCTTGGATCACAACTTTTCTGAATTCATCCTTAGTTAATTTCACAAAACCTGTAGAACCAACACCTGCAGGAACTCTGTCGAATAATTTATCGACCAAAGTTTTCAAATGAGGTCTGACATCTTTTTCAGTCAAATCAGTTAGAACCAATCTCATTCCACAGTTGATATCAAAACCGATTCCACCCGGAGAGATTACACCTCCTTGTTCTGGATCGAATGCAGCGACACCGCCTATTGGAAATCCGTACCCGGAATTGTCTCACTTCAGAACTAACTGGAAGTGATATGACCGTCGGGCATGCAGAATGCATATTTTTGGATTCCTGGCAAGTTTGCAACGTTTGTTATCTGGTCGTATACCTGTAAATCCATCTGGTCTATGATTTTCTTTGAAGCGTATATCCTAGCTGGAACATTCATTCCTTGTTTGAATGTTTTTGGTATATCCCAGATTACATCTGAAACTTTCTTGAATTCTGGTTTCTTGAATACTCGATTACCGAATGACATTATTTCTCACCCCCATTAATTTGTTATAATCATCTCCTTTTAATTCCTTATACTTAAAACAATTTATTGTATGGTCGTTCACCATTCCTGCTGCCTGCATGAAAGCATAACAAATTGTTGACCCGACAAATTTGAATCCTCGGAGTTTCAAGTCAATGCTCATTGCATCAGATTCTTTGGATTTTGCAGGAAGCTCTTTCATCGTCTTCCATCTGTTTTGGATTGTTTTATGGTTTGTAAACTGCCAGATGTATTTATCGAATGATCCGAATTCTTTTTGAATTTCAAGGAATTTTTTCGCATTTGTTATTGCGGCCTCAATCTTCATTCTGTTTCTGACTATCCCAGCGTCATTCAAAAGACGTTTCAAATCTTTCGCGTCGTATTTAGCAATCTTCTTTGCATTGAACCCGTCAAACGCCTTTTCGAAATTTTTTCTCTTCTTTAGAATTATGCTCCAGCTCAATCCGGCCTGAAATGCGTCCAGAACTAGATATTCGAAAAGTTTTCTGTCATCGTGAAGCGGAAGTCCCCATTCCTTGTCGTGGTATTCAATCATCAATGGATTGTTAGAAGGCCACTCGCATCGTTGCATTAGTAATATTCTGCTTTAACGCAATTTATTATATGCTGGTCGCGTGACCTCTTTGACTTGTACTAATTCGATTCTGTAGAAATCTTCATCGTCATCGTAACGGCCTCTCATTTGAGCTTCTTTCAATGCTGCGGTTAGATCTGTAGCACCTAACTCTACATCTCTCGCCCAACAAAATCCAGTTTCCAAATCTTTACAATGATACATGGCTGTGTAGCTTGTCATTGAAATTTAATTGAAACGATATGAATTTAAAATCGGTACTTGCTTTAGCAAGCATAAAAGCTTTACTGGGCATTGAATTTTATGGGATTAACAGATGGTGTCATAAAAATATACAACAAAGACGGTGTCCATGTAGAATATGATTTCGCATTTTTCGCACGACAACATGTTCCTATTATACATCCTGATTCACGCCAATTGGTACATGGTGCTGGTAAATATGGTTTCTGGAAACCAATAGGTTATGTTGGTAGAACTCGAAATGGCGGCTGGGGTGAACCCATATACAGTGTTGTACATGTAGAACGAGTACCTGTGCGTAATCGTGGTGTTTACGCTGGAGATAAGACTATCAGTGAACGAGTCGCAGAAGAGGTTAGAGTGTTTCGATTAGCCGGCGTAAAGAATATTGACATTGAACGACAAGAAAGAGAATTACTTTACGATGAATTGGAGAGAGCAGGTCGACATGAAGCTTATGAAATGGAAAGATGCCTTGGTTATATCACTGATGACGAAATAGAATCACATTTCCCTGAAAATTTTGCACGTCTAACAGGTTGGAAATCACCGCAAGGTAAAAGAACTTTTCAGGATTTCGCATGGCATATGATGTAGATTAAACGAATTCTTTCATCACTACAACTTTTCCCTTTACACCGGATTTCAATTCTTCTTCAGCTTTTCTTGCATTAGGTCCAAGGATTCTTTTGTAATGCATAGGTATCGTGACCTTCGCATTGATTGCATTTGCAGCTTCGATAGCTTCTTTCACATCCATGGTGTAATTTCCGCCCATAGGAAGCATCGCAACATCAATGTTGTTCAATTCCTTCATCTCAGGTATGAAATCAGTATCTCCTGCGTGATATACCTTGCCTCCGTTGAATTCGAAAATATATCCGACCCAGTTGTTTGATTTCGGATGGAAGTTCAATCTTTCTGGTTTGATATTATATGCGGGAATCGTCCTCACTCTTATCTCACCTGCAATGAACAGTTTGTTTGGTTCGACAGTAATCAATTGTCCAGAAGGTAATTTCAATGTCTCGCATCCTTTGGGACCATATACAATTGTCCTGTCGTTTATTATTCTCCTTACATCCGCCGGACTGCAATGGTCAAAATGCGCATGGGTTATGAATATCGCATCTGCCTTTTCCTTAGGAGTTTCCTTCAAGTCAAAAGGATCGATGAAATAGAAATTATTACCAGTCTTGCCGTCTTTCACCATGAAACTGGAATGCCCGAACCATGTGAGATTGTCCAGAAGAGCCATACTAATTATTCAAATCCGCACGGTTAAATTTGTAGAATTCTGAATTTAGATATGCTAGTATCGCAAGTCATCATGGTGCTTGATACTGTAAGAAAGTACCCTGGTTTGAATCTTGACAGCTTGGCTGACAAAATATATACACTGTATTGTACTCGGCTATATGCTAGGTGTATGTGTAGAGGAAAGACAAGGAGGATATCATTTTAATCCACAATCAACTCGATACAGCGATAGTGTGTTCATGAACGACATGATTAGATGGTATTTGGATGGGAGAACCACATTAGAATCCCAAAGAAGACAAACACAACCTCATCAAGGAGATTAAAACCTTTATTACGGTTGAATCACAAATTCTTTTAGATAGTATGCCGATTAGTACAGCACCTTACACAAGAAGCTATCACCATTCATCGTCAAGAGGAAGGGAGATAAACGTGGTATGCGATGGTTGTGGCAGGCAGGTCCCTAGATACAAGACGTTTGTACAAAGAAGGGGCATGAGATTGAACGATCCTGTCATTCAACAGCAGGTAGATAGAAGGATGATTCATTTGATGGGCAAGATTATGAGGTACTGTCCTAGCTGCGCTAGATTTAGACATATTTCACAACCTGGTAAAAGTGTTAGAAAGAAAGGAATGAGGTAGGACCGTGTTCGAGAGACTGAAAAATTTACGCGGTATCTTGTACAGAAAAATAGCAGAATCTGAGAAGGAAGAACCTTTGCCTGGGTTTAGATTTGAAAAAACTGAAAGGATTGTTGAACTTCCTGAAGTTGATGATATAACGAAATTGAATGTTATTTATCCTATACTGGAACCTTTTGTCTATGTGAATATCAAATGGGACCCTGAGACAAAAGAGATAATTTATAATTGTGTTGAGCCTATTCTTAATGAAGCCGAGAGAAAAGTCTTCGAAAAGGTATTTGATGCATTGATCCAGCTGGTCGAGGTCGAACTTTCCGCGATGAAAGAAAAAGACAAGGCTATGGAATATCTTCAGAAGAAAGTAAACGGTGTGTTGAAAGACTTTGGATTGCAATTGACACAGAATCAGTATCTCAAGATAATGTATTTTATTTACAAGGATTTTCTCGGATACAATGAAATCAACACGTTCATGCTGGATCCGAACATAGAAGATATTTCATGTGATGGTGTGAACATCCCGGTATTCATTGTCCATAGGAAATACGGCTCATTGAAAACAAATGTTACATTTACTGATGTTGAAAAATTGAGAGAGTTCGTAATAAAATTATCGGAAAGATGCGGACGTTATGTCAGCTATGCAGAACCAATTCTTGATGGAACTCTTCCGGAAGGTTCGAGAGTATCTGCTACATTGGCAGGGGACGTTTCCACACGAGGTCCGACTATGACGATAAGAAAGTTCGGTGAGAAACCGCTTTCACCAGTAGACCAGATTTTATCTCACACAGCCAGTTCTGAAATCATGGCTTATTTCTGGTATCTGGTGGAACATGGTGCGAACATACTTTTTGTCGGTGGAACTGCAACAGGCAAGACAACTTTCCTCAATTCAGTCTCAATGTTCATACCACCAGAAAAGAAAATCGTCTCGATAGAAGATACGCGTGAAATTAAAATTCCTCATCAGCACTGGATATCAGGTCTTGCAAGAAGTGGATTCGGTATTCCTATGGCGTCTGGAGAAAAATACGGTGAGGTCACGATGTTCGATCTGTTGAGAGAAAGTTTTAGACAGAATCCTGATTATGTTATCGTAGGTGAGACTAGAGGTCAGGAAGCATATGTAATGTTCCAGGGAATGTCATCCGGTCACACATCATTGAGCACATTCCACGCGAATTCAGTAGATGCGGTAGTGAAAAGACTGACATCCCCACCGATAGACCTCTCTCCGACATTGATTGAAAGTCTGAACGTCATAGTAATCATGAATCATGCGAGGGACATTAGCAAATCTGCTAGAAGGACTAAAGAGATTGTTGAAATTATATCGGTTGATACGAGGACCGATGAAGTCAAAACAAATCTTGCTTTCCTGTGGAGTCCTGCAGATGACGCATTCACAAAGGTTAACGACAGTCAGATAATCCAGAAGATTATAGAAGCCAAGGGTGGGGATATCAGAGAAGCTGCGGCAGATTTGGAAAGGAGAAAGAATGTCCTAGATTGGTTGGCGCAGAAAGATATCAAGGATTATATCGAGGTCTCAAATTACATCAACATGTACTACAAGGAGCCTGAGAAACTTTTCGAAGTTATTGGTACTCCTGTTGAGATGAAGAAAGAGGAGAAGAAAATTATTGTTGAACAAGTTAAAAAAATTCCTGTTGCGGTCCAAATGTCATCGACAAAACCTGAAGCCGAGAGAACTACTATATTATCACTTTTAGGTCTGAAAGTCATAAAGGAAAAACACTGAAAATTTACTTATAGGAACACATATTATATAGGAGAGAATGGCAAGCTATAACGCTATTTCAACGGTCCTGTTTGGCGGGTTGGTAGACAAGATAGGAGATGACTTCAAATTCCTGAGAGAGAGTCTTCCGAAAACTAATATCCAGATTCCGTTCAGATCATATCTCAGCGCTGCGATTTTTAGTTCGTTGATAATCTATCTTTTCTCGCTTGTTGTAGTTGCGACCGTCGTAACTTTCTTGAATCTGGAAACCGTTCAAAAAATAATATTCATACTATTCGGCCCATTTTTGCTCGCAGGAATAACATTTGCTGTTCAGGTATTGTATCCGTACCAAAGAGCATTGTCTACAAGCAGGAACATAGATGCAAACCTCCCATTTGCATTGTCACACATGGCTGCTATTGCAGAATCAGGTGTTCCGCCGTATATGATATTCAAATTGTTGAGCAGATTCGATGAATATGGTGAGATTGCAAGGGAGATGAAAGTTCTTGTAAGAAATATCGATTCGTTCGGTATAGATCCGTTGACTGCTATAAGAGAACTTGCAAACAAGACACCAAGCGATGATTTCAAACAGATATTGTTGGGAATAGTAAGTGCAACTGAAGGAGGTGGGGATGTCAAGACATATATTAAAAATGCTGGTCAGCAGGCATTGTTTGAATGGAAATTGAAAAGAGAAAAATTCATGCAGCAACTTGATGCTTATTCTGAATTCTATACAGGAATATTGATCACAGCACCACTGTTCATCATCTCATTGTTCGCAGTAATGAATATGATCCAGCCTAACATAGGCGGATTTGATATATTGACTCTGACTAGGTTGAGCATCTATGTATTGGTCCCGTTGTTGAACGTTGGTTTCCTCTTATTCTTGCGAGGCGTCGAGGTGGAAATGTGAAATTCACTTACGTTGCAATCATATGCGTGGTATTGTTTGTAATATTTGCTGCTGTCAATTACTTTTACATCTCGAAATTTTCAGATTATTCAACAACATTGTATCTTGTGATGGGTGTCGTTATGGCTACGCCTCTGATTATTATCAAATATGCTGAAAATCAGAGACTGCAATCATACGAGAAAAACTTTTCCATATTCCTTCAGGATCTGGTCGAGAGCATAAGAGGCGGTATGACTGTGCCGCAGGCATTCAAGGCAATTTCCAGAAACCAATACGGTCCTTTGACATCTCTTGTGAAGAAAATGTCTGCGCAATTGGATTGGGGAATCCCTGTAGAGACTGTATTGACGAAATTCGCGAAAGAGACTAATTCAAGAATCATAACAAGAATAGTTTCGACTGTCATGGAGAGCCATAAATTTGGCGGGAATCTCTCGGAAACATTCGAAGCTCTTAGCAGCACAGTAACAGAGGTTGAAAGGTTGAGATCAGAAAGGAAGGTCTTGTTGAACTCCCAGATTATAACAGGTTACATAATTTTCTTCGTCTTCCTCATAGTCATCATAGGTCTTCAGAAATATCTTGTCCCTAGCTTGAGCCAAGTTTCCACGGCAAGCCTTACGCAGATCAATGGCGTGGGTGCCCCACCAAACATATCGCAGCAATACGCAGAGATATTCAGAAATCTTGTATTGATTCAGGGCTTGTTCACCGGACTGACTGTAGGAAAAATGTCGGAAGGCGCGATGGTCTCTGGAATAAAACACAGTGCATTCATGATGGTTGTAGGACTGTTCGTACTATTGGTTTTAGGACAATGATCAGCAAGTTACAATATCACTAGATGCTGCTATATCTGTTACGCCGCTGCAGTTCGTGTATACATACAACTTGTCATATTGACCGCTGCTGCTTGCACCTATGCTCTGATTGAACGTACTCAATTGACCCGGTCTCAGCGCAAGGAAGTTCCCTTGAGTATCGTTAAGTGCAGATGAGACTGTAGTTCCGTTTAGAAAAGTAACCTGCAATGTAACATTTCCTATGGTTATCCTTCCGTTGTTCTTGATTATACCAGATACGTTGTTGTTACAATATTTCAAATTCGAAACGTCGATGGCAGCATTACTGCACAGAACCTGAAGTTGACCTTGAGCTGTTGTTGTTCTGGTTGCTGTTGTTGTAAAACCGGATATCCAAAAACCTACTATCCCCGCGATACCTACTGTTATACCAATCAAAAGGACCGTTGCAACAAGTGGCGATATTCCTTTCATGAATTTACCTCGAACAAACATTCGACCTACTTAATTGTGGGCATCCTGTCTTAATAAGTAATTGTGTAAAATCAGATGATATGCTTGATACCGAATAGCTTCTGAGCGCACCTGCCTGAAGACTGTCATTAAGCGAGACTCCTGTTGGCGGTAGGAGTGTACCGTTGCTGTATTGTATGTATGCTGTAAGATTACCGACCGTTATATCCTTAACATTGTTCAACGTAAACACTACTGTCTGTGAACTGGAATTATAACGGCAATCTAGAAATTCAAACTGTGCGATATCACATCCTGCAGTTGATGCATTAATCGTAGGCAGTCTTTGTTGTGCGAACGAAGAAGCCCAATATGCCAATACACCTGCGATTGTCATTGTTATTGCAATGAGCAGTACTGTAGCAACAATAGGCGATATTCCTTTCATCTTCTCAAAAACTAATTGGGAATTGAACCAAATAAATATGCTTGTTTCGA
>JACPJS010000006.1 GCA_016187405.1 Candidatus Aenigmatarchaeota archaeon
AGAAGATTGATACGAAGAGCTATACTCAATGCACACGAGTTCAATTCTAAAAGTTCTGACCTGTATGTGTTTTTGGAAACTATAACAAGCGCATATAGAAATTCATATCCAGAGTTGTTTGCCAAGACCAATGAAATCATGGAAGTTTTCAAGGCAGAAGAAGAAAAGTTCAAACGAACTCTTGAGAAGGGTCTTAGAATATACAATTCTCTCGGAAAGAAAATCACAGGCGAAGAAGCGTTCATATTGTTTACAAGTCATGGATTTCCGATTGAACTTACGCAGGAATTGGCAGATCGTGATGGCAAGACTGTTGATATGGAAGGATTCAAACAAAAAATGACTGAACACCAGGAACTTTCCAGGACAGCTGCAACAGGACGATTCAAAGGAGGTTTGGCTGACACTTCATTACTGACTACAAGATTGCATACAGCACATCATCTTCTTTTGGCCGCATTGAGACAAGTCTTGGGTAATCATGTTCACCAACGAGGAAGCAACATCACATCAGAAAGATTGAGAATAGATTTCTCACATCCGAGCAAGTTAACTGATGGTGAATTGAAGAAAATTGAAAATCTTGTGAACCAGAAAATAAAAGAAAATTTGACTATGGTACGCAAGGAAATGTCGAGAGACGATGCTGTTAAAGTCGGTGCAGAGATGGAATTCGGGGTGAAATATGGAGATGTTGTTTCTGTTTATTTTGCTCAGGATAATAAAGGAAATATTTTCAGCAGGGAATTCTGCGGAGGTCCTCACGTGAAAAACACTGGTGAGCTTGGATTTTTCAAGATTGTAAAAGAAGAAGCAGTAGCATCAGGTATCAGAAGAATACGAGCAATTCTTAATTATAAATAAGTTTGTTGAGAAATAACAATTAAGACTTGTCCATTTTGGATTTACTGCTGTTCAACTTAACTTCTATCTCAGCAAGTTCATTCAACAGACCGGAATAAGCCTTTTTCAGGTCATCTTCATTCAATCCTTGTTGGTAATATTTGTCTTTCAGTGTTGAGATGATTGAATTTATATCCTCTTCCCTTCTTTTCATTCTAGACACCTCAGTTCCCTTTTCATAGAACACCCATATCATTCCCATTGACATGAAAAATGCACCAGCTGCTATAGTAGCCAATAAAATTATAGGAGTCTCTGTATCAAAAAATATTCTGAACAAGTGCGATAATCCTATAAGATTTATCCCAAGTGCTAGCATGAACAAGTTTATACTCACATTCTTTGATCCCATTGACTTGCCGAAATAAAATATTGTATACGTGGCAATCGTGAGTCCGAAGAACGCTAGAAAATTAACAATATTTGCTGCCGTAAATCCAATTGCCATAATTATAATATGTCTCTTAATAAGTTATTATTTTGCCACACATTCCAATGGTGGAGATACCATCGTGTTACATAAAATTGCGAATATACCTGTGTCATTGGCATTTGTCACATTGTACTGGCCATACAAGCTAGTTGCTGTTATTTTTGAAACCGGAAGGCTTTCATTTGCCAGTTCCTGCAGTATTATCTGTGTCTTGTACTGATTTGTATAATATTCAAGCGAATTCTTCTGCTGTATACAATTAATGCACTTCATGTTGTATTCGAATGATATCACTGTCACACCGTTCTGCAAAAGATAATTCTCCACCTGAGGATCCATCTTATAGTCGATCACATTCGATTTAGGGAGTTCCAAGTCGTTTCTGTTGAAATAGAATGATTGTATGACCACACCTGCAAGGCTTGAAAACAACATTATGGCAATAAGCGCTATGCCGATCCAACTTGTCTTGAATTTGAGTTTCATATCCTTAATATTTTAAAATTGCATATTTATTAAAGGTCACATGGTTCTGGAAAAACTCATTACAACAAGAGACGCAGTCGAACATCCTGTCTGGATGATTGTTATAGGAGCGATAGTAGCTTTAATCAGCCTGGGACTGTCTTCTCTCATATTTCCAGAGTCAATAGGATTGTTCACTACGATATTGATAACGTTCACGATGACCCCGTTCATGGTCAATCTTATGACATATGAGGAAATCATGACCGAGGTTGAGATGAAAAAGAAGATTCAAAGCGACTTCTTCAACCGCCATGAAAATACACTGTTTGTCTATGCGACCCTTTTCGGCGGTATGATAATTGCACTTTCACTTGCATTTTTGGTTCTACCAGAAAATACAGTCACAAAAGTTTTCAACGAGCAGATACAGGAGATTCAATTGATCAGAGGCGACTTTTTATCAGGAAGCACATTTTTCAAAATTCTCTTCAACAATATAGGGGTTTTGTTTGTCACTCTTTTATTTTCCTTCATATTCGGATCTGGCGCTATCTTCATTCTATCATGGAACGCATCAGTTCTTTCTGCAGCGATAGGATTGACTGCGAAATCATTGGGCGGGTTTTCTGGAATACCGGGAGCCATCGTGACTTACTTGCCGCATGGCGTTTTTGAAATCTCTGCATATTTCCTATCTGGAATAGCCGGTGGTATACTGTCGGCAGCCGTCATCAGGAAAAAAAGCGAATACACGAATGAAGTAGCGAAGGATAGTCTGAAAGTTATGTTGTTGGCATTGGGATTCCTGTTTGTCGGAGCAATAATAGAATCTATACTAATCGGTTCCTAATCATTCCAGATATATCGCAGGCTTGCCGTATTTTGCACGTGAAGACTTGTTCTGAGGATCGTACTTGTTCTTGTCTGACACTTTGTATACCTCAAGTTTCTTGAAGTCGAATCTCTTTTTCAGATATTCTACCGATTGTTTGAAATGGTTGAATTCCTTGTCTGTCGTCATATACAAATATGCATTCTTCATTTTTCCTGCAAGCTTGAGGACTTGAGTCATATCTTCCTGAGTTTTCTTGAATAGATTTTCCAAATCCAAAACATTTCTATCAATTGATTTTTCATTAAATTCAGGCCATCCACCGGCTGATAAAATTCCTTTCACACCTATTTTCTTCCAGAACTCTTCGCTGACATGCGGTGTGAACGGAGCGATTAATTTGATTGAATTTGAAATAGCATTTTTCAAAACCTTCTGATTACAATTTTTGATATTACCGTTTCTTTCTATATAATATTTTATTTCATTCAACAGTTGGAATATTGCAAACTGCATTCCAGAGCGGAATTTCATAACTTCATAATTTTCTGTAGTTCCTTTGATGCAATTCTGCACAACTCCATCCAGATACTTGTCCAAGTCGTTTGTCGATTTTCTTTTCGCCTTTTTGCAGTTCTGTACTAGATAATCAAGATAATCCAATCGCGTCTCGAATGTTTTCAAAGAATCTTCTCGCCAGTCAGCGTCATCGATGTTCTCATTGGCAGTTCCGATATTCACTCTCACCAGATCAGCACCATATTTCTTCAACAATTCTTTCAAAGGAATTATGTTTCCCTTTGATTTTGCCATCTTCTCTCCTTGGACAGTCACGTATCCATTGACCCCGATTGATTTCGGCCAATACTTTGGGTTCTCCCATATTGCGACATGGTGGAAAATATAATACGTCAAATGGTTCGGAACCAGTTCTTTTGCAGAGTTTCTCATATCGACCGGGTAAAAGTATTCAAACTCTTCATGCATTTTTTGTATCAATACTTTGTTCAAATCAACTTTCTTTCCCAGTTCAGTAGGATCACCCTTCCCTAAAAATATGTAATCGAACACTTCATCAGTTAGTTTGTGCGCAGGGATTTTTTCTCCGTTGATGACATCAGCTATCGTATAGTATGCCATGTATATCACAGAATCACTCAGGGTTTCGATAATCCATTCCTTATCCCATGGCATCTTTGTGCCCAACCCACCCTTTCTTGCACATGCCTTGTCCTCCAGCCAATCGACCGTTGCCATGAATTGTAGTCTCGCCTCTTCCGGATAGAATTTCATTTGTGATATAGCATGTTTGACTTTATTTTTCCAATCTATATCAGAGAATTTCAAGAACCATTGATTTTCCAAAATCTTTATGTGGCACCTTGTTGTACATCTGCATATCACAGGGTTTGTCGTCTCCCACATCTTGTCTGCAAGATTCCTTTTAACAAAATCGTCTATCAAAACTTGCTTCACTTCACCAATTTTCTTACCAACATAACCTTCTGCAATATCACGTAGTACCCCTGTATGAAACTCCTTTTTGTAAACAATGGAAGTCGCCTCTTCGAGTTTCTCCGATTCTTTTGTCGATGATATTCCCATCTTCTCTGAAATTTCTACGCCGGCATTTTCAAAACCTTCGATTTTGACAACAGAAATTGATTTTATGTTTTTTATTGAACTCGGATCTAATTTATATTTACCCATTTCCTTTTCGTTGTTTTTCAATTCCTTCAGTGCGACATAATCATAAGGTGCATGCGCTGGCACTGACATTACTATTCCGGTTGCTGTCTGTTCATCAACAAACTCTCCAGGTAGAATCAAAATCTTCTGACCTGTGACAGGATTGGAAACATTTTCTCCTATCAGATCCCTACCGGCAACATCTCCAAGATATTCAACATTTTTCAATTGATCTTCCAATTTTTGTGCAGCACTCTTGCTTACAAACCAGATTTCATTTTTGATTCTTATTCTGACATAATGTGCGTTCGGATTTATCCACAGGTTTGTAACACCGTATATAGTTTCAGGCCTCAATGTCGCACATGGTAACACTTCACCCGAATCCAGTTTGAATTTCAAAAGAACAAATTGAGTCGGACTTTCACCCTCACCTTTTAGTCTATCATGGTCACCTGTTGGTGATTGGTCGTGTGAACACCATACCACAGGATGAGTTCCCTGTATCACATATCCTTTCTTCCGTAATGTGTTGTATTGCCATTCTATAAAACGATTGAACGCAGGATCGATTGCCGTGACAAATTTTCTTCTCCAATCAACTGAGAATCCCATCAACTTTGATGATTCGATTATCTTTTCCATCCAGAATCTTGCGACAAATTCAGGACCTTTTTTCACAAAATCTTTCAAATCCTTGTCAGTAGCCCCATACATTTTGAAAGTTTCTATCTGTCCCCTGTCTTTCTTTTTCAGTCTTTCAATGGAACCGAGTATAGGTTCGCCTGTTGCGTGGAATGCTTCTGCGAGTAGTGTATTGTATCCCTGCATTCTTTTGAACCGTGCATACGCATCTATCCTTGTATATGTGAATGAATGGCCTATGTGGATGTTGCCGTTCACGTAAGGGATTATTATAGAAGTGAAGAACTTGTTCTTTTTCTTGTCGATGTTCGCTTCAAATGATTTAGATTTGTTCCATTTCATCTGCCATTTGGCATCTAGTTTCTTAGAATCCATTATAAAACTATTGAAAAATCAAATAGAAATAAGTTAGATTTTTATTGATATGCACGTGCTTTAGGTTGTGCTGGAAGTTGCTGCGGATTTGATGTCTGAACGAAAATCGGAAACGTGTATCCATGATCAGGCCTGCATTCATCAACGGGTCTTCGTACTATTTCTACAGTTACACCTATACTTTGATGATCAAATTTTGCATAACATGAAAGACCAGGTGCTATATCTTCTATAGAAACGGTACATGTCGGATCACTGTAAATCCCAGTCCGGAGCGCCCTGCCATCACTCAATCTTACTCTTCCTACAAAAGTTCTTCTGTAAGATCTGTCTTCCCTTGAATCCATTCGTAATGCACCAAATAACAGAAACAACATTTGTTAATCAAATTTATAAATCTCTATTATAACTCATTTTTTACCTTTCTTCTTCCTCAATTCCTCGACATCAGTAACTTTTCTACTCACATAATTCATCGCGCGCTTTATGTCATCCAAATCTTTCTGTATTTCCTCGACATCCTGCTCCTCTTCCTGGCTTTCCTTCTCTTCTTCCAATTCCTTCACAGTTTCAATCAATGCCTGCCTGTTCTGTGTGATCATGATGAACGTCGCGAGGAATATCGCCTCAAGTGAAACGATCATTGTCAACAGTCCGTATGGGAACGGATCAAATGGGTATATCATAGGTCTCAGATATCCTTGGTTGGCCAGTATCCAGAACGCGAACCATATCACATGATAATAGACAAACGGCATGCTACCTGCAAAATTGCTCACATGCTGTGCAAACTGCCATTCGAACGAATGCAATTTTTCCAAAAGATTTCTTTTGCTCAGATTCTCAGAGATTCTTGATATGAACAGTTTCTTTACAAACAGCACTCTTTCCTTTCTTTCATCCGCCTTTTTCTCTTTCGGCATATCTTTTAATTGTTTAGAGTCTTATTTTAACTTTAGGCCCGCGTAGCTCAGCTTGGATAGAGCAGCTCCCTTCTAAGGAGAAGGTCGAGAGTTCAAATCCCTCCGTGGGCACACTACTTATTTAAACAATCCAAAAAACAAGTAAGATTATGACCCGAACAATTGGCGTAGTTTCTGGTAAAGGCGGTGTAGGTAAGACCACACTTGTCTCTAATCTTACACATACGTTGACTGATTTGGGTAAGAGTGTCACAGCAATTGATACGAACGTCACAACCCCGCATCTAGGAATTCATCTCGGTTATCATCTCGTTCCGAAATCGTTGCACGACTATCTTCGCGGTCATGCAAAAATAAACGAAGTGGTATATTCACATCCTCATGGTTTCAGACTGGTTCCAGGCAGTCTTTCGGTAAATGACATGATCGGAGTGAATCCAGACAAGTTGCAATCTCTGACATTGAACCTGACAGGCAAGAGCGATATAATTCTTTTAGATTCTGCACCTTCATTGGGAAAAGAAGCAACACTCTCATTGAAACTAGCAGACGAATTGATTTTATTGGCAAATCCAAATCTCCCATCAGTTCTTGATGTGCTAAAGACTGCAAAGGTCGCAGAGAAATTAGACAAGATAATTTTAGGAGTTGTTGTAAACAGGACAAAGAAAGGCGTTGGAAACATGTCAGCAAAAGAAATAGAAAGTGTAACAAAATATCCTGTGATTGGTGTCATACCAGAGGATGACAATGTTCAGAAATCACTTGCTGCAAGAAATGCTGTCGTTGAATTCAGTCCAAATTCTCCTGCGTCAATAGAGTTCAAAAGAATTGCGCATAACTTAGTTGGAAAGAAATTCAACTATTCGACAAACTTTTGGACTAAGTTCTTGGAATGGCTCAAATAGAATCCAAACTTAATTCAAATGCAGTGCACGGCATTTCAATCCCATAGTTTTCAAGCACGACAGGATTAATTTCACCGATGTAACCGATTTCCTTATTGTTAACAAGTACTATCGCTTGTCTTCCTTCAATCATGTGTGAAAGGTTAGAATCTTTGAATGTATACTTCATTCCGATTTGTTTCAATAATGATTCTACAGTTGCCTTTACTTCAGAGTAATTTGTTTTCGAATGTGCAATCAAAGCAGCAGCTTTCCTTACAGTTCTTGACATTGTCTCTTCATTTTCATCATGAACAACGACGTCTCCGACTTGGAATATATCCTGCGGATATTCGACATGCTTGTTTGTAGACATCATCTTCATCAAGTCTGGCAACAACCAGTTTCTCAAGCACGTGTAATCTTCAGAAACAGGATTCTCCAATTCTATAATCCTTTCACGTTTTACATTCATCCTGTCAAATAGTTCTCTAGGGTTTGTCATCAACGGCCTTATTATTTCCTGATATCCGAAACCAACTAACAACTCTCTGAATTTGCTGGAAGTCTTTTCAACTGGATGCGATGAACCGATTGTTGCAAGAGATGGTAACTCTGGAGTGAAATTGTTGAATCCATATGAAATTATGATGTCTTCTATCACGTCAATTGGATGAAGTATGTCATTCCTGTATGGTGGGATGTAGATTGTAATCTTTCCCTTGTTCTCAACGGAATCATAACCCATTCTTTTCAAAAGTTCGAATACATCTTCCTTATGAAAACTAACTCCGGACCATTTTTCTATCTCAGAAAATTCTACATCTATTGTACTTGGACTTAGATTTGGTGTCGATTCGAATTTCTCACCGCGGAATATTTTCACAGCTTCTATGGTTGCACCACGATCTGCAAAATTAGTCACTATTATGTTCAATGTCTGTGATACAGCATCCTTGTCAGTTCCTGTCAATTCAACCAAAAGATTTTTCGTATTTTCTGTAACGCGTGTTTTCTCAGAATTGATTATTGGTGGAAAACTGAATATCCCTCTTGCGTCTGTGAAGACCGGATATTTTTCCTGTCCTGACAATATGTGGCCATATTCTTTTCCTTTCGGAAGTCTTTCTATAATTTCAGATAGACTCATCTCAGATTCCTGGTCAAGCGGAATTATTTTTTCATTCTTGTCCACTTCGATATAACTGAAATGCGGAACTATCTTATCCAAGTCGTGAATTCCAATTGCAACTTTCTTTCTCTTTCTTCCTATTGTATCTGTCAGAACATCCTGTATGTTCATCAGACTTTTTATGAATGCATCGTTCACGTTCACGTTTCTAATTACAGCAGCTCCAATATGATTTCTATACGATATATCAGATGCTCTGATGTTGACACTCGCAGGTTTTATAGAATATTTCTTCAATCCAGTTTCAATTCCTAGATATTGTTTGACTGCTCTTGCAAGACCTTCGATACCAAAAAGATCAGGTCTGTCAGGAGTCAATTCGATCGTGATTTCACTTTCATTCTCGCTTTCGATATTAGTTTTCATCAAATGTATTGTTTCCTCTAACTGTTCGTCTGACATTTTATTTCCAATGAGATTCAACAAATCATTCTTGTCGTATGTTATTGTCGGCACTATCTAACAACCTCTTTTTCTCTCAGCCATCTCAAATCTTCAGAATACAACTGGCGTATATCTGATATACCCATTCTGATCATTGCCAGTCTCCCGATTCCCAATCCCCATGCAAGAACAGGAACTTCAATTCCTAGTGGTAATGTAACTTCTGGTCTGAATATTCCTGCACCACCGAATTCAACCCAACCCAAACCTTTGATTAACGCAACTCCTTCGACTGATGGCTCGGTGAACGGGAAATAACTAGGTTTGAATCTGACTTTTTCTGCACCGAATGTTTCTGCAATTTCTTTCAAGTATCCGAGTAAATGTCTGAAATTCAGTCCTTCACCAACAACAATCCCTTCACACTGATCAAACTCTACCAAATGTTTTGCATCGATTACATCAGGTCTGAAATTTCTATCGATAACGAACATCTTGTGCGGAAGATTTTCCTTTTTCAATTTGTATAACGTTCTTGCAGATACCGCAGTAGTCTGACTTCTCAGAACCAGTCTTTGTGCAAGTTCAAAATTCCAATTGCCCCAACCTTTGCTTCCCATTATCCATCCAGTTTTGTGAGTTTCTTCTACACGTTTCCATAAATCATTGTCAACAACCTTTCCAGTTTTCGGATCCTTGATCATATAGATGTCATGAACACCACGTGCAGGATGGTCTGATGGCATGAACAGTGCATCAGCATTCCAGAAATTCAATTCTACCAGCGGACCTTTAGCTTCGACGAATCCCATTCCGATTAATTTTTCTCTAATTTCTTCCATCACTTGACGATAAGGATGAAGTTTTCCCGGATATATTCTGTTTACAGGAGTGTTTACATCATATTTCTGGAACGATACTTGTTTCCACAAACCGCTTTTCAAAAGTTCAGGTGTTAAAGTTGTGACTTCTTTTCCAACCATTTTGTCTGCTTCGCTGTAAACAAGTTTCTTGATTAATTTCCTTTGAATTAGAATTTCAATAACATTTTCATCAACGTCTTCTCCTTTGGATAATTTTTCCAAGGCTTCCTGCTCTGGTACATGTTCAGGATAATTCAGTAGAATAATTTCTTTACCAGTTGATCTTACCCATTTATTTTTCAGCGCCCATTGGAGCGCAATATAAAAATTCTTTATTTGTTTTGCGTCATCGAAATCAATTGAATTCTTTTCTTTCAGCAAATCTACAAGCTGTTTTTCAGGAAGAGAGTTCTCCAAGTATTCTTTACCTTCTGGTGTCAGTTCATACTTATTCATAATATCATTTAATTAAAAATTTGTTCAATTGAGTTTTCGCTTTCTCTCTTTTTCTCTGATGGTCTATCAAGAATGTTTTGACTTTCACAGCAAGATATTTCTTAACCTCACCTGATGTCATCTTGCCGCTTCTGAAATCATCGAAAATCTTTTTTATCTTCTTGTCATCCTCTTCAAACATGTAATACAGATACTGGCATGCGACATCGATATCAGGATTACCGCCTTTCTTTCTGTGCTCTTCCAATGTCTGTCCACCGCCAGAGAATGCACGCATTATTTTTTGTTCAGCGACCTTAGGATCCTCTGTAAGAAATATACAAGTCTCAGGTTTACTACCCGACATCTTTCCACCAAGCAATCCTGGCATGAACGTATGATATGTTGATGACGGTTTTACAAAATTCAATTTCTCAGCAATATCCCTTACCAATCTCATATACGGGTCTTGATCAATTCCAATATTGACAATAGTAGGTTTTGGCCCGCCGAATTCTTCTGTCTGTGGGAAAAGTATATGCGCCGACTGCATTATAGCATAAAATATCTGTCCTGGATTTGTATCGTTATTGAATCCGAATATTGCCTTGACTGATGAGAATGTCGTCTTTGCAGAAACCTTTACAGCAAGTTCGTATAACTTTGGTGTTTGTGTCGAAATGAAAATCTTCGTTTTCTTTGGATCGAATCCGAGTGCGATTATAGTTGGTATTACATATTCGTATGCATTTTTTGTTGCTTTTTCCAACGAATCGGATTTCTTGAAGACATAAGTCTCGTCGTTTGAAATCGGAATGTAAACATCAGCACCTAATTTCTGTAAAAATAACGCTTCTTTCAATATCATCAGATTTCCTAAATGCAACGGACCGGACGGATTGAATCCCGTTAGAACAGCAAACGGTTTCTTGTTCTTGATTGCATCAAGAATCAAACCGAAATCCCTGTGACCAAAAACAATACCCCTTCGATAAAGAGTGTCCAGACCTTTCATTTGCTTCAGATATTTGTCAATCTTTTCTATACCGAATTCTTTCATAGATTCTTCGTAGTTTATCTCTCCTTCAACCTTGTCAACTGTAATCGTGGCCATATTACCTACCTTTAAAATTTGTATTTTTGCTTATATCAGTTAATCTGTCGAAAGTCGCAGAAGCTAAAATCTGCATGGTATCTACCAAATCTTCATTTTTCAGAACCAATTGTAAGTCTGTACAAACTAACAGAATGTGTTCTGACCCATTTGATTTCAAGTCATACATTATCTTTTGAAGAACAGTCTTGTCATTTTCAGTGAATGTATTTTCCAATATTTTGACAATTATAGCAGATAATAATTTTTGGTTATTCTCGGCTGGTAGAATAACATGAATACCATTTTTTTCCAATGGAATCTGGTACAACTTACTTTCTATGGTTTTTTGTGTTCCCAACAACCCGATCTTTTTGATGCTATTTGATTGAATAAAATTCAGTGTCTCTTCTAAAATGCTAATTATAGGAACTTTGGAAAATTTTCTCAATTCCTCGATGAAAATATGAACTGTATTACACGGAATTACTATAAAGTCCACATCAAGTTTGTTAAGCCTTTCAATACTTTCCTTAAGAAAAGGTAGCAATTTTATCTCGTTAACAGATTTTTCTATTATATCTCGTTCAAGATAAAATGGAAATGGGACATTATCGATGATTATTGAAGGATACGAGTCAAAATTTTGTCTGGATTTTCGAATCAAGTCTAAATAAAACTCAGTTGTGGTCTCTGGACCTAGTCCACCCACTATTCCTACTCTCTGTATTTTCCGATGACCAAAGATGTTCACCTGTCATTTTCCTCAAATATAATAGAATCGTTAAACTTTAAAAACGTTAAATAGTAATTTCAGTAAGTGATTTGATGGCAAATTTCAAAATTACACTTTCAGAACCTGAGACTAGGAAATCGTATCAGATAGAGTTGGATCAGGACAAGGGTATTTCTCTTGTTGGAAAGAAGATCGGAGACGAGTTCTCTGGGGACATGATGGGATTGTCAGGATATTCATTCAAGATAACAGGCGGTACGGACAAGGACGGATTCCCGATGCATCATGATGTTTCAGGTTCAGTTAAGAAGAAAATCATATTGAGCCAAGCTCCAGCATATCATCCATTAAAAAGAGGTAACCAGAAGAGAAAAACAATCCGTGGAAATACAATCTCACAGGATATAACACAGATTAATGCAAAGGTGACTAAGAAAGGTTCTGCTTCGCTTGAAGAGATGTACGGTAAGAAGGAAGCAAGGGAAGAATCTCCTAAAGAATAAACGCTTTTACTGACTATAATTTAACATGAAGGAGGGGAACGCGGTAAAACAGAATGAAATTGATTCAAGACTCATACCACAAGTGAATATAGGTATGGTAGGCCATGTATCCCACGGAAAGACTACATTGACAAAAGCACTGACAGGAAAATTGACTCTCACTCATTCTGAAGAATTGAAACGTGGAATAACAATCAGACTCGGTTATGCGGATTCTACTATATACAAATGCACGAAATGTAAAAGACTCGGTCCAAACAAGAAATGCATTTACTGTTTTTCAGATGCAGAACCAGAAAGGACGATAAGTTTCATTGATGCACCAGGCCACGAGACTTTGATGGCTACTGTTCTAACGGGAGCAGGATTGATGGACGGAGCAATATTGTTGATAGCTGCAAATGAAAAATGTCCTCAGCCACAGACACGTGAGCATCTCACTGCACTTGAAGTTGTGGGGATAAAGAATGTGATAATTGTTCAGAGCAAGATTGATTTGGTAACTAAAGAACAGGCGCTTGAAAATTACAAACAAATAAAAGAATTCATCAAAGGAAGTCCTATAGAAGACGCGCCGATAATTCCTGTATCAGCTCAATACAATATCAACATTGATGTACTTTTTGACACGATAGAAAAAATAATTCCTACGTCAAAGAGAAATCTCGATGCAGATCCTTTGATGTATGTCGCAAGAAGCTTCAATCTAAACAAACCAGGATCGAAACCAAAAGATTTGTCAGGTGGTGTATTAGGAGGCTCTGTTATTCAAGGAACATTCAGAGAAGGAGATGAAATAGAAATCAGACCGGGAGTGCTCATCAAAAATAATTATCAACCACTGAAGACTACAATTCATGGTTTGAGAAAAGGAGAGATGAATCTAAAAGAAGCAGGTGCCGGAGGATTGTTGGGATTGCTTACAAACCTAGATCCCTCACTGACAAAATCAGACGGTCTTGTCGGAAATGTGGTAGGTCTTCCTGGAAAATTACCACAATCAGTCAATTCATTGAGAATGGAATTGCATTTGTTGGAAAGGGTTGTAGGCGCCAAAGAGATACTATCGATGGAACCTTTGAAAATCAATGAAACGCTTTTGGTCAACATCGGGACAAGCAGATCAGTTGGAAATGTATCTTTGATAAAGAAGAATGTAATCGAACTGAAACTGAAACTCCCGATATGCATTAGCAAGAACGATAGGGTTGTTATATCGAGACAAGTCCAGGGAAGATGGAGATTAGTAGGATACGGAATTTTGAAAACTTAGGCGCAAGAAGCCCTTATCTCTATTGCATTAGCAGAACCTACAAGTCTGTAACTGTGTGCTCTTCCCGTTGTGCATCCTGTTGATGTGTATATGGCTGAAGAACCAGATGGTATATCAGTAGGAGTGAAATCTGTTTGGCATGCTTCGTCTACACTTATTCTGATCTGTTCTGTCGCTTTTAACGTATCAGGACCTTCGTTCTTTACAGTTGCAGTCAATGAACCACCTGAACAAAATGAATCAATCAAACTGATGAACCGTTCTTTGCTTAAAACGGCGTTGTTAACAAAAACATATGCAGCACCTGCAAGTGCAATTGTAATCATGAGCATCAGAATCGTAGCGATTATCGTAGAGATACCTTTCATAACAACCTTTAAACTTATTTAGGAAACTCTATTTAAATTCTTTCTCTATGCGCATCTGAAACTTATCGGCACTGAATTAGAAGGTCCAATTAGCCTATAACTATGTGTTGTTGCCCCAGTGCATCCTGTGAATGTATAAACAGTATTGGTATTAGGGCCGATATCAACGAGAGCAGGCGGTGTACAAGGTGCACTGACAGGAATTAGAGTTTGTTCACTTACTTTTATCGTATCCTGACCGTCATTTCTTATGACAATTGTTCCAGTTGGTGTACTGCAGAATGCATCAACTAACGAAATACCTCTTGTCTTTTGTTGAAATATTCCGAAAATGAAAACATAAGCAGAACCAACCAATGCAAGCGTTATCATTAACATCAATATCGTAGCGATAATCTCGGATATACCCTTCATTTAATTAAATTCACTTCCCTTGAATATAAGTAGTGTAACCATGAAAATATTGCTTGATTCAAACTTTCTGATAGACAGCGTGCGGTTCAGGGTATTTCTGGAAGAAGTAAACAGCATCGTGACAGAACCATGCACATTCGCAACACTGGACACGGTGATACAGGAACTGAGAAAAATATCGGAGCAGAAAACCAAAGTTGGTGGAGATGCCAGATTAGCACTGGTAATGTTGAACACTTACACGATCGAGATACTGAAGGCTGGTAGAAATTATTCTGATGACGCAATGCTGAATTATTCAAAGACAAAAGGAACCATCGTCGCGACTAATGATGTAAAACTGAGAAGGAAACTGAGGGCACTCGGAAAGAAAAGTATTTATTTAAAGGGTAAAAAACATTTAGCTATAGGTTAGATAAAAAATGGAAGTAATTTTCGGATTTGTCGCCAGTATCTTGGCATTGCTGTATGCAGCATACCTGAGTTTCAACATTCTATCAAAACCAGCCGGAAACAAGTTGATGGTCGAGATTTCTGACGGAATCAAGGACGGTGCGAATGCATATCTTATCAGACAATACAAAACACTTGCACCTCTTGTCGTCATATTGTCAGCCATTTTCTATTTCGCTTTCAGTCCAATCACAACAATAACATTTTTACTCGGTGCGATTCTCTCAGCGCTTGCAGGATATATCGGAATGAACATTTCTGTAAGAACAAATGTAAGGACAGCAGAGCAGGCCAGACATGGATTGGCATCTGCATTGGATGTTGCATTCAAAGGTGGAACTGTAACAGGATTGGTTGTGGCAGCACTGGCATTGTTGGGTGTGACCACGATTTATTATTTCACAAATGATGTTGCAGTCACAATCGGTTTCGGTTTCGGTGCGAGCCTGATTAGTTTATTCATGAGAGTTGGTGGTGGAATTTATACAAAAGCGGCAGATGTCGGTGCTGATTTGGTCGGTAAGGTTGAAAAGGGAATCCCTGAAGACGATCCAAGAAATCCGGCAGTAATCGCAGATAACGTAGGTGACAATGTCGGTGACTGTGCAGGAATGGCTGCAGATTTGTTCGAGTCATATGCAATCACATTGATCGCAGCGATGTTACTCGGCCTTTCGATGGGAACTACACAAGTTCTATTTCCATTGATGATTGGTGCCGCTGCAATATTGGCATCAGTAATCGGAACATTTTTCGTAAGATTGGGAAATGATAGAAACATTTGGAATGCATTGTTCAAAGGAATAATCGCGACAACAATAATCGCAGGTCTGTTGTTTTTTGGAATCGCACAGTATGTTTTGCATGACATGAGAATTTTCTATGCAGCAGTAATAGGATTGATTACGACTGTGATAATCACAAACATCACAGAATATTACACATCGACTGAAAAGAATCCAGTTAAGGAAGTTTCTAAAGCAGCAAGAACAGGTGCGGGAACAAATGTGATACGCGGTCTTGCATTGGGATTGGAAAGTACATTCCCTACAGCGATATTGATTGTAGTTGCGATATTTGCATCATATTACATCTATGGTGTTTATGGAATCTCGATCGCAGCATTGGGAATGTTGTCTGTAACAGGAATAATTGTTGCAGTCGATGCATTCGGTCCGATTACAGACAATGCAGGTGGAATTGCAGAAATGGCAAAATTACCAAAATCAGTCCGCGAACATACAGATGCACTCGATGCAGTTGGTAACACAACAAAGGCTGTTACAAAAGGATTTGCAATCGGCAGCGCAGCATTGGCGGCATTATCATTATTCGCGGCATATGCAGAAGCAACACACTTGACATCGATTGATATATTGAAGGTGAGTGTCGTAGCAGGATTGTTCCTCGGCGGTGCAGTCGCATTTTTGTTTACATCATTCTTGATGAACGCAGTCGGTAAGGCAGCATTTTCAATTGTAGAAGAAGTCCGAAGACAATTCAGGACAATGAAAGGTTTGATGAGTGGTAAACAAAAACCAGATTATGAAAAATGTGTTGATATAACAACAGGTGCTGCATTGAATGGATTGATTCTTCCTGCAGCAGTTGCAGTATTGTCTCCATTGTTTGTTGGATTCTTTATGGGACCAGAAGCACTTGGTGGAATGTTGGCAGGTGCTATTGTAACAGGATTGTTACTTGCAATATTCATGGCTAACGCGGGCGCCGCATGGGATAACGCTAAGAAATACATAGAAAAAGGAAACTTTGGCGGAAAAGGTTCTGATGCGCACAAGGCTGCTGTAGTAGGTGACACAGTTGGCGATGTGACAAAAGATACGGCAGGTCCAAGTATCAATCCTATGATTAAAGTGATGAACATGATAGCTTTGTTGTTCGCAGCTTTGATTGTTGCACATTCATTATTATGAGATGTTAAGTTAGCGTTACCTAAATTTAAGTATCAACTTTATACTTGTATTATGACTTTCAATAAAATTCTTCTTGTTAATATCAAGGAAACAGATTTAGACAAGAAATATTGGGATAAAATAGATTCCGTATCTAAGAAAAAAGTCTTTCTCCCAAAAGACAGCCCACAAATTATACAAGAACTGAAAGATACTGACTGTCTGTTGGTTGGTTTTGCAATTCCTGTCACAAAGGAACATATTGACAGTGCTCCGAATCTGAAATATATTGGAACTTTGGCTGTAGCATATCATAAAATTGATATACAATACGCCAAAAAGAAAGGAATTCCTGTAACAAACATCGCAGGATATTGTACAGAAAGCGTTGCTGAATTCATAATTACAGCAATACTCAACGAAATAAGACAGCTAGATGAAGGAAAAGAAAGATCACGAAATAAGAACTATGATTTTGTTGGAATGTCTGCTTCAGAAATAAAAGGTAAAGTATTTGGTATATTTGGATTGGGGAATATAGGGACTAGAACTGCCGAACTTGCTCAAGGGTTTGGTGCAGATGTTAGATACTGGAACAGAACTAGAAAGAAAGATTATGAGGCGAAGGGGATAAAATATGAAGATAAAAGCGTTCTTTTAAAAAATGCTGATTTTATTTCAATAAACTTTGCACATACACCCGAAACTGATAAATTTCTAGATGAAGACGCGTTTTCCAAAATAAAATCCGGAGCAATAGTAGTGAATACTGTTCCTATGGAAACTACAGATTTGGTTGCTTTAGAGAATAGACTAAAGAAAAATGATATGATTTTTATTCTTGACCACTCTGATGAAATGAAACAAGAGGAATTGAATATTTTGCATAAATACAAAAACTGTATAATTTACCCACCTATTGCATTTATCAGTAAAGAAGCTCGTGTGAATAAACAAAATTTGTTTGTTGAAAACATTGAGAATTTCTTAAAAGGTAAGCCAACTAATGTTGTAAACTAGTGAAGAAAGTAAGTTATTTAAATTGTACTGTTTAATTTGATTAAGTCAATTTTGTGATGAGATGTATCGAATATTGAAATTAGAAGACTCAATCAGGGTGCCTCCTGAAAAGTTCAGTATGAAGTCTAGGGAAGCTGTAACTCAGGCTCTTTCAGACAAGTACGAGTGCATGCTGGATTCCAGAATAGGTGTAGTATTGGCAATTATCAGCGTAGAGCAAATCCGGGACGGAAGAATTATCCCAGAAGACCCCGGAGTGCATTATCCTGTCGTTTTTAAAGTACTTGCGTTCAAACCGGAGATGAATGAACTGGCAGTTGGTGAAGTCGTTGACAATACAGAATTCGGTGCATTTATCAGATTGGGTCCATTGGACGGATTGGTACACATCTCGCAATTGATGGACGATTATGTCAGTTTCGACAGCAAGAATTCAGTCTTCCTTGGAAAGGAATCAAAGAGAATATTGAAAGAGAAAGACTTGGTAAGGGGAAGAGTCATTTCAATTTCTTGGGAAGAAGGAAACAAGGTAGGACTTACAATGAGACAGCCGTTGTTGGGAAGCATTTCGTGGATAAACGAAGAGAAGAAGAAACAGGCAAAAGGTATAAAAGAAAAGTGATTTTTTATGGCCAAGAGATTACAGGTCTGCAGAAACTGCAAACGATTTACAACTGAAAGAGTATGTCCTTCGTGCAAGTCAACAAACCTATCGACGAGCTGGAAGGGAGTTGTTGTTATAACAGATGTCGAGAGCGAGACAGCGAAAATGTTAAATATTATAGAACCTGGAAGATATGCACTGTATGTTGGTTAAAATGGATTACAAAATAGAAAACGAAAGGGAAAATCCGTTCTTCAAGAGAAAGGATGTCGAGATTAGCATAAGACATCTTGGAAATGCAACACCATCAAAATTGGAGATTGTGAAAGAACTTGCAGTCAAATACAAAGTCGACGAGACACAGGTTCAAGTGAAATATGTTTCTGTTAAAAAGGGTTTGGGAGAATCCATTGCAATTTTAAAGATATTGAAAGAAAAACCAAAGGTCGAAGTAAAGGAAGAACCAAAGAGTGAAGAAAATGAAGCACCAGCAAATACAACAGAGTAAATATTTCAAAATCAGCGATGGCAATGTTGAGAGACTGAGAAAGTTTTGTCCTAGATGCGGTGATAGTATTCTTGCTCAGCATAAAGGAAGACAGACTTGTGGTAAATGCAGTTTGACTATAATAGAAGGGAAGCAATAATTGGTTTTCTATTCCTGTGAGTAATTCAATTTTATGAAAACTGATAAATTCGCGGCTCTCAGATACAGGGATTTCAAGATTCTGTGGATTGCACTTTTCATTTCCAATATAGGATCTCAAATGCAGTTCACTGCAATTAATTGGCACATCTTCATTCTGACAAACTCTGCACTTGCATTAGGTTTGATAGGACTTTCGAGATTTGTTCCTATAGCAATCTTTTCTTTAATCGGCGGTGCCGTTGCAGATTCGCATAATAGAAAGAAGATAATTCTTGTAACCCAAACTTCTCTTACCATACTTTCAATTTTTCTTAGCATCTCGACATTGGACAATACTATCACACCATTTTTGATATATGTAATCAGCGCACTTTCTGCGGTCGCTCTTGCATTTGACGCGCCACCACGTCAAGCATTGATACCTACACTTGTCCGTAAAAATCATTTGGCGAATGCAATCAGCCTGAATGTTATTATGTATCAAACATCGATGGTTCTCGGACCGGCACTTGCTGGTATTATGATCAAACAAGTCGGTGTAGGAATTATTTATCTGATTAATGCCGTTTCATTCTTGGCGGTAATTGCAGCCCTTCTGTTGATGAAAACATCTGGTGAAATTGATAATCCATCGTCAAAAGTCTCGTTAAAATCAATTTTTGACGGAATCAAATTTGTGAAATCAAGGAAGATTATATGGTCGGCGATGATCCTTGATTTCTTCAGCACATTCTTCGCTTCTGCGACTGCGTTGACACCTATATTCGCTGAAAAGATTCTTCGTGTAGGTTCGGTAGGATTCGGATTTCTTTATGCAGCTCCGTCAATCGGTGCGATGATATCAGGATATGTTCTTGCACAGATGGGAAAAATTAAAAATCAGGGTAAATTGTTATTCGCTGCAATTTCTATATACGGCATATCAACAATAGTATTCGGATTTTCAACAATATTTCCTCTTTCATTCTTAGCGCTTTTATTTATCGGAGTCGGCGATGGAATAAGTACGATAATAAGAAATGTAATCCGTCAAGTGAATACACCAAATCGTATCAGAGGTCGCATGTCCTCAGTGAATATGATATTTACCGTTGGAGGGCCACAACTAGGTGAATTCGAAGCTGGAGTTGTCGCACAATTGGTTGGCGCACCATTATCAGTTGCCTTGGGTGGAGTAGGAACGTTAGCAGTCGTAGGAGCAGTTGCATTCCTAGTACCTGCTCTGAGAAATTATCGTGGAAACAAAATTCTTAAGGAATAATTATTCCAACTTTAATTTAAAGGTTAATTTTCAACTCCTAACAATGAGCATTCACAATGATAGAATAGATATTTTATACAATTTTCCCGAATATGGTTCGCTTCCAGTTACTGAAGAAAGCGTTAATTCAAGATCTGAGTGGTTATCAGAAAGATTACAAAGAGAAGTTAAAATCAAACTTTTAAGAGATCAAGCAGAATTTTTCCATGAGCTTAGCACTAATCCCTATCAGGTTGTAATCATGCATATGGGTGGAGGTAGAATAAATGCATATGATTTAGCTAAAAGATGCAGAGGCGTTACAGGTGCTTTTTTGGTAGTAGAATCTGTAATTTACGGACCTTATTGTGGATTATTTGGACCCGAATTAAACGACGGTGATGAAACAGATCCAGTAGCAAGAAAATATTTTGATGCGTATATGGGAGTACCTGACTATGAAGATTTTGAAAAATTGCTCAGAAAAATGGGATTAGGATAATTATTCTAATTTCAGACTATCAATAATCCTCTGCATTTCAGGTGCGGTTGTTCCATCACCTATCAAAGTTCCATACGAGTTTGTTATAATTCCAGCACCAACAAAAGGCGAACCGAAATTCACAGTTCCGATATCCGCATCGACTTTCAAAATTTCCTGAATATTTTCTATTTCCTTTTCAGAAGAATCCCTGTGCAATAAGCATCCATTGTTAGTCGCACTACCCGCCGATCCGACCACATCCACACCACCAAGTTTCATCTGAACAGCTTCGACACCGAGACAGTCGCTTATTTTTCTCATCTGAGCTTTACTCAACAGTTTACTGACAACAGCTCCCTTGTCATTGCATAATATCAGATTTCCAATGGCAGTGAACCTTGAATCGATGATATCCAAATTAACACCATAATCATCTGCAATCTTCTCAAAGTTTTTCAATTCATGGTCATTGACAAGTCCGGACAATAAAATACCATTCGAGTTCATCGTTGCAAACAACCCAATCAAATCTGTTCCCGCAATAAGACCTTTCTTTACATCGACCTTCAGATATTTCTCCAACTTCTTCTGGCTCTCTTCACTGATGAAATGCCCTACAATGCAAAGTTTGTCAGAAGCCTTTCCATATAACCCTATATTCGGATCTCCGTGGAAATTCAGTCCTAGAAGATTCATGGTCACTCAACGAGTTTTGCTGTAGTCTTCTTGTCGTCCTTGACGAGCTTTATCCTGAATTCGTGCTTTGTATCAGCGAAAATCTTCTCATTAAGCTTTGGATCTATCTTCAAATCAGGCGACTTCAACTTTTTTCTGATTATAGCAGTCACTTTCATCCTTCTTTTCCATCTCGGAACCTTTACCAGTTCCCTCTGTATGTTCATTCTGATTGTTTTTTCTTCAGCCATAATCCTATATCAACCATCAAGTTTATAACATTCATTTCAAAACCTATTTAAATTACCCGCCACAAATCATATAAATGAAAGGTATCTCTCCTTTGATTGCAACAGTTCTGTTGATTGCATTGACAATCGGAATAGCAGGGATAGTAAGTATTTTCGCATCCAGTCTGACTACATCCGCGACAGGAGTAGCAAGCAACCAAAGCACAGCAGTAACCAAATGTGCCGGGGCATGGATAAATGTATATAGCGCTCAGAGTAGTGTCGTAGTTTTTTCAAATCCAAACCCACAAACATTAACAGGTTTGACTCTGGTCGCAGCCGATGGTAAGACAGTTTCTGGTTCATCAAGTCTTGCACCTGGTGCAACATCCACCATATCTTGGACACAAGGGACTAACACAAGTGTCAAAGTTACAGGATTATGCCAGACTCTGGTTACTGTAGAAGGAAAATGTTCAGTTACTGACCAATGCTGGGGAACGTAAATGAAAGGTATATCACCGTTGGTAGCAACCGTTATTTTAGTAGCACTTGTAATCGGCATAGCAGGAATAGTCTCTCTTTTTGCATCAAATCTCGTATCGTCATCAACTGGTGTAACAAGCAACCAAAGCTCATCACTCACCAAATGTGCCGGATCTTGGATTAATGTATACAAGGTTACAAACTCTACAGTATTTTATTCAAATCCAAACAACCAAGTCTTGACAGGTCTTACTCTGATATACGGTGACGGTAAACAAAGCGTCACTGTTCTTGATCCGAGTCTCAGTGTAGGTGAATACAATTACACATCGTTGACAAGCAGTGGCGATGCTGGGATATTCGCAGGAGCTGCTGCAGGAAACACATCCATAACAGTCAGAGGTCTATGCCAGACTTTGGTTAGCGTTCAAGGAATTTGTAGACAAGGACAAGATTGTTGGCAGACAGCAACGGTCTAAACTTTAATCTGAGTTCTTCTCCATCTCTTGATTTTGGAAATGTTTATCCTTCTGCTTTTTGCACGTTTAGTCCCGAATTTTCTCATATCCGCCCATCTAGGAGCATTTCTAACACTGGTTATCTTAGCCAATTTTATTTTCTTCTTCACGCTATTGACCATCTATCTCACCAGTTTTCTCAATTCTTTCGCTTTCCTCATCCCCAAATCAATAATACTATCTATCATGTCATATTCAATCCCAACATTTCCCTGTTTCTGAATCGCGCATATTATGTCATCATCGACGAAACCAAGTGCCATCTTTGAATCTACAATCCCTTCTTCGTCCAATGCAGGATCTACAAACAACTTGTCCCCTGCTTTGCATACTGTGACACTAACAGGTTTCTTTACAACAGGCAACTTTCCTTCATGCTCGCCTGTGATAATTTTATTGTTCTCATCCAATTTTGGAAATCTCGTATTCAATAATGCTGTTATAGCTGCCAATGCCGCCGCATCCTGAAGATTTCCCTGATGATCCATAACGAAAATATCAATGAACACACTCCAGACCTTTTCACCAGGTATTATTGCAAGTTTGCTCATTTCAATGCAATGCGATTCTCTGATTCCCCTATCAACTATTCTTGCCAATTCTATCGCGTCTTCGCTTGGCGGACCTGATTCGAATTTAGGCGATGCCAATGGTGAGAATTCAGTGTTTACCATCAACACTCCTTCGTTTGGCGTGTCTGCGAACGGTGTACCCACACCCATCTTAACACCTGCGATAACCTGCGTCTTTCCTATTCTGACATAAGCAGAACCTTCTGCCTTTTCTATATGATTAGGTTTTATCTCGATGTCTCTGAATTCATCGAATGCCCTGTTGTCCGCTCTTTTTCCATGTTTGATTAATTCTTCTGCGTATCCTATCATTGTTCCTCACCTTTGTATTTTTCGAGCAATGCCATTTTTTGCATTTCGTAAATCTTTCCGCATGCGTCCTTTGCCGTGTTCAAAAGTTTCATGAATTCTTCCTTTGTCAACATCCCATCCATCTGCAACAGTGTGATCAGGTTTTTATTTGGCATCATTGCAACTGCAACATCAGATTCTGAATTGTTGTCTTCCAATCCATTCAAGTCCAATATCAATGTATTGTTTATTTTACCAACCGAACATGCAGCGACCAAATCCTTCATAGGTATTCCCGCATGCGCCAGTGCTAATGACAATGCATTTATTCCTGTAACTCTGGTGCTACCATCAGCTTCAATCATTTCAATGAATCCATCAATCGTCGCCTTTGGAAAATCATCAAGTATGACAGCAGGTTCCAAAGATTTTCTGATGACCTTTGACAACTCTGTGCTTCTTCTGTCTGGTCCAGGTGATTTTCTATCTGAAACAGAGAAAGGCAACATGTTGTATCTTACACGCAAGATTCCAGTTTGTGAATTCTGCAAGAACTTTGGAAATAATGATCTAGGACCTTGTACGCTTGCGATTGCTGTTGTGTGACCGAAACTTACGTATGCAGAACCACTCGCACTCGAAACAGTACCGATTTCCATCTTTACGTCTCTCAACTGGTCAGTTAATCTTCCATCCATTCTTAATCCGTCAATTATCAATTCTTTGTTCAGATCTTTCGCCATTTTATTCACCCAACATTTTTTCTATCTTTTCTGTCAATCCAGTCATATGGGATTCCCTGTCGATTGTCAGGATTGCTTCGATTGCTTTTTGTTTGTCTTCTCCACGAATCCACACAAGACCATTCTGTCCTGTTACAATCTCGCACTTGGTTTTCTCTTTAATCATCATTATCATGCTTCCTTCCTTACCGATTATTCTTGGTATCTTTGAAGGAGTTACTTTGATAACTATTCCGCCTTTCAATTTTCGTGATTCGAAATCTCTCATTGACAATTGAACATTCTTGTTTCTAGTAACACGTGATATCCTCCCGAATATAATGTCACCAATGTCAAAGTATCTTGTTATATCAGTTCTCTGCAAGTCAACAAACTCGTCAACAGCCTCTGCTATCGGTAAGAATGCTGAATAAGGAGAATTCATTTCAATGAACCAGCCTGATATCTCGACTTCGTCTATTGTGGCTATTACTCTGTCGCCCAGTTTTGGCAAGTATGTTCCTGACAATGGTACTACGGACAATTCGTTTTCTGAAATCCTTGCGATTCCCAAAAATGTAGAATAAACCTTATCATTTTCCTCGTAAGTACCACTACCAAGTTTCCTTCCCCTTTTTTCATCCAGATATTCCCCTGGAATTACTATGGTTCTTGTTTTCATGCGTCTTCACGTTTTATTACTTTGGATTCGAAATTTCCGTGTGTTAAATTAGACATCTTCTGTATAAATTCATCTAATGCACCGGCCAAAATCTGAATCTCAGCCTGCAATGATCCGTCTCCAAGCCATTGTTCACCCATCAGCTTACCACTTGCCTTTATCATGGAGAATGACTTTCCGGCGAACTGCGGCGGAATCTTCACTTGCACTACAACATTCTGAAATTTTATAGGTATAAATCTTTTTATTGACTCGACAACTCTGTCAAGCTGCGCTTCTGTGTCCATAAATGGATCGATGTTTATACCGCCCTGTTGCATCGCATTCAATATTCTCTGTTCAGGATGAGGCGTGTTTGTCTGTGGGTTTATACCACGTCTAGATATAAGTGATGCGATCTGCGCCCTTTTCTGTTCCACCATCTCCCTTCTCTGCTCTGTCGTTATCTGTATTTCCCCTTTCTTTAGAATCTCACCGGCGATTGCATTTGGGTTGGTCGTCCCGAAAGCTCTCTGTAGTTCACTGTCTGCTGCAGACTCGGATGCCTTTACATCCTTGTATATAACAGGATAGGCGAGAACGTCTTCGATAGCAACAGCTTTACCACTTTTCCAATCCGTAGCCTTGCTCGGATCAACAAGTATTTCGAACTTCTGACCTGATACCGTCAATCTACTTATAACGGCCTTTTCTATACTAACTGACATTTAATACACGACAAATTAATAACAACAATCTACTTCAAGGACTTGATATAATCCTCGTTTACTTTCTTGAATCTTCCATCCTTTCTTATCACTGCAAGTTCTGTCAGGATATCTCTCTTTTCCTTGTCTGATTTTTCTGTCTTTTCAATTATGTCTAAAGCAATTTCCAAAGCTTCCTTTTCACTCAAGTTCTCTCTCCATTTCTGGTTCAATATCTTCGTTGCCAATACAGAACCCCTTCCTATCGCGCATGCTTTCCATTCAAACAATGTTCCTGAAGGATCCGATTCAATCAAGTGTATACCACTTTTGTCTATACCTCCAATCAATAATGATACACCGAATGGTCTGAGACCACCGTATTGTGTGATTAGCTGCATTCTGTTTCCAATCAACTTTCCAATGCTCCAAACGTCAATAGGTTCGTTATACGTTATCCTGTGAGTCTGTCCCTTGATTCTCGACATCTGCACAAGAACTCTAGCGTCAGCAATCAATCCCGCCGCGACTGTGGCCATGTGGTCGTCTATCTGGAATATCTTTTCAGAATACTCAGAAACAACCAACTTTCCTGTTGGCTTTACTGTAGCGAAAACTAGACCATCCTTGAATGTTATTGCAACCGACGTGCTTCCTCTCTTGACTGCCTCCTTGGCATATTCTACCTGGAATAGCCTGCCATCTGGAGAGAATACCGATATAGTACGATCGTAACCCATGTATTCTGGCATCATGTCTGCGATAAAACTCACCTTTCAAGTAAAATTTTCTTTCTCGTATTTAAATTACTTTGGATTTAAGCTTTTTTATACATTTAACTTTCATGACGAATGACGTACAGCTAAGACTAGAAGATTTTGAAGCGATTCTTTATTATGTTGAAAGAAGGCAAGCAAGAAATTTTGCAACAGCATTACATAGAGAGCTAGGTATACCAAAAGAAGCTGGTGGTTATGTATCTGCAACTAAATTTGATAAACATGGTGAATCCGTTGGTTCGCCTAACACTAGACAAGTTAGAGATTTTTTCAGAGAACAATGTATTGACGCCAAAGTTATTTGGGCCGACCCTCCATATGATGGTATTAGTATAGATGTGCGTCCGCCACTTGGACAAGACTCGGTACCAAAACTTCGAAGAGTGGTAGGTTCATATCCATTTAAAAGAACATCACAACTTGATATAAATTTCACGTATGTAATACCCAGAGAAATGGAATTAACAGCATACTTTGGAAGTACAGGTGTCAAGAGATATAGTGTTACTGGAGAAGTGACTTGTAGAAAAGGCAAATTGCCAGATTTTGTTACACAATTCGCAGATAAAAGATATCCTCTATCTTTTGGATACGAATCTTTGAAGAGCTTAGAATAAACTAATCTTCCAATTAGTAAACTGACCCTCTCAAGAAAAAGTACCAAATCAATCCGTACACTATGATGGCTGCGATTATGTACCAAATGAGGTATTTCTTCCAATTGCTTCCATAACCTTTAGCATAAGCTTGCTTTCTCGGCATAAAATTATTTGGGAATTGTTTAATAAAAAGATTATAGCTTCAGACCTTTGATTGTACCAGATACTTTCATTATTTTGAAATTTATCCTACTCTCACCAATCCTAGAAATGAATCCCAACCCAGCAATTATTTTCTCCACAGATTTGTTATTGCATCTTATCACACCGATTTGCTTATCCTGATCCCAAAGATTCTTCACCAACCAAACTGACAATTGCGATACACCGAACTCACCGTAGAATTCCAATAATGTGGACCATATGCCCGATTCCAAATCAGAATATTCTATAGGTTCTTCAGTGATTACTCTGAATGAGATGTATCTTTCCTTCTCACGCAGTGTCGATGATAATATTTTCAATCTTTTTTCCTGTTTCATTTTTTTCCAACTTTGTAATAATCTTCTTTTTTCCATGGTGGACGAGTTATTACCCACAATTCAATATTCCCTTTAACTGAATGTATAGTCTTTGGTGGTATTTTCAAAACGTCATATAGTCTAAGAATAATCTTTTTTCCATCTAGATTAGCTATGCCACTTCCCTTTGCGACAAGATACCATTCGGTTGTTTTTTTATGAAAATGAGGTTCTGATTCTCTGATTGATGCTAATGTTATACCAACTGGTCCACGGATTCCAGACTCATAGATTGTTTCATGTGGTAGATTTACTTTTCCCCCTTTACGAATATTTATTTTATTCATTTCAACCACTCATTAAACCAATTAACAGTTAATTCAATAGCTCTATTTTGCCATTCTTCTCTCTTCTCACCACGGAAACAATGATCAGCACCGTGAATTAATTCCAGTTTCTTTGGATTCTTTGCAAGTTTGAATGCAAGTTCTGACTGATTATGGGAAACATCATTGTCATTATCACCAGTTACTATTAACAACGGTGCCCTTATCTTTTTAACAAAATTTATGACTTTTAGTGTTTCTCTTTCCTTGAAAAATTCTTTCCCTATCCTAATTTCTCGCAATTTACCTATTTTTATCTTCTCGATTACTAGATAACCTTGTTTTTCGATTTCATTTTTTCTTTTTTTCCATTCTCTGAATGAGGGAGTTTCTAAAAGGAAAATAGCCGGATACCACAACACCATGCATTTTACTTTTTGATTATATGACAATACCGCTACAGCTCCACCCATGCTTTCCCCAACTACACCAATTTTTTCAAACTTTGTAGAAAGATAACCAATAGCATTTTTCAAATCTTCCACTTCACCTTTTATTGTCATTTTCTCAAAACCTTTCCATGTATCAGGATTTGTAAACCTGAAATTGAATCTTAATGCAGCGAATCCTTCTTCGGCTAGCTGATTGGCTAAATTAACATATACATTGTCAGGGCCATTTATGTTACCTGTGAATCCATGTGCAAGAATCACAGCTTTTGTAGTTTTTTTGTCAGGTGTATGAAGAATTCCTTTAATTTTTTTACCATGACTAGTGAATGTTACAGGTATTTCTTTCATTTTAACAACTTTCCTTGAAATATTGCTTTTTGTACTGACATTAAATTTTTCGGGATTTTCTTGAAGAATTTGAGTTCTTCACCGCCATATCTTGAATCGCCTTTTAATTTTCCCTTCAATGGTTTGCATAGGAACACCAAATCAATTATATGACTATATCCAGGAGATCTCCATTTCATATGTTCACATACACCAAGGAATTTTTCAATTTTTACTTGCAATCCAGTTTCTTCTTTCGCTTTCCTTTTCACAGCATCAAGTATTTTTTCTTTGTAGTGTACTGTGCCTCCTGGAAGATGCCAAGTACCTATGTCAGGGTATATATCTCGTTTTATTAACAAAACACCTCTTTCGTCTTTTATCACAAGATCGACAGTAACACGTGCTGTCTTACTGAATACAATGTTAAAATCCTTTTTCGATAGAATCTTCATTTCATCACTTTGACTCCAGGCATAATCCATTTTTCAGATTTCCTTTCATGGAATTGTTTAACTATTCTATCTGGTAATGTCGATATAGAATCTTTTGCTTCTTTTATATTCAATCCAAGTTGATTACCAACACTCATCATAATCTGCGGGTCTTTCAATTCAAAATGATTCACTCCACCAGAACACAATATCAATTGTGTGTGAAATTTCTTCGCAAGCTTTACATTCTGACTGATATTTCTCATGACATGGTTCCTAGTTTTTCTTGTGGTTAACAAAATCTCCCTGAAATTAATCTCAATCGCAACATTGTTTTTCGCAGCTATTTTCATGAGTACATGATTCAATCCCGAATCAGTCCTTCCCATTTCAGGATGTGTCAATATATCAACTTCAGGCGTTTCGCATGCTGTCCTGTTCAGTTTCAAATCTCCACCTTGAACTAGAAGTATATCAAACATCTTCCTCCTTTCAATCAATTTGTGCAATTCTTTCTGGTTTCTTGCTTCAAATCCAAGATAAATTTCTATACCAACTTTTTCAGTAATTTGTGAGATTTCCTCTTTCAGTCTCTTGATTTGATTTTCATTCTCAAAATATTCCGCAAAACAGATTCCAGTATATCCTAATTCCTTTGCAGCCGATGCAAGTTGTTCCAGAGTACTCTGTCCACCGCTGAATGCACTATGTACATGCATATCGTAGAATTTCATATAGATTGAATACGTTAATCCGTGATTTAAATAACAGGTTTACTTCTTGAAAATCATCACAACAATTCTGGCAAGCAACACCAACAATGCAAATGCAAGGGTAATCTGTCCCAACTGTCTTCCTATGAACTGTCCATTCTCAAGTAAAACAAAATGCAGTATCACAAGTATGAATGCGATGTATCCCAGCCTTTGAATTTTCTGCCATTTTTCGAAACCAAATGATTCAATTTTTACCAAAGATGTCGATGAGACAAGAGTGAAAATAAGGATTGCTATCATGGCAAAAAATAAAGACAAACCGTTGCTTTCAAACACACTACCTGGAACTATCAACAATGAAATCAGTATGTGAGATATTGCAGCAGCATATCCAGATAATCCGAATGATTTTCTATATTCCAATTTACTTACAAATATTTTCGGAAATAATCCAGCCAAAGGCCCGAGCAAGTATGACATTCCTATGAAAAATACAGCATCTATTGCAATGGCACGGTTCGCAAATGCAAGATTGAATGGTTGGTTACGGATATTTACAAAATAGAACATGATTAAAAAGAAAACTGCACATGCGATTAAGAATGCTATGAGATTAGTTTTTGATCCAGTTTCGTAATGATGCTTCTGAAGTTTGGTTCTCATCTAAAGAATATTGTTAGACCGGATAGAAATAGTTACTGCGAGCCTCTGCTCTTCTTCGCTGCAGATGTCAATCCGTGATGGACTCTCTTTCTGTTCGCAGGATTCGTTACCCATTTCATCTTCGGATTGTTTTTCAGATTAGGATGTGTCGGATCGACAAGTATGACTTCGAACCACTTGTAAACTCCATCTTCGCCTACCTGATAAGAATTCAAAACTTCCATGTTAGTGAATTTTCTCTGGACCTTCTCTTCCCCGATCCATTGCAATGATTTTGCCGGAGTGAAATGAACAAGACCCATCTTTCGTGGCTTTCTTCCCTTGTCAGGATGTCTTCTTCTCCTACCACCTTTCTTGACTCTGACGCGTGCAACAGTATATCCTAACTTCGCCTTGAAACCCAATTCATGCGCTCTGTCAAGTCTTGTAGGCTTTGGCACACGTACGACTACATGCTGTTCTCTCCATTCTGTGAGTCTTTGCCTGAGCGTTTCGCCTAGATTCTCTCTCGGTTTCTTCCAAGTTTCCCTCAGACTTTTGTACAATCCGTTAACCATACAATTCACTTCAAAATTTTAGGTAATAAAGCTTAAATCTCTAAGGAACTTTTAAACAATATGGTTATAGCAGTTCCAACTGCAGAAGAAGTTTTTGATAATCTTAGAACATGGTCAGGGATGGCGGATGCTCTGATACAACTATTTCAAACAGAAACGGACCCCGAAAGACGTATAAGTTTACCATATGGTGAAAAAAAGCTGGTCGTAGCTCCGATAAAAACTTTGGGCAACTCATATTTTAGAATTGCGAACTATAATGGCGGAAATTATACTGGATATTTTGGTGTTTTTTTGAGTTTTTATTCTCACGTTGATATGAGAAAATTAACATATCTAGGAGAACCGAACGAACCAAACGCTGATATGATTGCCGAAGCAAATAACCGTTCAGATTTTATACACTTACAAGTAAGAGACATAATTATACAATCCGAAGAATTTAGATATTTATCAGGTCTTCTGAGTAGAATGCCAACTACATCACCGTATGCGAATCCAAGAAGAGAAAGCAAGATAATCATCGGTGTTGTTTTCATAGTTTTGGGTGCTTGGTGGATTGTATCAGGTTCTGATATGATAACCGGTTTAAAGAGTTCATCAACTGTAACAGACAGACCTGCACTTGGTGATCTAATCACAGTCGCGAACGGAACAATACCGGGATTTTTCATCCTACTGGGCCTGTTGATGGTATGGCTCGAAATGGACACGATAAGAGCGCAGAAAGAACTAGCCAAAGAATGAATTTATAGTTTACTTTTCATTTCTGTTAAATGGGAATATCATTCAAACCTGACAATCGTAAGAGAGTGTTGTATGTTGAAGACGATCGGGATTCTCGTGAAGCAGTCGGTATGTTTCTAGATGATATGGGATTTCAAGTCACAGAAACAGATAATTTGCAAGATGCTGAAAGAATTGGGAGAGAACTCTTTGATGTCTATATTGTAGATGGAACATTTCCACGAGTTCCTGCCGGACAAGCTGTTCGTGGTATTGGGATAGAATTGTATGACAGAATCCATCGAATATACGGCAAGATCAACTATGCCATACTGTCTCTTGATGATGATTTGGAAGATGCATGTAAAGCAAGAGGAATTGTTTTTATTGGAAAATCAAGACCTGGTAATGGTTTGTTAGAATATCTTAAAGGTTTGCAGTAAATAATCATTATGGGAGTTCAAATTTCGAGCATCATCACTCCGAAACAGATTGAGATTTCAGAACTGAACGGAAGAAAGGTTGCGATTGACGCGTTCAACACGATGTTCCAGTTTCTATCGATAATACGAGACAGGATGACAGGCGAACCATTGAAGGACAGCCATGGAAACATCACATCACACCTATCGGGATTGTTTTACAGGACTTCCAATCTACTTGATGCAGGTATAAGACCTGTTTTTGTTTTCGATGGAGAACCTCCAGAATTCAAAAAAGAGACTTTGAGAGAAAGGGAGGAAACGAAACAGAAGGCAGAAAGAAAATGGAAAGAAGCTGTCGAGAAAGGAGAGGCTGCTATGAAATACGCGCAGGCAGCTTCAAGGATGACAGAACATATGGTAAACGATGCGAAGAAACTTTTGGATTACATGGGAATTCCTCACATACAGGCTCCGTCAGAAGGAGAGATGCAGTGTGCATTCATGTGCAAGAAAGGAGATGTATGGGCGTCTGCATCACAGGATTATGATTCATTGTTGGACGGTTCGCCTAGGTTTGTAAGAAATCTTTCCATCAGTGGCAGGAAGAAAATCGCCGGTAAGGAACAGTACATGGAAGTGAAACCTGAATTGTATGAACTGAAGAACGTCTTATCGGAACTCGGGATAAATCAAGAGCAACTTATCGTCATGGGAATATTGATAGGGACAGATTACAACCCTGGCGGCGTGAAGGGAATCGGTCCGAAGAACGCGTTCAAGATGGTGAAGGAACACAAGACACTGAAAAAAGTTTTGGAGAATGTGAAATGGGAATCGGATGTGAGTGCAGAAGAGATATACGATTTCTTTGTAAATCCTCCCACGTTTGACAAGTATGAATTGAAATGGAACGAGCCGAACAAGGAGAAATTAATCAATTTCATGGTAGACGATCATGATTTCTCGATGGAAAGGATAGGAAAGACAATAGACAAACTGATGGAGAATTCTAAATCAAAACAAAAGGGTCTTGGCAACTGGTTGAAATAATCAATTAAATTCTAATAACAAAAGAATAATATGGCAGTTTCTGATAAAGTTGTAGAATTGGCCAAAAGAAGAGGGTTCTTCACAGTCAGCAGCGAGATATATGGTGGTATTGCGGGATTCTATGATTATGGCGCTTATGGTACATTATTGAAAAGAAAACTGGAAAATCTCTGGAGAAAATATTTTGTAGGAATGGATGAAAACTTTTTCGAGATAGAAGCTTCAAACATAATGCCAGAGAAAGTGTTCGAAGGTTCTGGACACATAACAAATTTTGTAGACCCTGTTGCAAAATGCAAGAAATGCGGAACATTCCACCGTGCAGATCAGATAATGGAGGAATTCCTACATGAAAACTTTGAAGGAAAGACTGTAGAAGAATTAACACAGTTGATAAAGAAACACAATGTGAAATGTTCCAGATGCAAAGGGGAGCTGGGAGACGTTTCTGTTTTGAATATGATGTTCCCGTTGGCAATGGGCGCTGGCAAGGATACAGTTGCATATCTCCGACCAGAGACAGCACAAGGCGCATATGTAAATTTCCTACGCCATTTCAACATCCTACGAATGAGACTCCCACTAGGTCTTGCTATAATAGGAAAGGCATTCAGAAATGAGATATCACCAAGGCAATTGTTATTGAGACAGCGTGAATTCACACAGGCGGAACTGCAGATATTCTTTGATCCTAGAGAGGTTGAAGAACATGATAACTGGAAGGAAGTTGCCAAATACAAATTGATTATCTATCATGCAAAGAAAATGGAAAAAATCTCATGCGACGATGCGAACAAGAAAATGAAAATACCGAAATTCTATCTGTACTATCTTGCAAAGATGCAGAAATTTTTCTTGGACGAATTGAACATACCTGAAAAGAAATTCAGATTGAGAAAATTGACAGACGAAGAGAAAGCATTCTATAACAAGGTCCATTTTGATATCGAAATCCAATTGGAAGAACTCGGTTGGAAAGAAGTGGCAGGTTGCCATTATAGGACTGACCATGATTTGAAAGGGCACCAATTGGTTTCGGGACAATCCCAGGAAATATTTTACAATGAAAAGAAATTCATCCCGCATGTTTTGGAATTGAGCTTTGGTGTCGACAGGATTCTTTATTCATTGCTTGAATTGAATTACGCAGAAGACAAGGATAGGGTATATCTGAAACTGCCTGCTAAACTGTCTCCATTTACACTTGCTGTATTTCCATTGGTGAACAAGGACAAGATTCCTAAGAAAGCAGAGGAGATATTTGAGGAATTGAAAAAACATTTCGATGCAATTTACGATGATAGTGGGAGTATTGGTAAAAGATATTATAGACAAGATGAAATTTCAACACCAGTAACGATTACATGTGATTACCAAACAATAAGTGAGAATACTGTAACCATTCGAGATAGAGATAGTACTCACCAAATTCGTGTAAACACTAAAAACTTGAAGACAGTTTTAACAAAATTTTTAGAAGGTGAAAATTTAGAGAGACTAGGTAAGACCGTTAAATAACCTCTACAATTCTTCTATCTACTTTTTCTATATTTTTCCATATTTTAGACTCATTAATATCTAAAGCATCACAGAATCTTTTAATAATGGGTAGTGGTATTCTATTTTTCCTAACTTTCCATGCAGATAAAGTACCATTTTCTACTCCTATAGATTTACCAAATTCTTGGTATTCAACAAACTTATTAAGTATTTTAGAAAATAGGTTTTCATGAAAAGCCTTCTTAAGTAAAACTGTTGTATTCGAACTGACAAAAATCGGATTCAACAAGGAAGGACTTTCAGATAGTTTTATCTTATTTTGATTTTCAAGTAATTTTAGGTAATGTACAACTGAAGTGTGTTTACAATTGAAAACTTTAGCTAGAAAATTTATGTCACACGATTTTATCACAGTTAAAATATTGACTATTTCTTGAAATGATATTTTTCTTTGAGGATATTTTCTGTATAAACTCTCTAAAGAGACTTCAGATTTGTCTATATTAGAATAATGCATTAATCTTTGCCATTTTACTGTATTTTCTTCTATAAATTTCCCTATTTCTATTGGGCTATTTTCTTTGTAAGTAAAAATCTTATAAAAACCATTTTTATATCCACCACCAAACTTAATCGAACACCTTGTAAGAACCTCTTGTACGGATTCGTATAAATATCGGCTTTTAATTGTTAATGTAAGATTGCCACTAATAGTTATAGAACCGTCAAAAGTCATTACTCCTAGCACAAACGCCTTTCTAAAATTGAGATTAGAGTTCTTTATGAGTAATGGTTCAAAAGCTATATCTGTTTTATATCCGGATTTTATCTCAAAATAAGTTATCAAAACTCTTGCCATTACTTTATTCGAAAATATACTTCTCCACGCATTTCCTATTTTGTTAAAGGAACTAGGATTTATATCAAAGGTATTTTTCATCCACCTATTAAAAGATTCAACATTATTTTTATGCTCGTCTGTTATTTCTAGGTTATAATGAGTCAGAATGTTGAAGCCTTTTGAATTTATCATTATAAAATTATTTATTTGATCAAAATTTTTGTAATTAGCATTAGTACTCAGGAAAAACTTATTTCTTGTTTTTGAATACCCCTTTGAGAATTTGTATTTTAGTATATTTAACTCATTTTCTATCGGTTCTAAATTTAATTTGTTTCTATTTTCCACAATGACTTGAAAACTTAGGTTACCATCCGCCATAAAAGCTCCTATAATCTTAGAAATGTCTATTGTAAGATTCTTCACTAATTTTATAGGTTTTGAAGTAGCGGAATTTGTTTTTAGATACTTAATTGACTTATGGATTGTTTTTAGATAGTACCTATTTCTTTTAGTCAATTTCACTAACTCTAATATTATTGGTATTGGGTAGAATTTTCTCTTACCTTGTAATAACTGTTTGATAACCCCATAATTGCACTGTAACTTGTTTGCGAGTAATTTTGATAAGCTCTCTCTTGTTAAATTCAATTCTTTTAAAACATCCAGTTCCAATTCATAAATTTGATTACTTATTCTATCACCACTCACACAAATCCATGAACGAGGATGTACATCACTAGATTTATGTAATAACCATAGATTAAAATTTTTACTCATAATATCTATATGTGAATTACAGTATATATGCTTTTAATCGTCTACAAAACAAACACGTGTGAAAATCAGTAAACTAGTTGATGAAATTAAGAAATTAATTTAACCGCGGTAAACTTTGGCATTTGGTGGGCACAGGATTAAAACATCTTCTTCTGCCAATAGAATGTCACCATCGCTTGCTACGATTGTCTTCTTCAACTTGTCGACAGTTCTCTTCAATTCGTTAATGTCGCTGTCTCTCAAGCTCTTGATTCTCAAAAATACAATCTTTCCTTCCCTTACCATTCCTTGGACTCTTTCAGCGTCTGCATATCCTTTAAGATTCTCAACAGCGACTGTTATTGTGCTGTCCTGTTGCGTCATTGATTCGTCAAGTTCAGGCATTTCATTTGATTCTGGTTTTTTGTTTCCGAAAAGTCCCATCTAATTCACAAAATTATTTCGGTCTATAAACTTAAATAATTGAAAGCCAACTGAGGTATTGTTATATATGGCATTAGAAGAAACTGAAGAAATTGACCGGGATGAACATGTTTATTTGGGACGATTCGGTGATTATGACGCTTTCCTATACGGTGGATGTGCATGTTTGACTAATCCAGAAATGTCTTATGAAGACGCGGAATCCATTTCTGAATTGCTTACAAAGAGAGGATTAAAAACAAGCACAGGAGAAAAATACAGGCATTATGCAAGCGTATTTGGTATACCTGAACATATTGATGATCAAACATGTATTGTTTTACCCAAGGGTTCGAATATACCACAAGTAAGACAAGCTCTTAATATTTTAAATCACTATGGAAGGAGATCAGCCTAATTCTCTTCTTTTCTGTTCAAGAGCAGAAACGACATTCCAAATCTTCGTTCTTGCGTATATCGGCATGTTAGGATCGTTTATTATCTCATCTAATGTATGGATAGCAGTACTGATTTTCATCTCCCAGCTTTCACCATCACCAATCAAATAATTTTTTGAAGCCTCTGCAGAACTACGAATATTCTTAGGAACAGTCCTGTCGTTGATAATTTCATCAAGGAGAGTTACCACACCACCGAATTCAGCTACATCCATAACATCACTTTTCAAGCAGCTTCTTCAATTCGGTCTCAAGTTCCTTCACTTTAGAAATAATTTTCTCTTCAGCCTTTTCTATGGATTGTAATCTTATCTCGACCGCTTCTTTTGTTTCATTCAATTCAGCCTTCACTTCTTCGACATTTTTATTGATCATGATGTTCCCGCTTATCTTGTATACCTTCTCTTCCTTCACTTTGGCAAGTTCTTCAAGAGTCTTTTCAATCTCGATCAGCTGCATCTGCATTGTCTCCTTCTGTACCATCAGGTTTTGCATTTGCTGCTGATAATTTTGATACTGCGCTATCTTTTCCCTTGCTTCTTTTTCATCCAACTTTCTCAACCTCTTCTAACATGTTAACTAATGATATATAGTTATTTAAAATCGCCTTCAAATAGTTCAGCTTCTTGCTTTTAACATTTATCAGAAGGAATTCTCCGTCAACAGACATTTGTGTATCTGTGTTCTCATCGTTTTTGATGTCCGGTTCGAGACTTTTTCTTACAGCATCAGGACGAGTGCATTTTAATTTTAAACTTGCTTCGTACATTAGTTATTGTTTCAGAACAAAGTTTAAATAAGTCACTTGGTTTTCTGTAGTTTTTGTTTCCAGTAATAAAGTTTTGTTGTGTCATCTGGCCATTTTTTCCAATGATCATATAATTTAAGAAATTCGACATCAACCGACAAATCAACCATTCTCCATTCAGGATCCTTTTTATCTTCAGATGTAGGTTTTCTCACCGAACTTAAAATTCGTTTATCGGAAGCACCAAATTTAATAAAATTCTTTTGTGCTTCAATCAAAGAAACTCTATTAGGACCTACAGGTCTATTTGCTGTTATATAGTCTCCCAAGTCATCTTGCCAAAAACATATTTTACAAATATCCTCACAACCAAGAGGTCCAGGAAGTGTTTCATATCCGCAACAAGGACATGTAAACTTTTTATCCATATTACTACCTTGCTAGAACTCTCTTCACAACAGTAGGTCTCATCTTTACGAACACTCTCTGACCGCAGAATGGACATCTGATCTTGTCTTCAAGTTTTCCCACTACTTTTTTACATGCAATGCATTTGTACATAATCTACCTCGTGTAAGCCTTTCCTGTGAACTTATTACCGCATTTTCCACAAATAAAAATACCTTTTGACACTCTTTTGACATAATTCATACCGCATTTTGGACAGATTGTTCTTTGTCTTTCAATCTTTTCTATATCTCTGACCAAGTCTCGTCCTTTCTTCCCGTATCTAGGTCCGAACCTTCCTGCTGATCCTACTTTTTTCGTCTTCATCTTATCTCAATATCCTGAATTTTTGTTTTTGTGATATCTGTCCCAATATGTCCTTCAACTGTTCATCTGAAATCATTTTATTTATCTTCCCGCCTTCATAAAGCTGAACCAAGTACAGTTCTAACTGGTTTGCGATTTCAGGTTTTACTACTCTTATCCTTCCCAGTCTTTCGATTGCCTCTTTGGTCAATAATTTTTTAATAACAGTCTTTTTCATCTCTTCGAGCTTTTGTAACTGTTCATGCTCGTTCATTGTTTGCTCACTTCGTGTGCAACTTTGTCCAAAAGCTTTCTTCCCATCGGAGACAATTTCCTTCCTTTCTTGTCTGCGAGCTTTTCAACCAGTCCTGCAGTCTCCAATTGCTGCAATATCTTCCTGATCGAATTTCCGGAAGCTTCTCTAAAACGAGCCGGCTTGTGTCCTCTTCTCTTCTTGCCGCCGAAATAACTTCTCAATCTCTCTACGCCAACAGGTGCATCAATGTACAATCTTCTCAAAATGGACGCGCTTCTCACATGCCAGAAATCTTCCTGCTGCGGTATCCTGTCTCTGTGCACGCCTGACTTGACATAAAGGCTCCACTCAGGTCTGGATATCTCCTTGATCTTCTTCAGTTCTTCCTTTAACAGAGTGTTGAATTTCTCTGGATTTACTTCTCTAGCCGAAATCATACTATATCCTTTGGAATTGCAAGGTTTATAAATTTTATACAGATCTCGAATAATCAATATAATTCGCCAAAATCAAATTAGAATGTGCCAAAGTCTAGGAAAAATGCTACCAAACTTGACAGGATTCTTGACAATCTGAGTGCACCTGCGATTTCCATAGGAGGAATAATAGGCTCTGGAATATTTTTTATAATAGGCATTGCCGCAGGAGTAGCAGGATCAGGACTTGTTATATCATTATTATTGGGCGGATTAGTCGCGTTTCTAACTGCATTGAGTTTCGCATCATTGAGTTCTAAAATCCCGAAAGAAGGCGGTGAATACCAGTTCGTATACAAGGCGTTCGGACGAAAGCTGGGAATGTTTACAGGAATAATGTGGCTGCTGATAACCGCGATAGGCGGAGTGACGGCAAGTCTTGCACTGGGAAGTTATTTTTTCACACTGTTCCCTATTCTATCACCGAATATAATAGCAGCAATAGTGTGCATAGCATTTGTTTCTACAGATCTAGTCGGTCTAAGATTTTCATCAAAAATAAATAACATTTTTGTTATCACCAAAGTTGCAGTCCTGCTATTATTCATTGCACTGACGATACCAGCAGTGAAACTTGCCAACTTCAACAATGTTTTAGCAACGGGCAAAGAGGGAATACTTGCAGGAACGTTCCTGATATTTTTCGCATACGCAGGTTTCGGCAAAGTAACAGCTGCTGCAGAGGAAGTGAAGAACGCAAGAAAGACACTACCGCTTGCAATAGTGGAAGCGATCATAGTATGTACATTGATTTACTTGATAATAGGATTCACATCAGTCGGTTCGATAGGTGCAGAAACACTTGCGTCACCAAGATATTCGACTGCACCATTAGGATTCATTCTAAGTGACCTTGGATACCAGTGGGGATTCGTTATAATTTCAATCGGTGCAGTAATCGCTACAGCAAATGTAGTTTTGATACAAGTGTTGGGATTGTCCAGGACGATATTCGCGATGTCAAAGAACAAACAATTACCGAATTTTCTTTCTGAATTGCATCCGAGATTCAAAACTCCGTATAAAGCAGAAACAATCTTGGCAATACTCATGGCAGCTACGGCAATGCTTCTGAATTTTAGAACCGTGATTGCATTGACAGGTTTAGGAATTCTTGCATATTATTCATTGGTAAATCTTTCTGCAATTGTCGTCTTGAAGAAGAAATGGTTTGATTCCCACAGAATACTTTCCATCCTAGGATTTTTGTCATGCATTGGTTTGATATTATATTATCTCATCACAGTCGGCATTCCAATTCTATGATTTCCTTTTGTTCTTCCTGTAATTGTATGCAATCATGCATGCTGAGAAAAGAAATCCCAATGGCGACAATATAGAAAGTATAACTAAAATTACTGCATTGTTTTTCTTTTTGGATTTTTCAACCAGCCATTCACCGAAATCCACTGCTATGTCAAGTATCTTTCTTTCTGTTTTCATTCAATCACTTGTATGGATACCTGTAGATTTTCTTGCAATTTAAGCATGTGACGTTCACTGTCTTCGTGTCCTTGTCCAATCTTGTCTGGCTTGTAACACCCGGTTTCAATAACGTGTTGCATTTCTTGCAGAATGATCTCTTTTCATTTTCAATCAAACGTACGTTGTATCTTAGTGCAATCTTTTGTGCGAGCTCTACATATCTTCTCGACCTTTCAATGTGTTTTCTGAATTCTTTCTCTGCAACAGATAACAATATGTCAATCCTTTCTCTTGCGAGTCTTGTCTGATATTCGGGTTTTTTTGATCGGTTCATATCACACCTCATTAAAAGCTTCGAAGAATGCGGCGACTAAAGGCGCACCTAATGCTATCCATAAAACAACTTCTTCTATTGGTATGCCCACGCCAGCTATGTTAACCAGTGTATAATATTGTCCTGGGAACCACCAAAATCCAAGCTTAAGGGCTATTATTTCATAAATTATAGAAAACATCAAAAAAATTATTGATAGCTCTAAAAATTTCGGACCCAAATTAGGCTTCTTGTGAATTACATAAAGCAATATTAAAACAGTTGGTAATCCGAAGAATTTTGCATAAGCATAATCAATCTCAGGTGGACCTAGAAAAATCCAGATACCCAACGCCAAAAACGCACAAAAAGAAAGAATTATAAGCCAGTTATAATTGTAATTATTTGCTGCCGGATGATGTTTGAAATCTAAAAATATTTTGTAAACAGTCAAGACAATAGCGCCGTATCCCAAACCCCATATTATCGACTCCAGAGGTACATATGTAAGTAATTTCAGAGTAGAAGAACTTGTTACCCATGCCTTGTTGTATTCAGCAAAATATTCAACCAACAATGATCCCACCAATCCAAACGGCAAGACGAAAATCAAAATTTTCTTTCTGATATTCTTGTATTTCAATAGAAGATAAATCGACGGTACTACAAGGTAAAGAAAGGTGCTGTACAGATGATTCAATCTCAATATCATTATCAGGAATGTGGAGGCAATGAAAAACAACACCAAGATGATTGCATCCAACCTTTTCCTATCCAATTCCATAATCTTAATTGAATTTTAGAAAATTAAAGTGGGGTTGTAGGGATTTGAACCCTAATCGCAAGGTCCCAAACCTCGAATCGTAACCAAGTTGGACCACAACCCCGATTTAATAAGGATTCTTGTTAATGTAATATAAGGACAATGAATAAAAAGACTTTGCACAAGACAATGTTTGTGGTTGGTCTAGTAATAACTTTCTTATCATTAATTGCAGCTTTCCTTGGTATAAACAATTGGTATTTTCCTGCTGTTATTGGCGTCTGGTTTATTTTTGATTATCTTTCTTTAAATAAAAATTCTACATTCCGAATTTTTTTGGAGGACAAGAAACAATTCTTCAACTTATATTTAATAATGCTTTTCTTAGGTGGTTCGATAGAATTCATAGGAAGAGAAGTATTGGATTGGTGGGTATATCCACATATAAATTCGATTTTGGGAGAAATTCTATTACTTTTATTCTATCCTTTCATTCTTTTTTCATTTAGGGAAATGTTCATCACAATGAACAATTTTATGCACAATAAAAATACAGCTTTTCTACTGTCTACTATCCTAGGAATTATCATATGGGAAATACCAAACTTGTATTCAGTCGATTGGATATACCTCAGTAACTATACACGAATTTTGACCTTACCAATTAACATTATAGTAAGTTGGGTTTTCCTGATATTGTTACCAGTTTATGTTTACAACGATATCTTCAAGATAAAGACAAGAAAAGTAAAATGATGGGATCGTCGAGATTTGAACTCGAATCGCAGCCACCCCAAGGCTGAGTGAGGACCAAGTTACACTACGACCCCATCAATATTTGATATAAAATTCAATTTCATATATATGGCTTACGAGACTGTAGTCGGCAGGACAAAACCGGATTTTGAAAAGTATGGAGTAAAGTCTACTGGATATATAGGAAAGCACATAGTCGGTGAAGGCGAAGAGGCTCACCTGACAACAAAGGTTTTCTTTGATCTGCTAAAGCCGCATGTCGTTCTTGTCACGGGTAAAAGAGGTTCTGGCAAATCATATTCTGCAGCCGTGATACTGGAAGAGTTCTCAATGCTACCAGATGAATACAGAAACAAGACAGCATTCGTAGTTTTCGATCCAGTCGGGATATACTGGAGCATGAAGTTCCCTAATGATGAACAGATCAAGTTGTTGAACAGTTGGGAATTGGAACCGAGGGAGTTCAACAATGTAAAAGTATACGTGCCAGAGAAACAAATGGAAGATTATGAAAAGGCAGAGATACCTGTTGATGGAACTATAAGCATTGCATTGAGTGATCTGACCGCAGAAGATTTGATTCACGCATTCAATCTCGAAAGGACAAGTGAACTTGCAGTGTCACTTGAAAAGAACTTCAACAATCTTCTGGAGACACAAAAAATATTCGGTGTTGATGATTTGCGTGATGAGATAGAAAGCGACGGTAGGACAAACAAAGAAACCAAAGACGCACTGACAAACCTGTTGGATTTGTTGGCACAATGGAATGTCATCAAGAAAGAAGGAATGAAGATTTCTGAATTGGTGAAACCAGGACAAATTACGGTATTTGATTTTTCAAGACTGCGCTCACAGGAAATCAGGACGCTTGTTGCAGGACTGATGTCGAGAGAAATCTTACAGCAGAGAATTATTTCAAGAAAGGAAGAGGAGATAGCAAAACTTTCAAGTGAGACACCAAAGATGAAATTCCCATTGACATGGTTGGTGTTTGAAGAAGCGCATAATTTCGTTCCGTCAGATCACGATGTTAGTTCAAGCAATGATATCAAAAGGATTGCAAAGGAAGGACGTGAGCCTGGTGTAGGGTTGATTGTGATTACGCAGATGCCGAACAAAGTACATCAGGATGTAATATCACAGACAGATAGTGTTATTTCTTTTAGATTGACAAGCCGTGATGATTTGAACGCGTTGCATTCTGTCATGCAGACTTATATCGAGGAAGATTTGTACAAGTTCATAAATCGATTACCAAGGGGATTAGTTGGCAGTGCGGTCATCCTTGATGACAATTTGGAAAAAGTATTTACAGTAAACATCAGACCTAGAGTCAGCCATCATTCTGGTGGAACTGCAGTCATCGGATGATTTTTATATGGATTTCTTGATTTGATTCTCAATAATCTCAATTTTGGAGAATTTGTTTCAAAATCAACACCAGTGGTTATAATTTGAGTGTCTCTTCTTCTTTCTCGCAAAGGTTCTTCAGATGCATTGTCAAATAACCATCGTCTATATCGTTCAGGTTCGTACTCCGATATTATTCGATATATTTCATCTTCTAGATAGTGAGACCAATTCCACGGCAAATATTTAAAAAACGGAAAATTAATTTTCATTTTCTCAACTCAAAACTTTGGTTACAGTTCCGATTCCTTTTGTTTTTCCTTCTCTGAAAATAAATCTGTCACCTTCTTCCATGTAATGCGGAGAATATTTGAAAGTGAATTTCACATTTCCGGTCTCACCAGCCTTAAGATAATCCTTGCCAGTCAGTTCGACTCTTGCAGATTCTGCAACAGTAGCGACATGTATAACAGGCTCGTAACCATCAGTAATTCTTGTAGGATGTGTAAGAACTAGGATATCTGCTTCGAAACTCTTTACAACCTTAGGTGCAGTTTCACACAATATCATCCCACGTTCAAGGTCATCATAATTCACACCTCTCAATGCAATGCCGACAACAAATCCAGTATCAGCTTCTGTGACACGATGATAATGTGTTTCAATGCTCGTTGCTTTTACTCTTCTGAATTTTCCTTCCTCATCAGGACCTAACATCAATTCTTTTCCTGCTTGGAGTTTTCCTTGTTTGATTGTCCCAGAAACAACAGTACCCACACCACTGACGTTGTAAATCTTATCGATGAACATTATCAACGGCTTGCTGAAGTTCTTTCTTCTCTCAGGAAGGTCTAGTAAAAATTTCTTCAACAAATCATATCCCTCCAATGTGACCGAAGATGTTTTCAAAATAGGGACAATCGTATCGAGCTTGTCTATTGTAACGTTCAGATCATTCTCATCTTTAATGTTGTAAGGTATCCTTCCGATGTTCTTCAACAGTTCGTCTATCTGTGTTTCTGTCTCTTCGATTTTTCTCTTGCTTGCGCGGTCAATCTTTGTAAGACAAACTATCACAGGTATGTTCATCGCAATCAACAGACCAAGATGTTCTTTTGTGATATGTGTGACACCATCATCTGTCGCAACAACCAACAATCCATAATCAATATTCTGTCCGACCAATCCACGTATTGTAGTTTTAACCCATGGTTCGTGTCCGACTGTATCGATGAAGCTGATTAATTTATCAGAACCCTCTGCTACTCGCGCGCGTTCTTTTTTATCAAGAGGATTTTTCAGATGAATCGGTTTTCCATGTTTGAATCCGAACAATGCATAATGCAAATCTGCAGAAAGGTTCCTTTCAATCTCATGCGGGAGCGTGTCGAGATACAGCCAATGTTTTCCACTAGTGTCAGGTTTTCCTGTCATCAATGTCCCGATGATTGTAGATTTCCCTGCGTTTACGTGGCCAGCACTTGCCACAACAAGATGATTCTTGATTCCGTTTTCTGATGCTTTGACAATAATTAATTTTCCAACAAGCCCTCCATTATCAGAAAACTTTTCCACCTTTTCGATTCTTGCATTGTTTTCTATCGCGATGACTTTCAGAACAGACATAGTCTCTTCGAAATCAAGTTCGCTCAACCCTTTCGATTTTCCATCGTCATCCACACCAATGACATATACAGCGGTACCATTGCCTATTTCCAGCAAATATTTCATCTGCGATGCAAGGTGCTGTTTCTTGATGTCCTTCAAATGGATTGACGGCGTCAGTTTCTCCTTGAATTCTATATTCTTATTTTCCTTTTGTGGCACGATCGACATACAGTTCAATTCCGAAATTGAATTTTATAAAGCTTCATTGCAGGACTGAAGTGAGAACAAAAATCAGGACTATAGCCAAGCTCATTGACAGTATCATGTTCCATGGTGGATGTTTGTGTGTTTCTGGTAGTAAATTTGACGCGCCGATGTAGATGAATTCACCTGCAAAGAATGCAAGTACCATTGCCAATAGAGATTCGTTGATTGAAATAAAGTTCGTAGACAGTACTCCGACCACAGGAGCCAGTGCATCCAAGAACAATAGCATTGCCGCATTTTTCACATGGTGTTTGTTCTTCAGCATCAACGTGACTGTATTACTCCCGTCTGTGAAATCGTGGAATATGACAGCGAGCGCAATTATCAGACCGATACTAGGATTTACGAGAAACGCTGCACCTATAGCCACACCATCCAGAAAACTGTGTATTATCAATCCGCCCGCACCTACAGGTCCCATTATGTGCGGATGGTCCTTGTCATCATGGTGATGGTGTGTAAGGAAATATTTTTCAAGTATAGTGTAGAAAAGAAACGCGCCGACGGTCACTGCAAAAAGATATCTCGCTGGCAAACCTATTGAATTTGCAATTATCAAACTCTCAGGCAGGATATCAAAGAATGTTACTGCAATAAGGCTTCCTGATGAGAACGCAAAGAAATACGGTAGGAGTTTCCTGAACCTTATTGTAAGACTCCCACCTATCATGGTGGATATGAAAGTGGCAAATGAAAGTGCGATTATCATCCAGTTCATACTAATAAATTATGGTTTGATATTAAACGTTTAAATTCTTAGGCTACTCTTGTTGATCTTCTAATTTCTGTAGATCGTTCTATTAACCTGCCCCTAGCATGTCTTCCCCACTCATATAATGCAGATAATGCATTTGTTGCAGCAGGTATAGCGAGATATTTAGGGTCGTTGAAATAACCATACACCACCAACGCATCTAATCCCATACCAGTTATCACTCCTGTAATACCACCTGCATTTTCACTAGGACGAAAATATCTTTTTGTTTGAGTCGGCTCTGGTTCTCTAGACATTCTAACAACTGAGGGAATTGCATAAGGGCCTGTAATTAGAGCAACATTCAACCCCAAAAACATACCAGTGAATCTTACAGGTCCACTTTCAACAAGCTCTCTTCTCATCTCAGATGCAATCTCTCTTAAGCTCGGTCTGTAGTCAGTCGGCATAACCATAATATATAATGATATCTTTAAATCGGTTAATCCAATATAGGTTTGTGAATATTTCTTGCATAAACTATTAGTTTGCAACACTATATCGTAACTGAATAATGCCAAGTTTCAATTTTTTAACATCAGTTAGTTTCAATTTCTTTTCAAAATCGTCTTCCGAGAAAATTCTAATTCCTTTACCTAAAAGGTACGGTTCAACATTAATAATTATTTCATCAATTAGTCCAGCTTTCATGAAACTACTATTGACAAGTCCACCTCCTGTGACCATGACCTTACGAAAACCAAGTTTGTTCGCTTTGTTCAATGCATCTCTTGGAGAATTTGCCAAAATATACCTCGCATCCAGTTTTAATTTAGGATTGTTTGATACAACAATTCTTTTTGCATTTACTTTATCAAGACTGAACTTTTCAGAGTTTTTCTTTTTGTAAATATCATACGTATTTCTGCCTATGACAAAACAGCCGATTTCCTCTGAGAACTTGACAAACATATCCCAAGTCTCATCCGTAAAAAACTCTTCTTCATAGTTCTCTCTGGCAATCATTCCATTGATTGTTTGCGCCATGAATAAAACAACTTTCATATTGATTTCATTAAACGTTTAAAGTAATATCTACACAACTGATATCATGGCAATCAAGAAAGGGGCACCAACACCAGGACAATTAGTTCTATGTACTGTAAAGAAGATCAGCCAGTTCGCAGCATGGTGCAGCCTTGATGAATATAATGGCGCTGAAGGAATGATTCATGTATCCGAGGTTGCTGGAAAGTGGATTCACGACATCAAGAAATATGTCAAGATGGAAAAGCAGTACGTTGCCAAAGTCATCAGGATTGAAGATGGAAATATTTCTCTTAGCTTGAAAAGAGTTTCAAAGAGCCAGGAAAGGAGCAAGTGGAATGAGTTCAGGCAGGAGCAGAGGTCTGAAGGTATATTGAAAATTATTGCAAAGGAATTAGGAATTGATTTGAACGAGGCTTATGAGAAGATTGGTTTCCCGTTGAAGGAACAGTTTGATAGTTTGTATTCGGGTTTCGAGGAAATCAAGAACGATCCTAAAGTGATGGACGATTTGAAATTATCGGCAAGGATGAAAGAAGGCCTGTTGAAAATTATTGAAAAGAGCTTCATCGACAAGGAATTCACGATCAAGATAGAACTGCAGTTGAGCTCGTATGAAAGCGACGGTGTCGAGAGAATAAAGAAGGTTCTTACTGGGATAGAAAAGGACGGGATTGACGTGAGCTATGTTTCTGCACCAAAGTACAGACTTGAGATTAAAACAAAGAATCCAAAGGCCGACAGCAAAAAATTCGAGCAAAAGCTCGATAAAGTTGTTGCAGAAGCTGTAAAATTAAACATCGATGCGAAATACAACCTAGAAGAAAAAAGTTAACATGAAAATGAAAAAATGTTCCGGCTGTAGCAATTATACGTTGAAAGGCATCTGTCCAAAGTGCGGTGCGAAGGCGATCAATCCGAACCCGCCGAAATATTCACCTGAAGACAAGTATGGTAAATATAGAAGACTACAAAGAAGTTAGTATATGACCAAAGAATTAAATCCAAAAAACCTTCAAAAACTTTCGGACGATGAGTTAGAAGAGTCTGTTATAAAATATATTTTTGCCAACGAAAGCGAATCTGAAAACATATATGATATTGTTATGAGAAAATCCAAAAGTATACGCATGTTTTATGCAACATGGATCGTTGACATGGAAGTTCATAATGGGGGATTTCATCAATTTTTTTGGAACAGATCTGGAAAATTTGCATTTGAAGCTCTTGATGGTTACAATTTACTCGGTGCAAAAAAACACGCCAAGCTCATGGATAAGGCAATTAAACTTTTCATGAAAGAACTGCCGAAACAAGAGAAATTTAGGAAAGATGGAACGTTGAAATCATTTAGTGAATCCTACAAACATACAGACACGGGAAAATTAACTGACGATTTTTTCGCTATTGAAAAAACTGAAGATGTAAGAAAAATGCGAATTGACTACTTAAGAAAACACATAAATAAGGAATAAAATCAAAATGATTGTATGGCAACGAAAATTATAGAACTGGAGAAGCCAAAATTGAAGGATCCTATATTCATTGAAGGTTTGCCAGGGATTGGACATGTCGGAAGGATAGCAGCGACATATCTTGTAGAGGAATTGAAGGCAAAGAAATTCGCAGAATTGTTCTCGTCTCATTTCATGCATTATGTATTATTACAACAATCGTCAGCGGTACACGTTCTGAAGAATGAATTTTATTATGTCAAAGGAAAGAAAGGACAAAGAGATATGATTTTGATGATTGGCGACTCGCAGAGCATCGATTCAGAAGGACATTACGAGATTTCATACGAAGTCTTGGATTACATGAAAAGGATCGGAGTGAAGGAAATAATAACACTGGGCGGTCTTGGTGTAGGTGAACAGAAAGAAACTCCAAAGGTGATTGGTGCGACAAGCGACGTCGGCGTGGAGAAGAAATACAAGAAATATGGAATCAATTTTAATGCGGGAGACAAGGTAGGAACAATCGTAGGTGCATCAGGTTTATTCTTGGGACTAGCAAAAATCTACGGCATGCAGGGAATATGTTTGTTGGGGGAGACTTCAGGGTATCCTATCCTACCGGATCCAAAGGCAGCAGAGGAAGTATTGAAAGTTTTGTCGAAGATTCTCGGTGTTAAACTTGACATGAGCAAACTGAAGAAGAGAACAAAGGAGATGGAAGATTTCATCAAGAAGATAGACGACATGCAGAGAAAGGCCGTGACACAGATGATGTCCCAGCAGATGCCGCCTAAGAAGGATGAAACTGGCAAGGACCAATTGAGCTACATAGGATGATATCAATAGACAATTCGAGAGAATGAATTAAGTGTTGGTATAAATTTTATTGTGATGGGAGTATACCCTGTCTTTCGAGTTCTACTTTTATTTGATCAGGACTCATACCGTCTTTTTGCATACCTTCTACATATCTCATTACAAGCATGTATTTTTTGATGTCGCTACCATACTCTTCTCTAATTGACATTACAAGTCTGTCGAGTCTATTTGCATTATCCAATTCTCTAGCAATTCTCTCTGTCGATGCCACCATTGCTGATACTCGCATCGCTCCATAAACCATAAGTGCACCAACTCCAGCTACACCAACTACATGGTCGAGTGTTAAACCATATGTAAGTACACCAACCGTGATACCAACCTCAGTTGCCAAACGAAATCTAGAAATACGATTATGGCGAGCATAATTACCACTATAAGGTCTTTCACTCCCTCCGATTATTCCATCGCTTTCATCAGGCATATCCATTTTTAATACCGCTAATTTTAAAGATTTAAAAACATTCTTCTACAATTAGATAACCATGCCAGCAAAGCTTTTGTTACCAAAGGAGGAATATCTAGCCTCGGGTATCCACATAGGCATGAAACAGAAGACGGAACACATGAAGAATTTCATTTACAAGGTCCGTGAGGACGGTCTGGCAGTTTTGAACCTCAGCATGATCGATGAGAGGATAAAAATCGCGTCAAAGTTTTTGGCAAGACAGGAAAAGATACTTTTGGTAACAAGGAAATCAGTCGCGGTATATTCATTGAAGAAATTTGCAGAAGTTATCGGTGCTAAATCCGTTACAGGAAGATTCATGCCTGGAACATTGACAAATCCTACATACAAGAACTTTTATGAAGCAAATGCAGTTTTGATTGTTGATCCTGTGACAGACAGTCAGGCATTGAGAGAGGCATCAAAGGCACGCGTGCCTGTTGTTGCGATATGCGATACATTCAACGAAGTGAAGGACATTGATTTTATAATCCCGGCGAACAACAAAGGCAAGAGATCTGTCGCTACAATATTCTGGATTCTTGCAAGAGAGATTCTAAGCGAGCGCGGTGAGATAAAATCCGACAAGGATTTCAAATACAGCATCGCTGATTTCGAAGGACCAGACGCAGGTTAAATAAAATTTTATTTTTTTCTGAAAATAATTCGTAATTAACTACATTATAGTAATTTCAATCCAGAGTTCTGTAAAATATTCTTTCACCGACCACAAACGGTATTATAAGCAGAATAAAATTGTATGTGTTAGCTTTCTGAAACACAATATATTGTGGTTTAGGGGCTGTTCAAACACATTTAAACACTGAAACTACAATTAGACATATGATATGCCCTTATTGTAGTAGTCCTGACACACGGGTCGTTGACAAGAGATCCAGTGACGAAAAATCTTTCAGACGTCGCAGGGAATGCGAGAAATGCGAGAAGAGGTTCACGACGTATGAGAGAATCGAGACGATACCGTTGACAGTGGTGAAGAAAGACGGCAGCAGCGAGAGTTTCGACAAGAACAAGATACGAATGGGCATAATGAGGGCGTGCGAGAAGCGTCCGGTGAGCCAGGAAAAGATAGAAAAGATATTGGACGACATAGAAAACGAGCTAATGACCATGAACACAACAGAAATAAAATCAAAAATCATCGGGGACATGGTAGGTGAAAAGTTAAAAGCTTTGGACGAAGTCGCTTATATCCGTTTTGCTTCAGTATATAAAAAATTCCGCGACATCGAGTCCTTCGAAAAAGAACTTAAAGAATTAAAACGAGGATAGAGTATGGACGGATCTGATTTTAATCAAGAGATTGTTCATGTAGTTGAAAAGGGTCTGAAGATTCCGCGTGTGTTTACCAAGGAAGGGGAAAATGTTTTTGATTCTGCTGAATGGGAGAAGAGAGTTTCACTTATAAAAAATCCTGACGGCACGATTGTTTTCAAAATGGACAATGTAGAGGTTCCAAATTTCTGGAGCCAGACTGCTGTCGACATTCTTGCGCAAAAATATTTCAGAAAGCGCGGAGTTCCTCAATATGACATGAATGGGAATCCGATGTTGGATGCTACTGGAAAACAAATGCTTGCAAGCGAGACATCATTGAAGCAGGCTGTTCATCGTATGGCTGGTTGCTGGGCATACTGGGGAAAGAAATATAATTATTTTGCATCCGAAGAAGATTCGCAGGCCTTCTATGACGAGATATCATACATGCTTATTCATCAATTCGCTGCCCCGAATTCTCCTCAATGGTTCAACACGGGATTGAACTATGCATATGGAATAACTGGTCCCGCACAAGGTCATTGGTATGTTGATCCGGATACAAAGGAACTGACAAGGTCTGTTGACTCATATTCTCACCCCCAGTGTCATGCGTGTTTCATCCAGCCTGTCAGAGATGATTTGGTAAATGAAGGAGGAATTCTTGATCTCGCAGTCCGTGAAGCAAGAATTTTCAAATATGGAAGTGGTACAGGAACAAACTTTTCAAATCTTAGAGCAAAAGGTGAACATCTATCAGGTGGTGGAACTTCATCAGGTGTAATGTCATTTTTGAAAATCTACGATACTGTTGCCGGTTCAATAAAATCAGGCGGGACTACAAGACGTGCTGCCAAGATGGTTCTTTTGAATGTCGATCACCCTGAGATCGAGGAATTTATAAAATGGAAAGCGACTGAAGAAAAGAAATTCGCTGCGATTGTTGGAGCAGGATTGGTAAAGACTGACAGTGTGGAAGCTGCGGGTGATAATGTTTTCGGGCAGAATTCGAACAATTCAGTTCGTATTCCTGATGAATTCATGAGAGCTGTTATTGATGACAAGGATTGGAATCTTACATGGAGAGGAGATGGAAGTGTTGCAAGAACAGTTCATGCTCGAGGACTTTGGGATACGATTGCAAATTCTGCATGGGAATGCGCAGACCCTGGATTGCAATTCGACACGACTTATAACGACTGGCACACATGTCCTGCATCCGGAAGAATCAACGCAACAAATCCTTGCAGTGAATATGCATTTTTGGATAACACAGCATGCAATCTCGCATCGATCAATCTGATAAAATTCATGGAGAACGGAACGTTCGATGTTGAAGGATACAAGCACGCTGTGAGATTGTGGACGATTGTTTTGGAACTGTCGGTATTGATGGCGCAGTATCCGTCGAAAGAAATTGCGCAGTTGAGTTACGAATACAGAACATTGGGTCTTGGATATACCAGTCTCGGTTCGCTTTTGATGAAGATGGGAATTCCTTACGATTCCGACAAGGCACGTGCGATTGCCGCTGCACTGACTGCTGTGATGACAGGTGAATCATATGCAGCATCAGCAGAGATGGCGAATGTAATCGGACCGTTCCAAGGATTTGAAATGAATCGCGACCACATGTTGAAAGTTATAAGAAACCACAGAAGGGCTGTTTACAATGCACCGAGAGGGGAATATGAAAAATTGAGCATCATACCTCCTGCGATCGACCACACGCAATGTCCCGATTATATGTTGAAGGCTGCCATTGAATCTTGGGATCGTGCATTGATGCTCGGTGAGAGATATGGATACAGGAATGCGCAGACGACTTTGATTGCACCTACTGGAACGATAAGTTTTGTCATGGACGCGGATACGACCGGCATCGAGCCTGATTTTGCATTGGTGAAATTCAAGAAACTAGTCGGTGGAGGATATTTCAAGATCGTAAACCAGACAGTCACACCATCATTGAGAAGATTGGGATATACAGAAGACCAGATCAAGGATATAATAAAATACATGACCGGTACCGGGATATTGGAAGGTTCGCCTTACATCAATCCGTTCACTTTGAAGAACAAGGGTTTCACTGATTTGGATCTGGAGAAGATTGAAAAAGTTCTGCCGGGATCGTTGGATTTGTTGTTTGCATTCAATGTCGCTACTATTGGTAAAGTTGCAATGGAGAGATTGGGTTTCAAAGAATCGCAGTATGAACAGCCTGGATTTAATCTGTTGCGCGCCCTGGGTTTCAGGGAAGATGAGATAGAAGGTGCGAATGAATATATTTGTGGAACACAGACGATTGAAGGCGCTCCGCATCTGAAGACAGAACATTATGCGATATTCGACTGTGCAAATAAATGCGGAAAGAAAGGCGAGAGATATATCGATTACATGGCGCATGTGAACATGATGGCTGTGACGCAACCATTCTTGTCCGGAAGTATCAGTAAAACTATTAACATGCCTAACCATGCCACTACCGAGGAGATTGAGAACGTCTACATGCAGTCATGGAAACTCGGATTGAAATCAGTCGCATTGTATCGTGACGGAAGCAAGATGATACAGCCGTTGGCTGTGTTCAAGGAAAAGAAAGCCGAAGAAGTGAAACCATTGAGAAAGAAATTGCATGCCGAGAGAAGGGCCATCGCACACAAGTTCAGGGTAGGCAACCAGGAAGGATATCTGCACGTGGGATTGTTTGACGACGGCACGCCTGGAGAATTGTTTGTCAGTATGGCCAAACAGGGAAGCACGTTATCAGGACTGATGAACGGTTTTGCCGTGACCATATCCATTGCACTGCAGTACGGTGTTCCGTTGAAGGTACTGGTGAACAAATTCATCAACACCCGGTTCGAGCCTATGGGTTGGACGGATTCGGAGGAGATACCCGTCGCCAAATCTATAGTTGATTATATCTTCAGATGGATGGCGTTAAAGTTCCTTACACACCAGGACTTGAAGGATATGGGACTGACAAACGGCGAGGCGATAGTCGTTGAAGGAAATAAGATCGAGGATGTCGAGAGCGGGAATCAGGAGAATGCGAAATTGGATCTTTTTGTGAAGAACAAGGAGAGTGATTTCGACATTAATGGGGATGCGCCTGCTTGTCCTGAATGCGGGTCATTGATGGTGAGGGCTGGGACTTGCTTCACATGTACGAGTTGTGGAAGTACTAGCGGATGCAGTTGATATG
>JACPJS010000012.1 GCA_016187405.1 Candidatus Aenigmatarchaeota archaeon
ATTCTACCACGCATTTACAAAACTTGGCTAGTTTGCCTGCAGGAACATATGTCTACAATGCGATGTGTTCCGATGGAACCAGCAAAAATACAGATCCATTCATCATAAAGTTTATAGTAGCTTAAGTGGGTCTGTGCGGAATTGAACCACAGTCTATACCATGTGAAGGTATCGTCCTACCACTAGACTACAGACCCTTTGAAATCAGATAAACTCTTTTGGTCTATAAAAGTTTTCTTCTTTATCACACCATCAAATACAGGCTTTCCATACACACCATCATATCCAGCCTCGAATTTCACTTTCCCTTCTCTCACTTTGATTATTGCATCTGCAATTTTATCATTGGTAACTTTCAACAGTTCTTCCTTTCCAGCATCCAACAATACATTCATCTCACTCTCAAAGTGTCCAATTAGTTTATCCTGTTCTGCAATGACCTTCTTTGAATACAATGCACTAACGCCAGTCACAAAAGAAATTACCTCGTACAAAGGAAGTAATGACTTGAATGGTATATGATTCTTGGGAACATATCCTTCCTCTCTGTCAGCAAGTTCCTCGACCCTCTGTAAAACACCCATGGTCAACTTCTTCCCGCATTTCGGACATTTGTTGTTCAATTTTATAGCGTCCTTAGGTCCCAAACTGATATTACAATCCCTGTGACCTGAAAAATGATACTTGCCATAATTCGGATCAACTTCAATCGTATACAGGAATCTTTTATTGTCCTTTTTCTTTATCGTATCGAAGATTTCATCATATGATAATTTCTTGAAATCAAAAACATTCGCTTCTCTTCCGATTCTCCATGGATTGGCAGAGTGTGCATCGCTGTTTGAAAGAAGTGTAATATCATCAAGTTTGGACAATCTCCAATTCATCTCAGGGTCACTACTCAATCCAGTCTCCAGTGCGAAAATATTTTTTAATTGATCCTGATAACATTCCTCCAAAGAATTGAAACCACCCATTTTTCCAAAAACTGCTCTCCAAGGGGTCCATGCATGATTCGGGTATATCAGAATTTTCTTATCAATTCCCATCAACCTCTCAACCATCTCAGCCGATGATAATTTCAAAATAGGCCTTCCGTCTGCAGACAAATTACCAAACTTGGAAAAAATATCATTTATCTGGTCTACGATATCAAACGAGCTTACATGAATATTGTGATGTATATGGCGATACTTGTTCTCAAAATAGTACAGAGTTGCTACCTCTACTGCAAGCGTGAAATGAATACCGTTATAGGAAAATATTCCGGTATCATCAACAGGTTCAAGTTTTTCCTTCAACTCTTTCAACCATAATGGGTGTGTCCAGTCCCCTGTTCCCAAAATATCAAGTCCCTTTATTTTCGCACCTTCCGATAAAGTATCCAAGTTCAGATTTTTACTGGTTGCGCGGCTGTATGACGAATGTAAATGAAAATCAGCGATGTACTTCATTCAATCTAAACTATTGTCAGGAAAATAAGTATTAAAGACAGGAAGAACATGAAGCCCCATATCCAGAATTTCCATAGTAGTATCTTGCTACCATCCAAAGGAGGGATTGGCAACATGTTGATTAATGCCAGCCATGCGTTTATGAAAACCAAAGTCTTGAAGAACGGACCTGTGAAGAGGGTTCCGATAATTGCAACCAATATATTTGTCATAGGTCCCATCATTGAGACTATCCCCTGCTCAGACAATTGAATGTTTCTCATTCTCATTGGGTATCTAGCGAATCTATACGCCGAAATAACCACAGCTCCAGGTGCAGCAAATTTAATTCCAAATATCATCAAAACCATTCCGAACAAGAGAGCTTGCGGCCACATCTGATAATGCGCAATTAATCCCAGTCTCTTTGCCGTGAACTTGTGCGCCATCTCATGCAGGAAGAATGCAACTATGATTATTATCGCGGAAGTCGGTAGCAGATTCAAATCCAATCCATAGTCAGGAAAAGCCTTCCATGAAAATATTACAGTTAAAGCCAAGATAGAAATCAAGAGGTCCCTTATCTCCTCTGCTGTGAAGGTTTCCATAAACTAAATTAAGAAACGAAATATTTTAATGCATCATTTACATTTGCCACTTCCACAACCTGTATTCCGACTTCTTTTGATATGTCAATAGTCTGGGTTTTGTATTTGGTAGAGCAGAATGTAACAGAACCGTATTGTGTGCATGTTTTTTCTGGCAAGAAATTGTTTTCATAGCCTTCGCCTACAGGAACCAGAAATAATGTCGCTCCAGTATATTTAGCAACCTTGGCCTTTTCTAAAACAGAACCAACTTGCCCGATAGTACCATCTGAATTTATCGTTCCGGTAATCATAACACTTTGATTCAATGTCTTGTTTTCAAGCAACGCAACAGTTGCTATTGCCAATGCAGCACCCCCAGAAGGACCCTCAATTACTGGAGCATTTGTTTCTATATTGTATACCAAGTCAATATTAGAAAGACCCTTTCGAGTTATATTCTTAGCCACCAGTTCAGCAGTTCTTATCGAGTCTTGTGTATCTATCCAAAAGGAAATCTGATTGATGTTTGTCAATATCTTTCCGTTGCCTGATTCTGAACGCACTGTAAGTTTTGCAATCTGGCCATTTCCTGCAACATCAACAGCAGGAAGATTTATTGTAACATAATTAGATTGTAAATTTGCTTCATTTCCACTCGGCACATTACTCGGAAATACCAATATCACGAAAACTAAAATCAGTAAACCCCCACAGACTATCAGAAATTTTTTTGCCATACAATCAATTCGTTTTTAAAAATAAAGCAGAAGGTGCTCCCAAGGTCGAAGCAACAACCAACCACAGCTGACCCGTATAATCGTCTCGACCCTGTTAATCCTATAGCACTTTACCATCTAGTTACCTTTGCTTCCTTCCGGACCTGGAGGGTTTCCAGACAATAAAACCCATAGGGACAAGGCTTCTCAGTTGAATATACGGACTGAGATTAATCATTACACCTTCCAAGGGCTTTTAGCTCGGACATGAAGACCGTTTTCCGATATAGACGAGGCCTAACCGTCCAGACCTAACCTTCTGCAAAAACAATCACATTGTAGTCATTTAAATAACTTTGTTACATACCCTTCAATTCTATTCAATGCAGTTTCAATTTTTTTATATGCAGTAGCATAACTCAATCTAAGATAACCTTCACCATATTTTCCAAACTCAGTTCCAGGAATAGTCATAACTTTTGATTTCTTCAATAACAGATCTGATAATTTATCCGAAGAAATTTTGAATTCTTTAATATTCGGAAATGTGTAGAACGCACCTTTTGGTGTTGTACAACTAAATCCGGGAATTTCATTCAGTCTCATGACCATCATATTTCTTCTGCGGTCATATTCCTTTATCATTTTTTTTACATAATCTGACGAATGTTTCAATGCTTCGATTGCAGCCAATTGTCCGAATGTCGGAGCCGCTAAGGTCGTGCATAATTTGAATTCTGTCATTTCTTTTATTACCCTCTCATTCGCAACAGCATATCCAATTCTGAATCCACACATAGCATAACTTTTTGAAAAACTCTGCACTGTTATAACTCTGTCTTCCATCCCATTCAAACTTGCAATGCTGATGTGTTTTTCGTTATCGTAAATCAGCTTTTCATATGCCTCGTCCGCCATTATTGTGAGATTGTTTTGAATTGCAATATCTGCAATCTCCTCCAAAGTTTTTTTAGAAAGAACAGTTCCAGTAGGATTGGAAGGTGTGTTCAATATCAATAATTTTGTTTTCTTTGTTATTGTTTTTTTCAGAATTTCAGGATGAATTTCAAACTTGTCTTCTTCTCTCAATGGAATATATTTTGGTATCGCGTCCAACATTTCAACAATAGGTCTATATGCAACGTATCCAGGATTTTGAATCAACACTTCTTCTTTCGGATTTACTGTTGTAAGAACTGAAAGTAATATAGCCTCCTTCGAACCGCATGTGATTATTATATTTTCAGGATCGACATCGATTTTATTTTCTTTTTTCAATTTTTTCACAAGTGCTTCTCTCAATTCATGTCTTCCCTGTGGTGGTGAATAATGCGTATATCCTTTTTCCAAGAATTTTTCTGCAGATTTTACAACATTTTTTGGTGCAGGAAAGTCAGGTTCACCCGCTCCAAGAGAAATTATATCAGGATTTTGTTCGATAATCTTCAAACTTTCTTCGATTTTCGTTTTTTCTATGACTTTATCTCGTCTCGCCAAGTTCAATTTCATTGAAAATGATTTTAATTCGAGTAAAATTAAAACTTACACTAATCATAAACCTTTATATACTTTGCAACGATAAAAGTTAGATTAAGGTGAAGACCCCAATGGAAAAAAATTGGAACCAAAATTTTGGTGACGAAGAAACTCCCGAAGATGAAGACTTGTTCTGGGGCGAGGAAGAGTCAGACGATTTTTAAGCCGTTTTATTTTCTTTTCTTCTTTTTTTATTCGATTGGATAAACCTATGCAATTATTCTGTGATTGTTATTAGAGCCTTGTTTGTTGTCGCATTTGTTGAATTGTGCGATACTACAATTAAATGTTGCCCAGGTCCGAATCTTGCCTGATTGCTTATGTCAACACGTGTATACGGGAGAACAAATCTAACATTTTCAGGTCCGTATTTTACTTTTATAGTATCAAAGAAACTCGAGCCAGGTGACGACAATACTATTGTTGCGTTTCCATATTTTGATATATCCTGAATTTCTTTTCCGCCGAACGTAACTTTCTTCGCGCTACTTTCGTATAAAAATGAAACTTCTGGTGACTGTAAACTCCTGTTGTATATTTGAACTTCGTCTATTGGACCAGTCCAAAATGTAGATGCTGTATTTGCTTGGCTTCCGATATATCCATTTGCAGAATATGAAATGCTTGGTGCTTGTGATGCAGATCCAACTAAAGCACCGTTCAGATATAACTTACCTCCTGTCGAATCCCAAGTTGCTACAACATGATACCATGTATCGGAAGTTATCGTACTGCTTGAAGTGACTTGTACAGTGGCTGCACCAGTGCCATATTGGAATGTTACTGTGCTGTTTCCGTTACCTGCGTACAAAAATAAACCGCTGTTTCCAGATCCTGCCAAGTCCACAACTCCTGTTGTTGTCTGTAGACTACGATAATTTATCCATGCTGATATAGTTCCTGTGTTGCCTAAGAAAGGCCCCATTCCCGGAAGCGATGTATAATCACCAGTCCCATCATAATCTGTCGCGTTTCCAAATTTACCATTCACCCAACTTGGACATGCATTGTTGGTGAAACATGTTGCAACTGTCGCGTTCGATAATGTTCCATTGTTTCTGTACCCTGAATAATCATATGCTGTTGAGATGCTTGTGTTGACATTTCCATCAAATGGTATGAACAAAACCATATCCCTAGGATTTACAGGAAGAACAAATATCTGACCTTCCGGCGAAGACGATTGAATTATATTTCCAGTGTATTGGAAGTTGGATATGTTTCCAAGAACATGATATGCTATACCTCCAGTCCCTTTGAATCTTGAAGTATCAATCGCCCAAGTTCCATTATAACTAGTCCACGTATCACTAGCGGTATCACCATCGACATATTGATTGAAGAACGAAAGAAACTGCGGTTTACTGATTATTTGTACATCGCCGGAAAATCCGTCTATTTCATATCTTGTCTTAGGCGTGTAATCCAAATACACCCAATCTGTTGCAGGATCCGTTCTTAAAACACCGTCAGTTATTTTTATCGATATAGTTCTTTTTGAACCTTCTGCTTCTGATGAAACAGCTTTCATAACAGAATCTATAAGCAACATATTCTGCGTCCCTTCATTCACCAATGCAGAATCTTTTGCGCTGTCCAATAACGGATTCACGATAGTAAGAACTATTGTCATAGCAGCAATACCGAATGCTATGACCAGTACCATTGATATCAATGGGGACAATCCTTTCATGAACCTATTTTCGATTTTTTCTAACATAAACACCTATTTGGGAATTTTGAAAGTTTGTTGGAAAATTTTTCTATATACGGCATTTTCAGTGCTCAATTTGAAATCGTAAAACCCAACATAGACATCCTTGTTCTCTTTAGTTTGTATCGTTATGTTTTGTTCGTATCCTTTGTCGGGCAAACTTATTGTGAGATTGTATGTATCTCCTTTTGTAAAGGTAAAATTGTTTGTCCAAAGATTGAAATCATTTAATGTAGTATAGTTTATCTGAGGGCTTGACGTATTCAGTTTTACTGTAAAGTTCACACCATTCTCATTTCTAAAGTTTAGAACTGTTATGTTCATTGTCTGATTGGTTGAGTTTACTTTAGCACCAACAAATATACCGTTCAACGTGTAACCTTCGTGCTGCGTTCCATTTCTAGTGAAATTTATAAAATCAACAGCATTGTCAGACATAACATTCGGAGTAAGGGACGAATATTTCAACACATTAGTTATTTCATTCACAATATTTTGGAAAACTAGATTATCCAAATTTACATTCAATATATCTCTCTGGTTTGAAATTTGCTGAAGATTTACGTACGCCTTCAATGAAATCAAAACTGTTACTATAATTGCGGCTGTAAGTAGAAACATCTGTCCCTTCATTGGAATCCCCACACGTAAGCCCTTATTTCTCTTGGTGTATAATTCCCGTCATTTCCTGCAATGAAATAACTGACTGCAATAGTATCAGTTGCTTTTGCATTGAATGATGAAGAGACATTTACAAACGTCCGATTGTATAATGTAACATCGTTTGAGAGTGTTGCAGACAAGAACTTTGCTAAATCTGTTTTAATTGCAGTTGCATTGTTGTTCAGTGCATTTGTTTTCAAGGAACCCTGTGAATTAAGAACGTCCAGTGCCTTGTATGCATCATTTTTGATATTCGCCCTTTGAACTTCCGGATTCGTTGGAGTTGTCAAGAACAAAAGAGCGAAAATGCTGATTACTATAAACGCCGATATCCCCGCTTCCAATGTATAATATGCCCCTTTCATTAACTCTTCCTTATTTCAATTCTATAATTCCAGCCGTCCCCTATGACGCTTCTTACATCTTCATAGTTTCTGCCTGCAAGAGTATTGAATTTATCTGCTGATATTGCTGTTATGTTCTCATCGGGCAAAATATTCACAGTCGGTGGCAACGATCCTATGCTCTGTATCTCGGATGTAGATATGTTTGTGTTGTATATTCTAACTTCGTCTATAGTACCGTTAAAGAGTTGTCCTCCAGTAGCCAGTCTTCCTATATCCACTTCAGAACTAGTACTGCTTATAGAACCAGATTGACTTGCTCCATTAACCTCAGTACCATTGATGAATATTGCAATATAACTATTGTTGTATCTTCCGGCAACATGTATCCAAGTCCCAGATGTATATGTTGTCGCAGTGTAAACACTTACCAATCCGTTTGATGTCTTCACATCAAGCCTGAATTTATTCGGAACACCATGCGAGTCAGATGTGTATAACAATTCATATTGTTCTGAGCCATCCCCAGATGTTTTTGAAATTATTCTTTCGGTCGTTCCTGTGCCTGCGGTATTATTTATTTTTACCCATGCTGCAAGAGTCAAACCAGTACCGCTTATATCCAAACTGTTTGAATTGCTTGCATTTACATAATCATCAAGGCCATCGAACTGTATGGAATTGCCTGCTATGCTAGATGCCCATACAGCACCATTCGATAAAGTCCCATTGTTTACATTTCCTGAGAAATCTTTCGCTAGTGTCCCGCTCCCCTCATCAAAAGTCCAATACCCTGCTAACGTCAAATTAAATCTCGGTGGTGTCGTATTTGTATTATTTATCGAGTATACATAGAATATTTTTTTCTCATTTGCACTTACATTAGCAAGAAAAACAACAGTTGAAGAGTTTATATATTGATTGGAACACAATACCTGATATCCTATTTTTGATGGCATTTCATTGAATTGCTGATCATAAACTCTAACGGAATTATTCCATGCCTTATTACCACAAGTATCATCATATGATATGCTAACACCAATCGGTTGATTTGTCCGTGCTGTTCCTGCCGTTTCTGTCAAAACAACCGGAACCCTGTATAAATCAACAGAGGATCTTTCATTGGTTACTATGCCACCGTTTCCGAAGAAAATATCAAAAACACTTTTTGTTTTGTCTCTCAGTTCTATCGTAGTTGTAGACTGTGGTAATAATACAAAATAATTAATTGCAAGAACAAGAATTACCGTAACGAATAGTATGAAAAGAAATATTGCGACAATAAATGTTACATCCATATTATCTCTTCTTAACCTGCTATTATGGTTTTCCTCAAACCACGTTTAACAATTATTGCAAGTATAATTACTACAATAGCGACAAATCCAATTACAACATACAACAACATATTGTCACCGAACGGCAAATTAATGGATAATAACCAGTCAACAGGACCTTTTGAATTACTGGATGATTCACCCTGATTGCCAATTGGATTATCACCACCAGAACTAGTTCCAGATCCAGATGATGTTCCAGTTGATCCACCACCAGAACTAGTTCCAGATCCAGATGATGTTCCAGTTGAACCACCACTCAACCCACCCCCAGATTGACCATTATTGATTTTTATTGATGTCGAGGCAGATCCCGTATTTCCTGCCAAATCATTTCCAAACACTTGAAGCGTATAGGTTCCATCTGCTATAGTTTTGGAATTGAAATCTGTGGAACATATCATATTCCTTCCTGGTAATTCTAGGCTGCAACTTATTGACTGACTTAAAGTTCCTATTTTGAATGATGCTGAATCTTTATCAATCGCAATCTCGTCACTTGCTGAATATTGAATTGTAAATGTCCCAGATACACCCAATGTTGATGGAGAAAGTATATTGATTGCTGGCGCTTTGTTATCAAGCGTCACCGATATAGGATATACTACATTATTCGAAAGAGTCACCGCCGTAACTTTTAGAGCATATGCACCGTCTGAAAGAGATGTTGTATCTATCGTATATTGACAGCGTGTTATGTTTGCATCGCATGTCATGTTTTGGTTTAGGATCACACCGGTTTTCTGCAAGTTTATTAAAACATATTGGACAGTTGTATTCGCATTTGTCAACAGGGCAGTTACTGTCACATTTCCTCTAAGATAGGAATTTTGATCCGGTGATGAAATTGTAATTGTAGGTTTTGAATTGTCGGTCTGAATAACAACAGAATCATTTTTCAAATTTCCAGCCTTGTCGGTGACTGAAAATAAAATGGTGTGATTTCCATTTGATAGCTGGCTCGTATCAAAAAGGGCACTGCATGTCGCATTGTATTTGTCCCCAATCGTACATGACAACGGACCGCTGAGACTTTCTACACTATATGCAACATTAGATAAATCAACACCCGAATACGAGTCTGTAACATTTACTTTTAATTGGATGTATCCCGCATATAAGAGTGTTGATGGCGACAAGATTGTCATTTTTGACAATTCATTATCCACTGTAAAATTAATATTCCCAGAAACATTATTGCCTACAATGTCCGAAGCCTTTCCGTATAATGTAACCGTTTGATTATCTGCATAATTCAACGTATTAAAACTATCTTCGAATGTCAATACACTTATGTTCTTCATAGTGGTCCATGTGGAATTGTCAAATGAATATTGAACAGTGTTGTTATCAACACCCGATGCCGAATCAACAACGTTAAAAGAAATTTTCTGCGTACCTTTTACATAAGTATCATTCACAGGTTTAATGAAACTTAGTGTAGGTGTCTGTCTGTCTATGGTTAACAAATAAGGATTGGTCATTGTTCCACTCGTTGCACTGGAACCATCTGTATCGTTGGCACGAAAATAAAAATATTCAATTGTATCGCTTCCTGCTATAGCAAATGACAATGATTTTGTACAATTCCATTCACCACTCGTGTTAATACATGTCAATATGTTCTTATCCCAATCTTCCCCCTTTTGAAAGGCATCCTGAGATATTATATGCAGAGCCACTGCACTCGAATTTAGATTAGAGCTTGTTGCATTGATTGAGAATAATTTGTTACCTCCTATGATGAAGGTGTTGTTTACCGGATTTGGATCATGCAACAATGGTGCAGCAATTACAGCACCGGAAAATCCAAGAACACACATTATAAATGCAACATTGATGTAAAGTTTCATATTATCTATTTCTCAAATTGGATTAAATCATTTCCAAATACAAATCCTCACATTAGCTACGGTCAAAGTCCCGTCTGGATTTTGCACTACTCTTGGTTCTTCATAACAGGAAATACTTTGCACAGATGACTCTGCTGATGTAGGCTGACCAGTTATGGCCTTGACGATAAATGAAGCTGTGTTACTCCATGTTAAACTTGTCAACGGGTCCAACACAGTAACATTTGCCAAATAATTGCCCAATTGGCTCGGTGCACTGAAATCACATATATAATTCCCACTGGAATCTGTCTCGTTTGTGCAATACAATGTGTTGTTTACATACACGTTCAATCCGTTTGGATTTGTATCGACAAAAGTCCCGTCCGATCTCGATGCAGTACCGCTTACCCTCACACCACCGTTCCATGTAGGATTACTGTCATTCAAATTTACTGTAACCGTCACAGGAAAAACTTGACGAATGCATATTTTGTTTGTATAATAATTGCAGTTCCCAACATGACTGTCATTTTGTTGGAATACAGATGCGACACAACCCTCACCAGTCAGACAAGATGTTCTTACGTTTCCTGTAGCAGCATTACTTCCAAACTTCACACATACTTTTGTCCCATAATAGTCTTTAGATGCAACATGGGTATTGTTCTCTTGATATTCCGATAGAACTGCACCTTCATCCGAATTGCATGCGCCCGATCTTACGGCCACGCTAGTGGTTTCATTACAACACACCTTGGTGTTATAGTAACTGCAGTTCCCAACATGACTGTCATTTTGTTGGAACACTGAAAAAATACATGTCTCACCGACATTGCACGAACCCCTGAATGTGCAGCTTGGTGCGGCATTCGAATAGCCTGTCAGTAAATAAATACCGAATCCTATCAGGAGAAATATAACAACCGAACCTAACTTCATAAAAATAATTCTCGGTTGATAAATTAAGTTTATAAATTTCGAAAATAAAAACAGAACAATGAAGAAGAAGCATATTTTCTTGATTCTATGTATGGTTGTAATCTTGGCAGTTGCTGGATATGCATTCAATTTATTCAAATCACCGAATCTGAATATACCATTTAATTTTTCATCCAGTTCCCAGCAGACAGCCGTTCAAAAAGTAAAAACATTATACGAAGTCACAAATCCCGGACTGAATGTAACAGTTTCTCAAGTCGAAGAAGTTAGTGGAATGTACAAAGTCCTTTTCAAGGCCACCGACAATGCCGGGGCAACAAGCTATCGTGAAGCATACGTCACAAAAGACGGGGAATTGATGTCGGAAAGCATGGTTTTAGTAAACCAGTCTATAAACCAAATAACAAGGATTCACAATTTTGTAGATTGCCTTGACAATAAAAATGTTAAAATATTCGGTATAAATCAGACAGCCACGATACTTCAATTTAATATTCTTGGTGGTGCTTACGCTACGAAACTATATGTCAGTTGCGATGGAAACTTGGCGCAACAGTGTGTGAACATGGGTGTGGATACAGTTCCATCAGTTTTCTATAAAAACAAGGCATATCCGGGAGTACAATCGTTGGATTTCTTACAGAATTTGACTTCATGTGCACTATAATCGGTCCAATCACAAAACTAGAATTTATAAGCACAAAAGTCGAAATATAATGTATACCATTGTACAACATAGGTCATCTTAGGTAGTCATAGGTAGACTTAGATAGCCTAAGGCAGTTGTTGTTGTCTTTAGGTGTACATAGGCCAATATCATGGAAGTAGACAATATCAAGGAAAACATCATAAAGCTGCTGGGAAGACACGCAGACGGCTTGCCGATTTCAGATATTGCGAAGAACCTCGAGTTGCATAGACATACAGCCTCCAGATATGTTTTTGCATTGCAGGAATCTGGTTATATAGAATGCCATGAATCTGGTAGATCCAAGATTTGCACACTCAAGCGAGGTGGAAAGAGATGAAAATTTACTATTTATCAGCAGCATTGGCTATAATTTTATTTTCATTACCAGCACTAGCACAGGTCCAATCACATCCATTGTCACAGGTATCAGGTCCCTTCGATGTCAATATTAACGCTTCAGGTGTTAACATAACAAATGTATCATACGTATTCTTTGGGAATGGCTCTACCGATACATACCTCTACCGTTCAGGGACCAATACATTGCAGACAGCAAGCAATATCGTGACTACAGGCGGATGGGTGAATTCAACCAATGTAAATGCCTCATGGTTTTTCGGCACTCTCGGATGGGGCAATCTTACAGGATTCCCTTCAGCATGTCCCGCAGGTCAGGCCGTGACTGCAGTAGGGAGCACTTTGACATGCGGTCAGGCGGGAGGTGTTGGATGGACAGCAAGCGGTGCTTATTTGTATAACAATACTGCCGGGGTATTGGTCGGCATCGGCACATCAACGCCAGTTTCAACACTGGAAATAGCCAACACCAGCGCTGCACTGAATGTCAGTGCGGGAACTTTGTTTGTCAACGGAACAACAGGACAAGTCGGCATAGGAACATATTCCCCTGGGACTAATGTCAAATTGAATGTCAGCGGGAACATTTCAATTTCAGGAACTCAAAATAGTGTAGGTATCGTTTTTCCAAATGGGGACTTTCTAACAGGTCCTGATACGAACGTATCGCAATTGTACGGATATGACGGAATCAATTGGCTTGGATTGAATGTCACCAGCGAGGGAATACTGAGGCTGTCTGTTCCAGCAGTAAACAATTCTCTCGGCTGGGTTCTTACTGGATCTAATTTGTACACCAACACATCTGGCGTTAAAGTCGGCATCGGCACATCAACACCAACAGAAACACTTTCAGTAGTAGGCTCGGTTAATGTTTCATCATGGCTTAACACGACTAATCTAAACGTATCAGGAAACAACATCAGAGTCAATCTTGCATCCTGCGACACTATAGACACAACAGCCAATGGAACTCTTGTATGCGGAACGGACACTGCTGGCGGAAGCTGGACTACATCTGGTTCCACGCTTTATAACAACACATCCAGCATTCAAGTCGGCATAGGTACATCACTCCCTAATGCAACATTGCATGTCGTCGGTGGGTCGATTAATGTCACCAATGGGAACGTGACAATCGCTGGCACGAATGCGGGGGTTGTATTTCCTGACGGCAGCTTTGCCACAGGTCCTGACACAAATGTCTCCCAACTATATGGATACAATGGAACCAGCTGGTTGGGATTGAACGTGACCAACGATGGGATACTGAGGCTGTCTGTTGCACAGACAAACGACGCTTTCGGTTGGGTAAGATCAGGATCGTATCTGTATAATGATACTTCTGGCGTTAAAGTCGGCATCGGCACATCAACCCCGACTTCAGCACTTCAGATTTCAAATGGAAACCTCACGATATCAGGGACAAACACAGGATTATTATTTCCTGACGGAAGTTACCAGACACAGGCAGATACGAACGTTTCCCAGTTGTATGGGTACAACGGTGCATGGACAGGATTGAATGTCACCAGTTCTGGCGTATTGAGGATATCCGCTGAGGATACTGCATCAGCTGGAGGATGGGTATTGTCAGGATCTAATTTATACAACAGCACGGCAACAGCAGTGGGAATAGGAACAGCGAGTCCAGGACAAAGCGGAGCTCCGGGAACATACAATAAAATACTACATCTTAAGGATGCTACTTCCGGAAACCAGGTAGCGCTTAATCTTGAAGGCACTGCAAACGGAGCTGATATCCTCTTTAGTGACAACGGTGCATGGAAGTACCTATTAGGTTGGAACGGGGCTGATTTTCGACTAAGAAGCACTGATATCGACGGTGCAGGCACGGACGGTACAGTCCTCCTGATTGATACAGGCACAGGCAACGTCGGCATCGGGACAACAGCCCCAGTACAGAAACTGGATGTGGTGGGCGTAGGTAACTTCACGCAAGGAATAAACACAACTGGCGGCATCACAAGCACGGGACCTACTGCTGGTATCGGTTACGCTACTGGCGCGGGCGGCGCGGTCACCCAGACGACAAGTCGATCAACGGGCGTGACGCTGAATACCATCACTGGAACGATCACCACCGATACCACATCTCTCGCGGCAGGCACAGAAGCGGATTTTGTCGTGACCGACAGCGCGGTGGCGATCGGTGACACGATCATTCTTACCGTGCGGAGCGGGAATGTCGTTCAGGGAACAAGGGCCGTCGTTTATACGGTCGCGAACGGAAGTTTCGGGATCGCGGTCACGGCGGGTTCGGGTGGGGCCGAGACTGGCGCGATCATCATAAACTTCGCGGTTATCAAGGCCGTTAGTAACTGATAATATGAAACAACAAAAACAGAATTTGCAGCAAGAAAACCAGCATCTCAAATCAGAATTAGAAAATCTCAATTCAATATTAACATTGCCAGAGAACAAATTACGTGATTTAAAATGAACAAAACAAAAATAATAATTTTCGCATTATTGACACTCATGATGTCTGCCACTGCCACTTATGCAGCAGTAACCAACGTCACCCTCCTGTACGGCTGGAACGGAACGTCATGGATTCCTATGAAGACAAGCTCAGACGGCACACTACAGTCAGACCTTAACATAACCGATTCGCTGAGCATCAATCCCAAGACAGACAACACCTACGATTTAGGCTCCTCGTCATTGAGATGGAGAGACCTTTATGCCACAAGGAACACCTATCTGGCTACAACATCAGGACTGGTAGGAATAGGAACATCATCACCAATCTCCACACTTGATGTCTCAGGGAATCTATCAGTATCCGGCTCGACAAATTCCTCAATAGACGGCTCTACATTCTTCGTCGACGCAACGAACAACCGTATCGGCATAGGAACAACATCTCCCGCATCGTTATTGCATGTCACAGGCTCTGCAACCAATTTATTGAACGTAAGCAATTCCACGTATTCCTTCCTATCAGTAAACACCACAGGTACATTCATCGGCGGACA
>JACPJS010000011.1 GCA_016187405.1 Candidatus Aenigmatarchaeota archaeon
GAAAGCGCTCGAACCATGCAATTCTAACGAATGCAAGATATTGGTGTTGGTAAGCAGATGAGAACAGGAATAATTATTGCAGTGATTGCATTCATGGTATTACTGCCATCGGTGCATGCGACAAACGTGACACTGCTTCACGGATATAACGGAACACGATGGGTACCATTGATAATAAGTTCAGATGGATCTTTGCAAGTGTATGATAATCTTACAAATGCTAAAAACATCTACCCAAAATCAGACAATTCATTTGATATCGGAACCTCCCTGTTGAAATGGAGGGATATTTTTGTATCGAGGAATGCATACTTCGCAACCACATCCGGTCTGGTAGGAATAAACACATCATCACCGATATCGACACTTGATATATCAGGTAACCTTTCAGTATCTGGTTCGACAAATTCTTCAATCGATGGCTCTACGTTCTTCGTTGACGCAACGAACAACCGTGTCGGTATAGGAACAACGGCACCTAATGCAACTCTAGGTGTCGTCGGAAATATCCAGCTCACTGGTAATGTCACACCTGTCGCACAACCGACGAGCGGGAATGCGACGCAGACGACCAATAATGTAGAAACAACAAATGATGTAGGAACACACCCTTTCATGGTAATTCCATCAGACGGACTTCCATTCATAGCATATAGGGATGAAACAAACGCTGACCTTAGAGTAGCAAAGTGTGGCACTACAGATTGTTCTTCAGGAAACACATTTACAACTATAGATTCAACAGGAGACATAGGAGCAGTTTCCAATCGACGAGCTATTACTGTAGCTATAAGTACAGACGGTTTGCCGATTATCAGCTATTACGATGTCACTAATGGTAAACTCAAAGTTGCAAAATGCAATAATACCACTTGTTCTTCGAGTACCATATCAGATATCGAAACAACAGGTGCAGGCTCGGCCAATTACGGGGCTTATATTACAATTGCACCAGACGGTTTACCTGTTATTGCATATTACGATAATACTAATGGTAATTTGAAAGTAGCAAAGTGTGGCACTACAGATTGTTCTTCAGGAAACATTCTCACTACCGTAGAATCTACAAATAATGTAGGATTTTGGCCAGCTATAGCAATCGGCGCTGATGGATTGCCTATAGTATCTTCTTATGATTTGACAAACGCTGACCTTAGAGTAGTCAAGTGTGGGAACATCTACTGCAATGCTAGTAATGTTATTACTGCTGTTGACACAACGAATGATGTAGGGCATCATACTTCCATAGCCATAGGTCAAGACGGTTTACCAGTGATAGCAGAATATGAGGATACAGCATCTGCAAATAAAATTAGAATCGTAAAGTGTGGTAACATTGCATGTAGTTCTGGAAATATTATTACTAGTGTGGATACAGCTTCGACTACCGGACGACAGGCTTCCTTGAAAATAGGACCGGATGGCTTGCCTGTAGCTTCATACAGTCGTTCCGATGGCAGCTTCAACGATCTCAGAGTTCTCAAATGTGGCAATCCATCATGCACTTCAGGAAACACGATAACAGATTTAGATACAGGAAATGTGGGTGAATATAGTTCTCTGGTTATTGCACCAGACGGTTTGCCGATAATAGCATATCGTGAAGAAAATTTAGATGATCTCAAAATAGTCAAATGTGCCGTTCCCTCATGCAATTCTACATCAGGCGGCTCATACACTTTCGGTTCCAACCTCGGAACGATAGGAAACTTCTGGAACAACATCTATTCCAACCAGTTCTGGGGAAAGAAATTCCAGATAGCGGCATTCGACGTTGCAGAACAATACGAAACATCAGATAGTTCAATAGGACCCGGTGATGTCGTTTCTCTGGCAGAAGGAAATGCAACAGCGATTCAAAAGACACAAACACAATACAGTTCACAAATACTCGGCGTTGTATCAACAGATCCGGGAATAAAATTGGGAGATTGGAACCCAGAGAATAATCCTAACATAAGATTGATTGCACTTACAGGAAGGGTTCCTGTCAAAACAACAAACGAGAACGGTGCGATAAATGTAGGCGATTTCCTCACATCATCCTCCAAGCCAGGCTATGCGATGAAATGCCCTATCGACACTGATGAGAAAAAGAACAAATGCTTCGGCACAACAATAGGAAAGGCGCTCGAACCATGCAATTCCAACGAATGCAAAATACTCGTTTTCGTAACCCTACAGTAACTTTTTAATTACGTCTAACGAACTATACTACAGGAGGAACCATTAATGAAGAATAGAGATGCACTAAGCTGGGTGGGTCTAGTATTGCTGGTAGCAGGTGCCCTCAACTGGGGTATCTTGGGTCTAACAGCTCTAGCATTAGGAGGAAAAGGCACAAATGTCCTAGAATTGCTTCTAGGACAATGGTCACCAGTTCTCAACCTAGTTTACGTGTTAGTAGGACTAGCAGGTTTGTGGAAACTTTACAAAGTTTTCATGTAATCTGAAAATAATTTAAAGAAATTCTTTAATTTTTTATTTTATTTTTAGACGTTTACCTTGAATTCCTTTCTTGCAACGTCTCTCAAAATTCTTATCAGATTAACAAGCTGACCTTTCTTTATCGATATCGCCCCAACAGATTTGAATTTGCTGCTTGAACGAATCAAATGATCGTGCTTTGTCTGGTTTATTCTGATGAAAGGTTCCTCGCTTTCATAACGAGGTTGTTTGAAGACATCTATCCATAATTTGTCATAACCGCTCAAATCTATCCTACCGACAAATTTGCTCGAACCAACCGAGTAATATATCTTAGACGGCCCCTTTTCGTCATAGTTAACTTTCTTTTCAACTAACATCCTTTCCAAAATTTTTGTAGCTGTATGGCGATTAAGTCCCAACTCTTTAGAAATATCATGTATAGTCATTCCTCGAGCACTGCTGTTCAGTGTTTTCAGAATCATTCTAGCATTGTCTGTATCATATTCAACGTCTTTCGAGTGCTTGAATTCCATGTAATCACTAATAATCTATTCTCCTACTTATTTATAAGTATATTGTAATGTATAGACATAAATATACCGATTCTAGTCTATCATGGTTCTTACAGTTCTGATTATATTAAAAGCAGGTTTATTTTACCTTCCTGTAGAGACAACCGGGAAACGAACTCCTACGAAAACCATATACACTCAGCAAATCTAATGTATATACATTAATGGAGGTAAAACAATGTCGGTAATAACGGTATTCAAATTCGAAAATTTGGATGAACCATTCAAGATTGCAAAATCTTTGAATGGACAAAAGTCTAATGACAGCTGGTTGACAGCTTTCGTTAGCAAATACAACAGGAACGAGATAGTCGTGAACTATTGGTTCTACGAAGATCTTGAAAACAATGTCAAGAAAGTTCTGGACGAGAACGAGAGTATGGAAGTGATATCCTACCTGAAACAGAATGGAAAGACTCGCGTGTTAAAGAGGATATTCAGTTTCGTAAACATCTTGACAAAAACTTTGGAGATATACACAGGTTCCGAATCAAAACTAGATGAAATAGTAGAGATTCTTGAGCATGTGTTGAGTACAAAATTCACCCGCGTGGTTTTGAGTTCGCAGAATCTTCAGACAATCTACAGTGAGCATTCAACTGAATTGAAACAGGTGATGTTCAAAAATGTCGAGGGTTTGTTCTATGAGATACTCCGCGGTGGAAATCTTCAAATGAATGGGAAGTTTCAAAATTGCATGGAAAAGTTCCCAGAAAACTTACGAGTGATAAGTTTCAGACCGAAGATAAAATTCTTCAATGGTCACAACAGATACCAAGTCACGTTGAATGGGGACAAAGGTACGTTGAGATTCTCATCTGTGAATGAGAAATTCAGTTGGAGGCCTAGAGTAGAAATAAGGCAGCTTACATTTTTGATTGCTGCCACACTCGGCATTTTCAGTGGGTCCACGCAGAATTGAACTGCGGTCTCTACCTTGTAAGGGTGGCGTCCTGACCACTAGACTATGAACCCATGATAGCGGGAGAAAGATTTGAACTTTCGATTTCGAGGTCACCCAAAAAATTTATGAGCCTCGCGACCACTCCAGGCTGGTCTATCCCGCTGTGTTTAGTATTATTAACGTGTCCTTAAATTATTTAAAGAGCCTATCTATTTCTATGAAAATCAGACATGACGTTCAGGCTCTACTTTTCGATGAAGTAAACGGTGAAAAAAGAGTTTTCCTTATTAGATTCTACGATCAGACAAAACAAAGATACACATGGAGACTTGTTAAAGGCGGTGTAGAAGAAGGAGAGACGGATGAACAGGCAATGAAAAGGGAAATAATGGAGGAAGTTACACTGAAAGAGGTTCAAGTTCTAGAAAAAGTCCATGAATACGATTTCGAATTCAGTGAAACACATCACATGGTGAATACGTATCTTGTAAAGGGGAACATCCACGAGAAACCAAAACTAAATTGGGATGGCGACAGGGAGATTATTGATTATGCTTGGTTGTCTCCCAGTAAAGCATTGAAACTTTTATTCTGGGATAATGAAAAGCTTGCAGTCAGACTTTTGAAATAATTCTACTATTCCCAATTTTCTTCTGCATTATCTTGATTAATTTAATTTCATCCAAATGATTCACATATTCACGAAACATCCTTCTTGTGAGAGGTTCATCAACAGATTCACAATACTCATCGTAGAGTTGGTCGAATGACAATCTATGTTTATTTTCTACAATACCGACAATTACTTTTTCTGTATCGTTTATTTTTTCCTTCAATATTTCAGGTTTAACCTGTTTAACATCCTTCAAGACTTTCCTGACGTGTTCGACCAACACCTTGTCCGAATTTTCCTGTTCAGCCAGTCTGCCAGCTTTCATCAAACATTCCAATCCAACTCTAACATCACCGTGTTTATTCAATGCGTGTGCGGATGCAAGTGCAACAACACCCTCTTCTATTGAACGGAATCCATTGCTGGCACGTTCTTTCAATATGTCCTTCATTTCTTCGAGTGTATATGGTTTGAATTCTATCTCATCCAAACTGAGACTGCTCGTTATTCTAGGTTCCAGATTTACAAATGCATGTGGATTATTTGAAATGAAAATCAATCCAATAGGATTTTTCACATACTGGTTCATTCTTAGCAGATCGTACAAAAGTTTCTGGTCTTTGTTAATCAATTGATCAACTTCATCCAAGCAAATCAATAAAGATTTTTTAGATTTCTGAAGCGCTTCTATAAGCCGTTCGATAACTTCATCCTTCGCCCAACCACGTCTTTGTACAAAAAATCCAAATTCAGAAACAAGTTTCGCTAAGACTGCAAGTGATGTGTTATAATCCCAGCAGTTCAGATAAACAGTTTTGATACCCGAATAATCTTCAAATTTTCTGAAAACATATTTTGTTGCTGCGGTTTTTCCTATTCCTGACGAACCAAACACGAATGTATTCTGTGGTTTCATACCTCTGTTTGCAGGTTCAAGGTTATCCGCAAGTAGTTTTATCTGATTCTCCCTATGCGGCAGCATGTCCGGTAAATATTCTGAAGAAAGTATATCTTGGTTCTTGAAAATCTTTGAATCTTCCATGAATGCCATAATGTTATTTGCACAAAGGTAAAATAATCTACGGTTTTAGTGTAAAATACAGTCTTCTGTTGTTTTTTCCCTTGTTTTCCATCTTTACGATTTCAACCTGTCCGATTTCCCGTATATCCTTGATATGATTTCCACCGTCTGCTTGCATGTCTATCCCGTGTATTTCTACAATTCTCATATTCTGAACATTCGGTGGCAACGCTTCCAACAGTTTTATTATCCCCGGAATTTTCATAGCCTCATTCCTGTCCATGAAATATGATTTGACTTCACCACCTTCCTTGACAAGCTGATTAACTTTCTCTACATATCCAGCAAATTTTTCTCGATCAAATTCATTGACATTAAAATCAATCCTAGATTTGTCCAAATCCAATCCACCACCGCTGATTAGTGCACCAGTTTCATTATGAATGATTGCAGAGAGTATGTGTGATGTGGTATGCATTCTCATTAAACGATGTCTTCTCTCCCAATCAATAACTCCCTTTATTCTATCACCAACATTCAATCCCGACTTGTCAACTTTATGCAGAATCATGTCACCGTTCTTGGTCACATCAGAAACGACAAACTCTTCACCATCATAAATTAATTTCCCAGTATCCTTCAATCTGTTAACAACAAAATCTTTATCCAGACTTTGCATCAAAGGCATCAGTCTAGGTCCCGATGTTTTATCCAACAACACTATGTAAGATGCTTCGAATAACTTTTGTGTCGGGATGTTGTTCTCAAGTGCAATCTTTTTTATTTTTTCCCATGTTTTATTCTCATCATTTTCCTTTTTCCAGAAATCACCCAATTGTCTCAATGCATTTTTCTGATCTTCAGACAACTTGTTGACTATTTCGTTAGACAGTTTCACTATATTCAATCTCAATCTTTCAGGTGCGAACTCTTTCGACCAAAGCTCAGCATATTCAAGAGTGCCTGTTAAAATATCTTTCTCAAATTTATTCAATGGTTTCTTCAGATGACCTGTCTTTTTCAAAGTCTCTATAACTTTTTCTGTGATATCTTCCTTAGGCAATGATTGTGACAGCATTGATGCGAAATCAAATGATATCCTGAATGGTTTCTTGGAAGGAATCTTTCCAATGTAACTTAGTTCATATATCCTTTTCGCATTTCTTTCTTCTCTAGGTTCAACCTTGTCCAATCCGAAATAAATTTTCTCATATTTCTCAAATTCACTGTAAATCATCGGTATGTTCTCTTCCTTGAAATCGATTATTGTTTCAGGTCTCGTTTTAACCATAAGGAATCTTAAAATTTCTGGCGGGACTAGTGTGGATATTTCGGCAAAGCTAGTTCCAATACCTTTTGATGTAGACATCTTCTTTCCTTCAACCAAAAAGAATTCGTATCCCTTCCCATCTTCTTCGGATGTGGATGGCCATGGTGGTGGATAATTGAAAATATTGCATGCGATTTGAATTGCAACAGTTCTCGAACCTCCTCTAGTGAAATGATCTTTGCCTGCAGTCTCTGCAACAACTCCTACAGTCGGCCATTTAGCTGCCCATTCAACTTTCCAAGGAAGTTTTCCATTTCCATTGTATGGTGATATCTCCCCGTCATGTCCGCATCCTTTTGCCCAATCTACCAAATCAGGTTTGCAGAAATATCTCAACAATTCTCTTTTCTTGTCCCATTCGTATGCGACTGTAGTTCCAATCCTCCCACATTTTTCACAGATAGGATTGAAAGGTAATTTGTCTGAACTTGTAGTCTTCCCGTATATTTTCTGGTATATATCCTGTATCTTGTGTGAATTATCCAATGCAATCTTTATGGCCCAATTGAAATCCCCTCTGATGTATCTTTCACCAGTAGATTCCAGCTCAGCTTCGATTCCCCATTTTTCAAACAACTCAGTGCATTGAGAGAAAAAATAATCCGCATAACTTTCATATCCTTTTTCAGGCGACGGGACATTCCTAAATGGTATCCCCATATACTTGTCGAATTTTTCTTTCGGTAGGAATGAAGGCATCGCATCAAACGGATCCATATCGTCACTACTCAGAATGAATCTTCCTTTTAGCTTGTGGTCCCTGAGTGTTTTAGCAATAATATCATGAATTACCCAGCCTCTTCCTGAACCAATGTGAATCCTGCCAGAAGGAGTCTTTTCATCATAAACAATATATCCGCGTTCCTTCACTATTTTCTGCAATGTTTTATTTTCTTTCACACGCTGTTTCAATTCTTCAGCGACCCTGTCTGTCCAGTAAACGTATTCTTTTTGTTTCTTCGAAACTACCATATAATTATATGAAAGTCTTAAAAATTAATCCAAATAGACCAGAGGAAAAACTATTGAAGCTGGCCTCTCATATTCTCAAAAACGATGGACTGGTTGTATATCCAACTGATACATTATACGGTCTCGGCGCGAATGCACTAAGCAAGGAAGCAATTAAGAAAGTATACAAAGTAAAAGGAAGGGATTTTAAGAATCCATTATCAATCTCATTCTATTCAATTGATCATGCAAAAAAATATGTTCATTTCAATTCCACTGCTATGAAACTCGCTAAGAAATTCTTGCCAGGTCCATTGACAATAGTCCTCCCTATGAAATTCAACTTTCCAAGTCAGCTGACACACGGTTCTGGTAAAGTAGGAATACGAATACCTGACAATAAGATTATCCTTGATTTGATAAAGATTGCAGGATTTCCAATAACGTCAACGAGTGCAAACATATCTGGTGCAATAGAGTGTTCTACAGCAGAACAGGCTGCAAATCAAATTGGTAAAAAGGTGGGTTTGATTTTGGATGGTGGTAGATGTAAAATTAAAAAGCCGTCTACAGTAGTCGAGATTCTAGATGAAAAAATAATTGTTTTGAGGGAAGGCGCCATAAAAACAAAGACAATTCTGAAAGTGGGCCCGTAGGGATTTGAACCCTAATTAGAAGCTCCGCAAGCTCCCGTCCTATCCAAGTTAGACTACAAGCCCTTACAATTAATTTTTATCCGATAACTTTAATACAGCTTCTAAAACCGCCGGAACTTCTTGTCCATCAAAATGTTCTTTATTATGTTCTATAATAATTTCTGAACCGAGTTTATTTTTGAAATCATCTTGATTATCTAAAGGAACGAATGGGTCGTTGTCCGAAAAAATTGCAATACTTTTATTAAAATGTTTACTAACCTTTTTCAAATCAATCGGTGTTTCAAGCCAGTGCATTTCAGTTTCCTTTTCATCAGGATCGTCTATGCCTGTAAGTCTTTTAAAGAATCCCGCAACAAATACAACCCCACCTACTTTTATATCATCAGGCAGTTGTTCAAGATATCTTGCAATGGTTTGGCATCCTATACTATGTCCAATAAAATAAGTTTCTTCATCCAAGTTCCCTACTGTTTCTGCAAGTGATGTGACCCAGTTTTGAATCCGTGGTTTATCTGTTTCTGGTAATTTTGGTACTTTAACATCAAACCCCTTATTTTCAAGTTCATTCTTGAGCCAAGGGTACCATACAGCATCTGGGTTACTAGCCCACATATGAACGATAATGGCTCTCATATGATAAAATTCAATTTTATAAACTTAATAATCAAATCTTGAGAAGGTCAAAAATGGATAAATTACAGTGTACGACATGCAATACAAACGTGCTTGCTAGGAAGAATTTTGTTAGATTCAAGTGTCCGAAATGCGGTGAAGTGGAAATCATACGCTGTTCGACATGCAAGAATCTAGGGATAAAATATACTTGTTCTGGATGCAATTTCGAAGGGCCTTAATGTCAGAAGTAATTGTCACTTTCAAAGTCATGCCGACTGGCGTGGAAGTTGATTTATCAAAACTAGAGAATGACATACGTCAAAAAATTAGTCCTCAAAGAGTTACACAGGAACCTGTCGCGTTTGGTCTTGTTGCATTAATTGTAACCACACTTGTCGATGACGCAGAAGGCACTCTGGAAAAAGTTGAATCTGCATTACGCTCAATAGAAAATGTAAACGAAGTCGAAGTCACTGAAATGACAAGATCAATCTAAAGTGGCGCGCCTACGAATATCTGGTGCCCGTCTTTCTCTTTCAATTCTTCCATTATTCTTTTGATGATCATCTTCTTCGGTTCTGTCATCATGTCGATACGTGATTTCAAATCCTCGAAACTCTCGAATGATTTCTTCCTTCTTTCGCTGATTATCTGCCACATGTGTCTCTTACCGATTCCTGGCAAAAGTTCCAGTGAATGCATTCTTGTCGTCAATGATCCAGCGGTGTTGAAAAAGTTCACAAATCTCTTCTCATCGTTTGAAACAATGCTATTCACAACTTCCTCCAACATATCCTTCGCGTAACTGGTCAATTCAGAATATCTTATCTTCGTTCTGATGTACTTTACCTCTTCTCTCTTGCTATCCCCGACATAAATCCTGTCCCTGGTCTTTACTGTAGACCCTTCCTTTATCACAACTTCAAGCAAACTGAAAAATTTGTCTCCCAATCCCTGTGCCAATGGTTCTGCTCTTCTATCCGAAGACTTTCCTGATGAAAGAAAATCCAATACTATTATATATTCGTCTTTTGTTGACATTTGATCACCGGTTAGAAGTGTTTCTTAACAGTCTTTATTATCTGGTCAATCTCTTCGTCTGTAAGTGAAGAATATTCCTTGCCTAGAACGGCTCTCAAATCGTCCTTGTCTTCTGGGAGAAAATTAACAATATTCATCACATGTCTGTCTCGTAGCTTCTCAATCTTCCTCAAATCCTCTGTCAATGTCGTTGCCTTTGCCAAATCAATCTTTACAAATCTCTTCAGAACATCCAAGCTATTCTTTTGCTCGAATTTCAACTCTCCCTTCTTTTCCTTCTCTTCTAGTATCTCTTTTGCCTTGGCATTTGAGATTAATTCTTCGATCATTACTTCCATAAAATCCTTACAAATAGTTAATCATAGGTCTATTTAAAATATTCAGAAAGGTCCTAATTTGACTTTATGTGTTCTGGTCTGGCGATTATTTTTTTGGTGCTATTGCCCACTTTAACCGCTATAATGTAGCTATTGCCTCTCTTGCCGATAATGTCACCAGTCAGTCCCTTGAACTTTGAATATGGCATTCCTTTTTGGCTCGAAGGTTCTTGATCTATAGCCACTTTCTGACCTATCTCAAAAGATTTCAAGAATTTAGTTATTGTTGGTCTATAGCCCGGCTTTTGTGTGAGCTTCTTTCTACTCTTTACTTTTGAACCATGAGATTTTCTTACCATTTTATCACGAATGTATTTTTAATACATCTAACTGTAAGCTTTTAACTTTATTCTTTATCATGTCGCTTATGTTAGGCTGTGTCTTTCCACCATCACCGTTAATCAGCTCTTTGATGTACAGTCCTGCCTCGGATCTTATCGTAAACTTGACACGCCTCTTCCCAGATACAACATACGATATTCCCTTCACTAACCTCTTCCTTGTCAGTTTCGCGCGTCTGTGCTCGACTCTTGTAGGGGTCTTTTGCAATATAGGTATTTTTACCAATCCTTTGACAAGTTTCAAAAGTTTCTTGTCAACATCTTTCTCAAACTCTATATCTATAAAATAAGTCTTCTCATATCTATCACTCTTCAATTTTATTATCAATGGTCTTCCGTCACCGACAAGTTTCAATCCTTTGACCTTTACCTTTTTGGATTTGTTAATTTCCTTTTCCAGTTTTTTCAAATCAAGTTTCCTTTTTTCAGGTTTGATTAACTCTACAACGAAAGGCCTGAATCCAAGATTCCTTGCATCTATATCTTCCCTACCCGCTGCATGCAAAGCACTTTCCTTACTCCCGGCAGCTTTCAACAATGGTTTGTCAATAATCTCCTGTACGGAAGTCTTGTATAATTTCCCTTCACCACCACATACAGTACATCCCTTCCCATTACAATTCCTACAAGTCCACTTGGTTTGTGGTATTCCTCTAGCCAGTTTTTGATATCCACCTGAAATGTATACGCTTCTCAATTGCAATCTTGTAGTATCAGTGTTATTGTCAACGACTATTGTGACATCTGGTATCTTCAAGTCAAAATGTTTTCCTGTTATTTTCTCTATAGCTTTTCCCAATTCCCTGTTCATTTCCGATTTAATTGTTTCTGAAAACTCTATTCCCAACCTTTCCTGTAATTTCTCTTCATCGTTCAACATCTCGTGAGACGGTACAGATCCAACAAGAAAGGTATTGAATTCTATTTTGTCGAGCTTTTTTGAAATCGATTTTGACAATTCGTTTATTTTCTCGCTAAAAAAATTTTTACACAATTTACATTTTTGTTGTTTCGATTCGAGTTTTATATTCCTAAATTTCATCCCATGAAAGTTTGATGGGTCTAAATCCAATTTTTCACCAGAATCCAAAAGTAGAGCAGCATAAGTTCTCAATACGTTCCCTCTCTGCTTGTTGTCGAAACCAGAAAGCAAGTTACCCACAGTTCTTCCAGCACAATTGTCGCACATTGGTTCTTTGAAAACTTCCCTGACCAATTCTTCCATCTTCATATTTTCATCCCGAACTGTTGTGCCAATTTCTTGAACTCTCCTCTTTGCAACCCTTTCATTCCACCAAGTTGTTTCATCATCTTCTTTGTTTGATTATATTGGTTTAATAGTTCACGTACCTCGTTTTCAGTTCTACCAGAACCTTTGGAGATTCTTTTTATCCTGTCCTGTGTTATCGAATCTGGATTTTCCCTTTCATTCTTTGTCATGGAACGAATAATTATTTTGTATGCTTTCATTTTCTCTTCCTGTTTCTTCAACAAGTCTTCTGGTATCTTAGCCATTCCCATTCCAGGTATCATTCCAACCACCTGCTGCAACGGTCCCATCTTATCCAAACTTTCAATCTGTTCAATGAAATCTTGCAGTGTAAACTTACCTTCAACAATTCTTTCTACGGATTCTTTTTTAATATCAGATTCTTTGAGTTTTTCCAATAATGTCTCCATATCACCCAGTCCCAACAAGCGTGAGACGAATCTTTCTGGGTTGTACAATTCAAAATTCTCTAGCTTTTCCCCAGTACCAATGAATTTTACTTTAGCTCCAGTCACCGATGCTGCAGCAATTGCACCACCTGCTTTAGCAGTACCGTCCATTTTAGTAATGATAACTCCATTCACACCGACAAGTTTGTGGAACTCTTCTGCCTGTGTCTTTGCAATCTTTCCAAGATCTGCTGGTATGACCAAAAGGACCTCATCAGGATTTATTATTTCAGATAATTTTTTCAATTCATCAGCAAGTTCTTTGTCAAGAGCATTTCTACCCGCGGTATCGAAAATTATCACATCATAGTCCTTGTATTTTTCCAATGCGGTCTTTGCAACTGAATAAGGCTCAGTCGCTTTCAGGTCAACATAAACTGATACACCGATTTGTTTTCCAATCTGTTGCAACTGTTGCGGTGCAGCCGGCCTGTGATAATCCAATCCGACTAGTGCAGGTTTCAATCCCTGTTTCAGAAAATATCTTCCAAGCTTTCCTATTGTAGTAGTCTTACCAGAACCAAACAGACCAACACTCATTATTCTTTTCTTTCCAGACATGTCGTGTGATTTTTCACCCAAAAGTTTCACAAGTTCGTCATAAATGACTTTCAACACATGTTCTTTCAAAGTAAGACCAGATGGGATTTTTTCATCAAAACATTTTCTTTTAATGTCATTGATCAGCTTGTCTGTCAATTGTATGTCAACATCAGACTCCAAAAGAATTTTCTTAAGATCAACCAAGGTTTCTTCAATGGCTTTCTTGTCCAAAGCAGTACCAGTAGAAATCTTCCTAATTAAATTTCCCAAACCTTTTGATAAATTATCAAACATCTACACACCGACTAAATTATCAACAAATTCCTTTGCATTAAAACTTATCATTTTATCATATTCCTGTCCGTTGCACAGGAACAATATAGGTTTCTTTATCTCATGTGTAACTGAAAGAATTGACCCGCCTTTCTCATTCACATCAACTTTAGTGAAAATGACAGCATCAACACCGATTTCATTGAATACTCTTGCTTGGAGTAGTGCGTCGTTTCCAGTCATTGAATCAATAACCAATACCTTCAAGTCAGGTTTGTTCACACGTATTATTTTTTTCATCTCATCCAGCAAATCCTTGTTTGTGTGGATTCTTCCCGCACTGTCTGCAAGGACAAAATGTTTGCCTTTGGCTTTTGCATGTTCTATTGCGTCATAAACAACAGCAGCAGGATCAGCACCATAATCATGCTTTATCACATCTATACCAATCCTGTTTCCGTGCTCTTCCAACTGTTCGAGACTTGCAGCTCTGAATGTATCTGCGGCCGCGAATACACATGAATAATTTTTATCCTTTAGCCAACTGCCAACTTTTGCAAGTGTTGTAGTCTTTCCCGCGCCATTGAATCCAATGAACAGTATTGTATATGGTTTCTTTGATTTCACAGTCTCTTCCAAATCTACATATGGAACATTCAACACGTCCATCAAGCTCCTTTTCATAACGTCTATAACGAATTTCCTAACTTCGCTTCTCTTCACTTCAGAATTCAATAGACTATCCTTCAAATCATTCTTGACTTTAATAGCAACTTCATACGCAACATCAGATTCTATCAATCCATTCTCCAATTCATTCAACAGTGGGGCGATATCTTCTTCAGTCAACTTCTTTTCAGTGATTCTCTTGATTACTTTTTTGAAAAGCGAAATCTTTTCTTGTTTTGGAACTTGTTTTATTTCTTCTTCCAATTTCTTGATTTCTTCCTTTGCAAAAGTTTCGATTACCGGAGGTTTTGTTTTAGGTATGATTTCTATCTTTTCTTCTGTGAATATTTTTTCAATTTCCTTTTCTACGGTCTCGATTTTTTGCACTTCAGTTTTTTCTACACTAGATTCAGGCAGTATTTCAATTTTCTCTTCTACAAAAATTTCCTCAATTGGTTTTTCAACATTGATTTCTTCAATTTTTGGTTCTTCGATTTTAGTTTCCTGTTCAACGAATTCTTCTACACCGATCTTTTCGATCTCTTCAATGACTTTTTCTGGTTCCTTTTCAATTTTCTCTTCAATCTTTTCTATCTGCTCTTCAAACCTTTCCTCATCCTCTTTTTTTTTCGAAATATTTTCGATTACATTAGAGATTTTTTTCTTTAGGAATCCAAACATCTAATCAACCTTTGTTTCCTTTTTTCATCAATTCGTTCAATTCAGGAGCCATCTTGTTTAACATTTCTGTAATTTGTTCGATATTATTTTGAGTTTCTTTCGACAATCTTTCGAGTTCTTCTCTTCTTTTAGTTAGAATTTGTTTTCCTTCTTCCAGAGATTTTTCAACAACTATTCCCGCGCCGATTTCGATTAACAATTTGTTGTTACCATCCAACTTGCCATTCGCATAAACTTCACTTCCCATCTTGAAAAGTATATTGTCACTGTTTTTTTCAATGTTTTCCAATGCAGAAATCGTAGATACAACTTCCATAAACTTTTCACTGACCAATTCTCTTTCTCTTGCAGCCGATTCCAGTCTGCTCTCTAGCATTCTGTACATCAGCATTTTTTCCTGTGCTTCTTCTTCGTTTTCCATAATATCGTTTTGATGCGGGGAGAGAGATTTGAACTCCCGTACCCACTAAGGGACCGCGTATCTTATTTCATCTTTTTTCAAAGCTCAATAACTTGAGCGCGGCGCAATTGACCAGACTATGCGACCCCCGCGTAGTAGATAATATCTAAATTAAGTATAAAAACCTTGTATAAAATAGATGAAGAAAGTACCAGTGCCATTCATAATTACACTTCTTGTCATACCTGTGATGCTGGCTATATTATTCATATTGAAATTGGTTCCTACAGAAACGACATATAAGACTGTCAGGATAGGAAATACCACTATAAGGGCAGAAGTTGCAGACACATTACAAAAACAAACTGAAGGCTTGATTGGCAGAAATTCATTGTCATCCAATAATGGGATGCTATTCATTTTCAACACAGAAAATTATCCAGGAATCTGGATGTTCAACATGAGTTTTCCCATCGATATAATTTGGATCAACAAGGACATGAAAATAACAGATATTGTTCAAGATGCTAAACCATGCATGTTGAATTGTACGACATATCTCCCATCAGAAAAATCTCTTTATGTTCTTGAAGTGAATTCTGGATTTACAACAAAGAATAAAATCAAAGTAGGAAATACAGTTTCGATATCTTAAACCATCTTTCCGAGTTCGGATCTCAACTGTTCAATCTGTCCTCTCAATTCGGAAACAGTCGCATCGATGCTTCTAATATCCTGCTGTTCCGCTGAAGTATCTGATGGTGAATGGAACCCTGCAGGTCTCAACAATTCGTTATCAAGATTTATCAATTTTTCATCCATTCTCCTGACAATATCACTCACAATAGAATATGTCTGGTCTCGCGCTTTTTCTATCTGATCCAACGTGTCAAGAGAGTTCTTTACAACAATCAAAGATGTTTTCAACGATCCAATCGTGCTCAATATCTGTCGATATCTTTCAATCTTTACAAACAAGGGAGCAACTGTTGGTTTTTCATCTCTCATCATTTTAGGTTGTTCTACAGGCTTTGGTGGTTCTGGCAGCATTGGTATTTGGTCCAATGACGATAAAGACGGCAAATCTTTTGGCATGCTTCTAGAATCGTCTTTTTTTCTGTTGAAAAACTGCATCGTATCTTATTCTATTTCGCTTGGCTACAATATTAAGGTTTTGGTTGTGCACCGGCCGGGATTTGAACCCGGCACTTGAACTTGGCAAGCTCACGTCTTACCAGGCTAGACTACCGGTGCATTATTATCCTAATTTTATTATCTCAGCATTATTATTTTCAGTATCATATATTGCTATGCTCATTCCCTTGGTTTTATCGTTAGTTTCATCGACTAAGGTGCCTGGATTCAACCATAAAGTCTTACCTTCTATTTTCAAGTGAGCTATATGATTGTGCCCTGAAAATACAGCATCGTATTTTCCTGACCTGACTAAATCCTCAGCCATCCCGGATATATGACCATGAGTTGCTACAAGCTTTCTTCCACCAATCTCAAGTTCCATTTTATCGTCGTAATATTCAATAAAATCGTTTCTCTCCCGATGTCGGACTTTATCACCGTCGTTATTTCCGAAAACTCCTTTTATAGGGCACATTAATGTAGAAAATCTAGCTGCTGTAAATGGTGCAACCCAATCTCCACAATGGATTACTAGTTCAACTTTTCGCTCATTAAAAATGTCAATTGCTTCAAGAATTTTGATTCTCTGATCATGTGTATCTGAAATGATGCCAATTTTCATGTTATCAACCTAAGATGTTTCCAAAACCTTCTATAGCCTTGTTTTCCTCTTCCTTTATTTTATTTATCAGAGTTGATTTTTCTTCATCACTGACTTTTTCAGTTAGTTCTTCCACAAGTTTTTCTGCGCGTTCACACTGATCTTCGGTTCCTGAAAAATAACAATAATACCCGTCCTTTCCTATGAACGTACCTTCTTTGAATGTCATGCTCGCCCTGCCTACAACATCGTCACTGGATAAAATGTCTTTCGCCTTGGCGTAATTTTCTGATTTAAAGTGGAAAACGACTTCCATTAAACATTCACCGAATTCAATGTTTATATTTCTGATTTTGAAAGCCCCAGATGAGATTTGAACTCACGACCCACTGCTTACGAAGCAGTTGCTTTCGGTTAATTATCTACCGACTGAGCTACTGGGGCACAGTTGTTTATTACGTTTGAATACTAATAATATATCTTGTTTCAAGGGGGTTAAATGGCTAAGGTTAAAGAAGAGATAGAGGAAGCTCTGTTCTGGAAAAAAGAAAGAAATGGCATAAGGGATTTCATATCAGCACGTGAAGAATTCATTTCAAAAGGCAAGTTAGACTTTTCGATGACAAGGGAGAACAGAGACAATAGACTTGTCGCGTTGAATTTTGGAAGAGTGGTTGGATTGGAAGTCGAGAAGATAGAGAAGAGTAACCTGTTTCATTTTTATCCAAATTCAAACACCTTGTTCGTCGGTTCGCCTGGATGTAATGTCCGTGGGCCTTTCTGTTCTGATTTCGAATTGAAGAACAAACAACTTCATGAGAGTCCTTTGCAGGTCAAATATCAGTATTATACGCCAGAGCAGATAGTTGAGCTTGCAGAAAAGAAGAATTGCAAGTCCATAACATTCAATTATACAGAACCTTTCATGTTTTTCGAGTTTGCATTCAAGACTGCCAGAAATGCCCACAGGGGGAACATCAAGACAACGATGGTCACTAACGGCTATACGACAGAAGAACCGATAAAGAAAATCGGCAAGTTCATGGATGCGGTGACTGTCAAGATATACGGTTCTCTCAATTCAGATCTTTATGACAGATACATGGGTGCGAAGAACGTCAAAGCAGTCTTTTCCGCATTGAAACAATTCAGGAAACAGAAACTGGCGATAGAGGTAACAAATCTAATCGTTCCACAAATCGGAGACAGTCTGGAAGAATCTAACAAGCTGGCTGCCTGGATAAACCACGAATTGGAACCTGAAACACCTTACCATTTAATTCAATTGCAACCTAGCGGCAAACAGGAATTCCTACCTACACCAGTTTCAACTTTGGAGAACCTTGCTGCAGAGGCAAGAAAACAAGGTCTGCGTTATGTTTATATCCATTCCAACCCACCGCACAACGAGGAAAGCACATTCTGCCACAATTGTAGGGAGCTCGCAGTGGACAGGAAGAACAGCGTCATAAAGAAATTCAACGTAGTTGACAACAGGTGCCCTAGCTGCGGATTCAAGCTGAACTTCATCTCATAAAGATTAAATACTGGAAACGTATTCTATTAATGTGAAACTGTTTCAAATTGTTTCAGTCGCTGTCCTGATTGTTTCAGTATTGTATTTTACACCAAAGGCATATGCCCAGATACAGTTCTATGATGCTGATGCAGACTTGGCTTCCAACGGGAATGCAAAAATAAAATTAACAATAAATTTTGTCAATCCTGAGACAGAGTTCCAGATGACTGTTCTTGGAGCTGTAAAGAACGTGAATGCTTCGACCAATTCTGGTCCAGTTGCATGCACTACAACTGGCGGTGCAGCGAGTATTATCAATTGTAAAATGTCTTTAACCCCGGATAGACGTACTTTCGATTTGAGTTTTGAAACGCAAGACTTTGCTAAGAACCTTGGGGATCGTAATTTGTTTACCATTGATCTTTCATTAGGTCAGGATATATCCGCTGCTTCAGCTACAGTGAAATTACCTGAAGGATATGCTCTTGCCAACACGAGCCTGATTCCTGCAGCCAGTCCTACACCTAGCAATATAGTGAGTGACGGCAGACGTATAATCATAAATTGGAATTTCCAGAATATCAAAGCAGATCAATCATTCAGAGTACAGACCTTGTACGAACCGATTGAAAACAACATACCGACAAATATAATTTCTATCATAGTTACACTGGTGCTTGTCATAGTAGGCGGTGCATTCTTCTACTTCAGACGATCAAAGCAGCCTAAGGAAGTGATACTTTCCGTTCTTGACGACTTTGAAAAGAGGATAGTGGAAGTGATTACAGCAGCTGGTGGTGAGATTAATCAACGAAGAGTTGTTCAAGAGACTAATTTATCGAAGGCAAAAGTCTCAAGGGTGATAAAAAGACTTCAGGAACGTGGTTTGATAGAGGTTATACATCTTGGAAGGACAAACAAGCTAAAGTTAGCCCACAAGAAATTTGAAGGAAAATAAACTTTATTTATGATAAAAACGACTTATTTTATTCTTAGAAACAATTAGCAACTTTCTATTGCTTATAAAAGGTATAATTGATATAGATTTTTAGCTCCTAGAATTTTTTTTAAATTGTTTCAGTCAACCTATATAGGTAAAAATGACCAATTAATGTTAACAAAACCCAAGCACTATAATCTATCGATCATGAAAATGAAAGATGGAATAGTGATTAAAAATCGAACATGTGAGGAATCATATATGAATAACAAGATTGTTGCAAGCTTCATGACAGCCTTAATGGCAGCCATGGTGCTAGTCAGCCCAGCATTGGGTGCAACAGCTCTTAACACATATCCAACATTCCTCGGCAAGGCAGGAGACTTTTACGTCGTAGTTGGTTCAAAGGCAGCAGCAAGTGATGTTGCTGGTGCTATTGACGTTGCGTCAAACTTGGCTCAACTATCATATAACAGTCAATCTGTCGGTTCGACTACAAGTTCAACAGGAACAACAGACAGGAAAATAGTAATTCCATCAAGTAGCACGACAGGTGCAATTGGTGGTACAACAGCTAATACTTTCCCAGTACAGTTGAAGAATTTCCACTATACCGGATTACAAACAGGTCAATTCGCATATAGAGGAACAAATCACAACTACCATGAAGAAGTAGTCTTGAGTACAACTGATCCAAACTTAAAGTTGACTCACAGTATCTCAAGTCCGGTTAACGGAACTTTGAAGATGAGAGTTGAAAACAACGCTACAACTTCTAGATACTACTTCGACGATGCAATCAAAGTTGCAGACTTTATGTCTTCAGGTTCAGCTGGAAATACAACATCTGGTATGAACACATATCAGAATCCAGTTGATGTGACTGTCGCAGGTCAGCACTTCTTGATAACATCAGTGCCAGCTACAACATCATTCGTTGCTCTAGTAGGTTCTGTAAAGACCCTAAGCGACGGCGATTCGATGACAGTAGGTGACTTGACTTTCAAGGTAGTTCAGTCATTCTCCTCAACAACAGCAAAAATTGAGATAAGCGATGCATCTGGAAATGTCGTAAAGACAGGAATCAACACAGGTAGCACAGAATCCGTCTCATTCGGCGGTTCTACATACAACTACAGAGTGTTGAATTCGGGTGCCACAGCTTCCGGAGTACTAGGCTATGCCCAGGTACTTGCAGGTAAGGGTGACATCGAAAAGACTTTCGATAACTCAGATACAGCAACCATCTCAGCATGGGGAACAGACTGGAAAATCGCAGGAACATTCGCTACAGCAGGACAAATATCTTCAGGTGATCACATAGATGTGAAATACGCACCAGCATCCTTAACAGATGCAAATAGATACTTCCTACAGGGCGCTACATTCAAAGGTCCAGGCGATTACTGGGAGATCAAGTATGACAGCTTCTCACCATCCAATTTCGCTACTGTAACAATAACACCTGTAACAGGTATTACTGTTTACAATAGCACAGCATCAACAGGCTACTCAACAATATACACAGACAACACAGGTGGAGCCTCAAGCTTGAACGGTTTGAAGATTACATCAGATGTAGCAGGTACAGTCCTTAATGGAAGTACAGGTTACGACGAAATGTACGTTCTGTTCAACGGATCAGGTTCTGCAACAACATGGAACAACACACAAGCCGCCTGGTGGTTGGCTTACAAGGACAAAGCAACAGGAAGAGTGGTCAATGCAGACCAGACAGGTGCTGCAGGTCAATGGCCAGCTTCAGTACTAGACCCAGCAGTGGGTGGGTTGGCTGAAGGACAAGCTCCAGTGAACATAACATTGTCATATGGAGGTCCAGGAGCATCAGCAACCTATTACTTACTAGGTTGGTTTAGTTCACAAAATCTGTTTAGTAACGTCACAGTATCCTCTTCAATATCTGGAGGTGGAAGTGAGGTTCTATTAGCATTCCAGAACAAGACAGCATCAGCAACATCAAGTGCACCTGAATTCAGATTAGGTGCAACAACAGCAAGTGCAGATTCCAACGATGTCAGAGTTGATATCGAAGGAACAAGAACTCAAGACGTCTCTACACAAGACGGTACAGTTCTTACAGATGGTGGCTTACTAGTTAAAACAGTTAAATCCAATGCAGTTTCAGATCAAGCTGTATTAGGAGTTCCGCCAGAAACGCTTTACGGACTAATCAAGTTCGGAAAGCCAAGTGGAGCAACTGCAACAACTAGCTCATCCACTGTCAATGTAGTCGTACCAATTACAACTGCCGTGGCTAAATTGGATAGCGAAGTAACAGCAGCTGACAAGGCAGGTAAAGACTTTGTCCTAGTCGGTGGACCATGTGCAAACACATTGGTAGCTGATTTGAAGACAGCCGGTAAAATATCAAACGGTTGTTCAGATTGGCCAGCAAGAAACTTCGGTTTGATCCAAGTAGTGGACGATAATCCATCTACAGGTCATCAAACAGTTGTAGTCGCAGGAACAAGAGCTGAGGATACAAGATTAGCATCAAGCGTATTGCAGAACTATGCAACCAAGCTTTCTACTGTAACAGGTAGCAAAGTAGAAGTTTCAGGTTCTACATTGGCTAGTGCAACTGTAACACCAGCTTAAGAGCTGTCTACAAAGAAGGAAATATTTTAATTTCCCCTTCTTTTTTCTTTTTCCCTAATTTTCACTTGACGATTTGCTATCGAAAATGTTTTATACTTCACCAGTCAATTGTAATTCTATGAAATTCGGATTGAAGCCAAAGCACGTGACCATATCGTTGGGCATAGTTTTTGTGTTACTTGCAGGATACTTCATTTACCAATACGAACAAAATAAAGAATTGACTCACTATACTTACAATGGGATGGCACTTGGATTCAGAGACGATCTGAGAGCAACACAGAATATTCCTGTCTCTGATGCGAACGACATAATTGCCAATTCATGGAACGCTTACCTGAACAACGTGACCATAGTTTTTGTAAACAGCACAGACAACCATCTGGTGGAAGTTAATGCAGTCGAGATAACATACAAGCTCGGTCTGGTCTACCAGTCTTACGGTGCATTTATCGGATTCAAGGGAAAGGATATAGATTCTTACAACAACATAACTTCAAATCAGGACAGTCTCGTAATCGCGATGGTTCCGCCTGCACTTGCAAATGAGACAAGCGTAAGTTACAAGACCGGTGTCGTTTTCATCCAGGGAAAAACTCAAAAAGACTTTGATCTTGCAACTATAAAGTTCCTAATGACGGTATTGAACATCACTGTCTAGCATTGAATTACAGAATTCAGCTTGTCTTTAGCAGTCAAACCTTGGAACACATGAGACTCATCGATTATAATGGCCGGATATTCTGTTACATTGAATTGTTTCGAGATTGCGCCTACCGTGACGAGGTTACTATCTGCGGTTATTGGAATCAACATCATCTTGTTACCGCACTTTTCTTTAAGTGAAAGGAGGATGTTCGATTGCACTTTGTTATCAACCTCTTCTGTCGTCGTGGTGTTTTGCAGTCTAAATAAATGTACCACAGTATGATATGTAAAGTTGCAATTGTCTTTCAGTTCAATGCTGTTCAACCAGAACTGTGTCTGCAACAACGTATACCTTCTCCATTCTTGCATCGTATTGGACGAGAAAGAACTTGCAGTCAACCTACTTTCTATATTTTTCCCATCTTCGTAGATTTTATTGTTGTATTCAAGATTTTGTTCTAGTGCCACATTGCAATAATTTTTCCCGAACGTTCCTATGTATGAGTTGAGCAACCTCGCATCATATGAATTTATATCAGATTCCGAAAGGCTGTTGCTTATAGACGCGAGTCTGAAATTATCGAGCCATACACCGATCATTATCCCGATCAAAAAAACAAACAAGGTGAGAATCCCTGCTTGGATAAATATTCTTTTCATTTTGTCATCCAGCCCCTTTCATTTCTTAAAAACTTGTAGATGGAAGTTAAAAGGTTTATCGTAAGAAGTATAGGATACAATGTCAGGAAAATTGCCAATACAGGTATGCTCGGGTCCTCTTTATGCACTTTTGTGCTGAGCCTTATCGTGTACAATGAAAACAAAAATATCAAGATACCGTAGATGACGAGCAAGTCCACGTTATAGCTGATATCGAAATTCGAAAATGGATTTATCCCAAATGACAGTGATGTGGTGAGATAAAGGAAATAAGCAAATGCTCTTGTCGCTGTCAGATACATGAAGATTATTATGCCAAGCAATGAAAGCACGTACACAAGTAAAGAGATAGGCACGATGAACCTACCGACATTGTGCGCCTTTTTGTCGAAAATAAATCTGAGATATTTGAAAAATGTCTGTATGCCCCCGATTGTCCATCTTGTTCTTTGCTTCCACCACCATTTCAGATTATCCGGATAGAAACTATGAACAATCGCATCGAATGCCATTCTGATCTTGTAACCATTCTTCAGCAGCCTCCAATCTATCTCGACGTCTTCAACTAGATTCTTTTCATCAAATCCGCCGACTTTCACAAGAATTTTTTTATTATAAACACTCAATGGTCCAGGAGTTACAGAAATGAGATTCAGATGTTCCTGTGCTTTTCTGAAAACAGAAACTATCATGTATTCTGCCTGTTGCAGTTTTTCCCAGATTGTTGTCTGTCTTTTAACCAGGATGTGTGACGTAACAGCTGCAACATCATATTCGTCAAAGTATGCCATGCACTGTCTCAGCGAATTCTTTTCCAAGAAACTGTCAGCGTCCATTATTGCAACGTAATCATACCTCGCCATCTTTATCCCAAAGTTCATGCTCGCAGCCTTGCCGCTGTTCTTCTTCTTGAAGACCCGTATGTTCTTCGACTGGAATTTTTTAGCTATCTCGTACGTATCATCTGTACTACCATCATCGATAACAAGGACTTCGTATTTGTTTCTCGGATAATTTATCGACAAAAGTTTTTTCAGACTGGTTGATATTAATTTTCCCTCGTTGTATGTCGGAACAATCACGCTTACATTTGGAAGTTCACTATTGCTCAACGGTTTTCTTTTTAGTTTGTTCCTGACTTCAAACCAGAGTATCAGATGGAATATCGTGAAAAAATTCAAGATAAAAAGTATCAGCAGATATGTGATTGTAGTGAATTGCATCGTACCACTAGAGTAGTTTCAGCTTCCCCGTTACCTTGTCGACTTTCTTTTCCTCAATGGGTCCTATTCCAATAGCAGTTATTGTTCCTCTTTTCAACTGTGTCTTGCCTGCATCCTTTATAATCACAAATGGTAACTTGGCTTTCTTCAACTGTGATTGTACCTTGTCAAATTCCTTCTCGCTGTTTATTTTCAAAACAACTTTCTTACTACCTTCCTTGTCCCATTTCTTCACAATCTCGTCATCAGTGTCTCTCATTGAATCTATCGCGGCATGTATAGCATGTGCGATCATCTTTCCCTTATCCATTCCGACATCCTTTCTCAATATTATTACTTGTTTGTACATTGTTTCACCCGAATATATGCAGCATGAAATTTAATGCATCTGACCCGAATTGTATTATGTAAACTCCTGTATATGCAAGCAATAAAGATCTTAAAGTCCTTCCTATCAAAAGAGCAGCAAAGAATTTTTTCACATCATACTGTGATGCACCGCTTAGAATTCCAATCAAATCAAATGGAAATGGTATGAAGGCACATACAAGAATGACATTGAATCCTATGTTTGAATAGAATTTTTCAAATCTTTTTAGGAATTTTGGAATATGGTGTTCAAATTTTTCAATCGCTGCAGTTCCACCAAAACCTACAAAATAAGCAATCAGTTCACCAAGTGCTGATCCGACACCACCAACTAGTCCTACTAACAATGGATTCATACCGATTCCGACACCGAGAATTATGGGAACATACGATGGTACAGGTATGATTGGAATCATTACTGTCGATGCTATGACAAAACTTGAAAGGAAAACAGCAAGATAGCTACCCTCTGATATAAGATTAAGAAATAATTCCAATGCCATTAATTTTAAATGGATTGTTATGACTATATATCTTAAACGATAGCCCTGTAGTGTAGTGGTCAAGCACACGAGGCTTTGGACTCCAAAGCTCTGATCCCAGATGATAGGAAGAACCCTCGGAACAGCGGTCCGAATCCGCTCAGGGCTATTCTATTTTTTCTTCAACCACATCACAATCATTACGATTGCGAGAACTACCACAATTATGTCAATCATCGATGTGTATTGCAATATAGTCTGCCAGTTTTCACCGAGAATCACGCCGATGTATGTCAGGAAAGTGTTCCACGGCAGCGATCCTATTGCTGTGTACAAAGAGAATTTTAATAGATTCATTCTTGTTATTCCAGCTGGAAGCGATATGTAAGTCCTTACCGCAGGCAGGTTTCTTGACAGAAGAATTATCCTATCACCGAATTTCTCGAACCATCTGTCTGCCATGTCAAGATGCGATTCGTGTATGAATACGTATTTACCGTATTTCAGAATCAAGTTCCTACCAACACTCTTCCCTATGAAGTATGATATCAGCGATCCGACAAGATTGCCAAGCGTCCCTGCAAGAACCACGAGCCAGAAATCAATTCTCCCCGTCGCCACCAGAAATCCGGAGAACGGCATTATTATTTCACTTGGAACCGGCAGCAATGCGCTCTCGAATACCATCAGAAGGAAAACTCCAACATAACCTATCTGGGAGATTATGCTCATGACAGGACCAGCTACCAATTCTGCCAACACCATACAGACAATTAATCTTAAGCAGATAAATAATATTTGTGATACTTGAAATTTTTCTTGCAATAACAGTTCTGGCACTGTTTGTGATTGTTGTCAAATATGTCCAGTTGAGAATGAGCTTTGATCAGAAAATAAAGGAATGGATTTCAACATACGACAAGAGTTCACGTGAGGATGCCATATTGAGAAGTTCCAGGACATTGTCCGGGAAAACTTTGGAGAGACTGATTCCATTCCTCAAGGATTTCGAATACGATCCGCATGACATCAGATGGATGGGAGATCCGATAGATTTTGTCATCTTCGATGGTAATTCATCAGAGCACGGACCGAAACAGATTGTTTTCTGTGAAGTAAAGTCTGGCGACAGCAAACTTTCTAAAGACCAGAACAGAATAAAGGAATTGATTGAGAACAGAAAAGTCAAATGGTATGAGTTCAAGATAGAAAAATAAAATAAAAAATCAAAAAATCTGAATTAATTCAGTTATTATTTCTTCTTCTTCTTTGCCAATTTTTACACCTCGTGCGATATGATATATAATAATTGTTAGTCCTTGCTTATAAACATCGCAGATTTATTTTCAAAAGAAATTTCTAGTGATTTATATTTCAAAACCAATTATTTTTGATGAAAATAAAAATTTCTGCGACTTATGAGGGAAAATGTTCCATTTGCAAGAAAAAATCTATTGTTTTCACTGCTGGAGATGAAGATACTCATAGAACAGTGTCGATATGCAAAGATTGCGCAGCTGAATTAGGTGACGCTGACACAGCATCTGTGATAGAGAAACATGGTAAAGTTGACAAAGAGCCTTTCAAGGAAGGAGTAAAGATAACTGGGAAGGGCACTGCGGGTTAATAATTAAAAAATTCAATTCTATTAAAATGAAAACAATTCATGTCGCTATAATTCTATCAATTATAGGTCTGGTTTTCGTTTCTGGCATGACAGGTTTCTTCATTCTGAGAAAATCCAGCTCACAGGAATATCTTGTCACTAGAGTTATAGACGGAGATACGGTTGAATTGTCAGATAACGAACGTGTAAGATTACTTGGGATAAATGCACCTGAGATAACAGAAGCTCATTATCAGGATGCTAAAGACAAGATGATAGAACTGGTGCAAAACAAATCTGTGACATTCGAGAACGGTCCGCAGGACAAGGATCTTTACGGTAGATCACTGAGATACATTTTTGTAAACAGCACTTTTGTGAACCTTGAGATGGTTAAGGGAGGCTATGCTACTGTATATCTTCTTGATCCAAGTGAAAAATATTATCTTGAATTCAAGACAGCCGAGAAACAGGCTAAGGATCAGAAACTTAGAATATGGGGTATATCTGAAGATGGAAAATGCATTTCTCTGATTACTCTGCACTATGTTAATGACGAATACGCTGCTTTCAAGAATAGCTGTTCACGTTCGATTGAAATGACGTCATGGGAAGTGAAAGATGCTGGGACGAAAATATACAAGTTCAAAAAATTTGTCCTGAATGGAAATTCTTCATTCGTTTTATTCTCAGGCAAGGGAACTGACACTGCAGGCAAACTCTATTGGGACAATGCGAAATCAATTTGGAACAATGCTGGAGATACGTTGTATTTGCGCGATGGTAATGGTAGTTTGGTTATCAGTTATACATATCCGTAAAATTTATCCACCATGATATCCAGGAAACTGCATTGATAGCAAGTTTGCAATATTAGAAATCAATTTAGGTTCCACGACTGCGATATCAGTCACAGAGAGTATGCCTTTTATCTTGTCTTCCTCTATAACTGGTATCTGTCTCATCTTGTATTGTATCATAACATCGACGGCTTCTTCTATGGTTTTGTCAGGAGTCACGCTCATCACATCTACCTTCATAATTTCTTCAACCAAGGTACTTTGAGGTGGTTTTTCTTGTGCAACAGACTTTACAATATCATTGTTCGTAATCATCCCGACCAGTTTGCTATTTTCTGCAACGACCAGACTGCCTATCCCCATTTTCGACATCGCTTCAGAAGCTTCCTTTATCGTAGCATCTTTCTTTACAACGACAACATTCTTGTTCATCACGTCGTTTACTAACATACATCTATTTTAGTTTTAATCTATAAATAATATTATGGGCAAAGCCATTTCTAAGAAAGCAAAAAAAGTAAATCCTAACATCCTGCGAATCAGAAGACTGAAGAAACTGGAAAAGTTTGTCGAACAGCAGCTGGAAAAGTACGTGAAGATACACAAGAAGCATGAGAAGGAAATTTCCTACATAGGATGATCTATTTTTTCTTTTTTGTTCCTCTTTTCTGATAGAACGCTATGCCATAGCCTGCAACCAGACACAGAATACCAACAACCAGCACTATGATGAACATGTTTGTGAGGGATGAGATGAAATTGTCTATAGCAGGTTTTATCGCGGCATTCACATCAGAAGAGCCCGTTGATGGTATCAATGACTGGACCTTGTTCAAGACAATGACAGGGAATGCAGTGAATACAAGGTTCCATCCAAGTCCTTGCAGTCTGCCGACCCAGGTCTCAATAGATACAAATAATATTCCCAGTCCGATTAGGGCTATTACAGCTGAATATGTTGTTGCAGTCCTGTACAACTGGTTTCCTTCGTTCGATATAAAGAATATCGGCGCTCCTTGGAATGTATTGGCCGGTGATTGTGAACATTCAATCAAGTTGGAAAAGTTGCATCCAAACTTCTTGTAATAAACGCTGTCTAGCATAGCTCCTGACATTATTTGAGGCAATTGAGATGCATCGGAGTTTCTTACATCATTGCAGTTCAATTGTATTGTAAAATCCTGGGACACATGATATGTTATCTCGCTTGATTGTCCACATTGGGTCAATGTGATATAACGCAACGCCTGTAGATCATTTTGTGACAGGTTTGAGAATTGATTTCCTAGTATTCCAGATGAAATCTGTTTTATAGAGTCGTGTGTCGTGAGATTCGTAACACCGATTAGAATTATAGCAAATGCCAGGAATGCAGTGAATATCAAAAACCCGAAAAACTTACCAGTTGCCTGCAGAAATCCCATAAAACAAATTGGATTATGTGAATATAAAATAAGGATTTTTAATTTATAGTATGAACATCCATACAGACGGTTCCGGGAAGACGGGAAGGTATGCATATGTCGTGGAGAAGGAAGGCGTGATAAAGATTTTCCAGAAACGTGGAATTACTCATAATGAGGCTGAGTATATGGCAGTTATTGTTGCATTGACCGAAAACAACGCGAAGGAAATAAACATATTTTCGGACAGTGAATTGATTGTTAAACAGTTGAACAGAAATTACAAAATAAAGGAAAAAAGAATGTTAGACCTTGCATTGAGGGTACAGAAATTGTGTGAAGGAAGGAGTGTAACTTTTACGTGGATTCCACGTGAGAGGAATCTTGCAGGGAAGGTGCTCGGATGAAAGTTAGAATAGGGAACGATATTGTCGACGTGAAGAGATTCGGAAAGTCGATCAAGAGTCCAAAGTTCGTTGAGCATGTTTTCTTGAAATCTGAATTGAATAATATGGATGTCGATCATCTAGCAGGAATATTTGCCGCAAAGGAAGCAGTGATGAAGGCACTTGACATGAAACCGGGATCATGGTTGAATATTGAGATAACAAAAGAAAAATCTGGCAGGCCTAAAGCAAAATTCGTGGATGTTGTTGTTGATTCTGATCTGAGCATAACCCATGACGGTAGATATGCAATGGCAACTTTCGTGGTTGTTAAAGATGGTTAACACATTCGGTGATTTTGCAAACTTGTTCAGACATTACAGTAATCGTACCGCTATAAAGATTAGACCAAGGTTCAGGACGATATCATGGACGTATGGTGAGCTGTTGAAGAATTCACTTGCAATAGCAAAACTTTTGGTGAAGAACAAAGTGAAGAAAGGAGACAAAGTGATATTGTGGGCGCCGAATTCACATCTATGGGTCGCGTCATTCTTCGGGATTCAATTCGTCGGTGCAGTCGCAGTTCCGATAAGCATTCAGAACGATGAGAAGTTTGTCAGGAAAATCATCAAGCAGACTAATGCGAAGGTTGTGATGAAGACATCTCGATTTTCCTCCATAAGAAAAATGAAGAACATCGATTTGGAAAATATTTCATTCGATGATTATAGGTTCACTCCTGTGAAAACAAGGGATGATAACATAGCAGAGATTGTTTATACATCAGGGACTACCGGTGATCCGAAAGGAGTGGTACTTATGCACAGGAACATTCTGAGCAATGTGAAAGCAATATCCGAGATAATCACAATCAAACCCGATGACAGATTTTTGTCCATACTTCCATTGTCGCATATGTTTGAACAGACTGCAGGAATGTTATTACCGTTTTATAAAGGATGCCAGATAACGTACGCGACCAGCTTGAATTCAATAGCACTGAGGAAGAATCTTGTTGACGACAGGATAACAAAACTTGTTGCAGTACCTGAATTCCTGAAGATCGTGATGAACAGGATTGAGAACGAGGCCGAGAACCAGAACAAGAAAAAACAATTGGACAGATTGTTCAACATATCAGAAAAAATTCCTTTCATGTCATTGAGGAAAATTATTTTCAGGCCTGTGCTGAAAAAATTCGGGAATCTTGATACGGTCGCTTCTGGCGGTGCACCACTTGAAAAGGAAATCGGCGAAAAATGGGAGAAGATGGGAATATATGTGTTGCAGGGATATGGTACCACAGAGACTTCACCAGTGATTTCTGCAAATGGTTATGAAGATAGAAAAATAGATTCGGTAGGTAAGGTCGTTGATGGTGTTGAAATAAAATTCTCCGATGATGGCGAGATACTTGTGAATGGACCTAATGTAACACTCGGTTATTACAAGAGACCTGATAAGACAGAGGAATCTTTTCTTGATGGATGGTATAGGACAGGTGATGCTGGATATCGTGATGACGATGGGTATCTGTATATAAAAGGCAGGACGAAATACATGATCATTCTTGAGTCTGGTGAGAATGTTTATCCCGAAGACATCGAGAATGAATTGAACAAATCGAATGTCGAGAGCTGTGTTGTCGGATTGAATAGGAATGGTAATGTAGAAATCCATGCTGTGTTGTCAGGAAAAATAAAAAATCCTGAAAAGATTATCGAAGATGCAAATTCAAAACTCGCATCATACCAGCAGATACAAGGATATACGATATGGCCTTATGATGATTTTCCAAGGACTGTTACGAGAAAGATAAAGAAGGAGGAAGTCATTTCATATCTTCAATCCGCAGAAACCAAAACAGAGAATAAAAACAACGAACATTCCTATGTCGAAAGGATAATCTCTCAGATAGTTGGGATTAACTCAGGCAGGATCAATGATAAATCCAAACTGGTTTCTGATTTGAAAATGGATTCGTTGCAAAGAGTTGAACTTGTTTCAAGGATAGAGGACGAGACTGGAGTAATTATTGACGAGTCTGATATCGGAATTAAAACAACTGTACGTGATATCAAAAAGAAAATCGAAAACAAGAAACACAAAATCGAGAAATATGAATTCAACGAATGGCCATTGTCGAATACGATAATAAATCTTAGGAATATAGTGAATAATCTGATAATATTTCCTCTGATATCTTTGTCCGCCCCACAAAAAATCGAGGGACTGGAGAATTTGGAGGGTTTGAAAGCGCCTGTCATGTTTATGTCAAATCATATCAGTGGTATGGATGCTGGCATATTGTCGAGAGCTTTGCCAAAAAAGTTCAGGAGGGTAGCTGTAGCGGCTGGGATAGATTCCACTCATGAAAAATTCCCACAGTTCATCCCGTTGCTGAATTTCATCTTCAACATATACCCGTTCGCCAGAAAAGGTCAGATAAAATCATCGATAGATTACACGGGAAGACTTGTTGACAGGAGATTTTCGATAATGTTATTTCCAGAAGGCAGAGTTTCGAAAGACGCCAAGCTGAAGAAAATAAAAGACGGGGCGGGATTTCTTGCAGTCGAAATGGATATACCAATTGTTCCTGTGAAATTGATCGGTGCCAATTATGTATATCCGCTCGGCAGGAGAATACCTGAGTTGCCTACACGTCATGATGTGAAAATAAAATTCGGAAAACCGATTTACTTTTCTCCAGATACTTCATACATCGATGCGACCAGAACAATAGAAAAAGCGATGAAGGAACTTTAACTTTTCATGCTCACTGACATACCGTCTGCAAGCGGAACCAGAAAACTCACAATCTTCTTGTGATTGAATATAGCCTCCCTCCATTTCTTCAACGGTTCCTCTTCCCACATCACATTGTCTGCAATTAACAACCCGTTCTTCTTCAACACCCTCACACAATTGTCCAACACCTGTACGTATCCTTCCTTCCATATGTCAAGGAAAATAATATCGAACTTGTTTTCAGGCATCTTCTTCAACAGTTCGGTAGCATCGCCGAATTTCGGGATTATGTTTTTTGCTTTCGCTTTCTTGAAATTCCTCACGGCCTCGTCATAATAATTCTTGTCGTTCTCAATCGTTGTAACCTTCCCCTTTGTCCCGACTGCTTTTGTCATTAGCAATGCAGAATACCCTGTCAGTGTTCCTACATCAAGGACTGTCTTCGCTTGTGAAACTTTAGCAAGCATGTAGAGGAAATTTCCCTTCACTGGACCAACTATAGGCAAGAATTTCTTCCCGCTTGATGACTCTATCTCAATCTCCCTCATGACCGATTCTATGCTCATACAATCTGGAATGTTAATTCAGAAAGCGTATTTAAAAAACTAACCTATGTATCTTGGTGAGACTTCTTCGTCGCCACGGCTCGACAACTTTCTCTTTCTCTCTACAAATTTCTCGTAGTAGTTGATCACATCCTTGCTGATGCTAGGAACAGTCCTGGCTACGACATCTTCAAAATGTTTCATCTTTATTTCTTTCGTCTTCTTGTCTTCTCTCAATGCTTCCATCGCAGCTTCCCTGCATACGGCTTCTATGTCTGCACCGCTGAAACCATCTGTCTTCCTCACCAATTCTCTCAAATTAACATCCTTTGCCAATGGCATCTTTTCTGTGTGGACTTTGAATATCTCTGTTCTTGATTTATCATCTGGTGCAGGTACGAGAACCATCCTGTCGAATCTCCCAGGTCTCAACAATGCAGGATCGATTATGTCTGGCCTGTTTGTTGCTGCGATTATCACAACACCGTTCAATTCTTCCAATCCGGATATCTCTGATAACAATTGCGATACCACGGTTTCTGTTGCATTGCTTCCAGTGAACATTCCTCTTCTCGGTACCAACGAATCTATCTCATCCAAGAAGATTATCGCAGGAGCAACTTGTCTTGCTCTTCTGAATATGTCTCTGATTGCCTTTTCAGATTCACCGACCCATTTAGAAAATACTTCTGGTCCTTTTATTGAAATGAAATTCGCTCCACTCTCATTCGCTACTGCCTTTGCCAATAATGTTTTTCCAGAACCAGGAGGTCCGTATAGCAATATTCCATGTGGCGGTGTGATTCCCATCCTTTCAAAGTTGTCTGGATATTTCAATGGCCATTCAACCATTTCCTGCAATTGTTTCTTCACATTGTCCAGCCCACCGATGTCATCCCATTTTACTTTAGGAATTTCTACAAGGACTTCTCTCATTGCTGATGGTTCCACTACCCTCAATGCGTTTTCGAAATCTTCTTTCGTGACAATTAATTTTTCATAGACTTCCTTTGGCAGTTCCTCGTCTTCCTTCCATTTGATATCAGGCAATACTCTTCTCAATGAAGACATTGCAGCTTCCTTTGCAACTGCCCATATATCCGAACCAACAAAACCATATGTCACATCTGCAAGATGATTTATATCGACATCCTTTGCGATAGGCATGTTCCTCGTATGTATCTTGAAAATTTCCAATCTTCCATCACGATCAGGTACTGGGAATTCAATTTCCCTGTCGAATCTTCCAGCTCTTCTCAATGCAGGATCGACACTGTTAGGTCTGTTTGTTGCTGCGATGACAATTACCTTTCCTCTTTTCTTCAATCCGTCCATCAATGTCAACAATTGCGATACAGTTCTTCTTTCAACTTCACCTGATACCTCTTCACGCTTTGGTGCGACCGAATCAACCTCGTCCAAGAAAATAATCGTCGGTGCATTCTTTTCTGCATCTTCGAAAATCTTTCTCAAGTTCTCTTCAGTCTGTCCGTACCACTTTGAAAATATTTCTGGACCGCTGATTGAAATGAAATTCGCTCCCGATTCATTTGCAACCGCTTTAGCCAGCAATGTCTTTCCCGTTCCCGGAGGACCGTATAACAAAATTCCTTTTGGTGCTTCGATACCGATTCTTTCAAATAATTCCGGATGTCTCAATGGTAGTTCGATCATCTCACGAACCTTGTGTATGATTTCTCTTATTCCACCGACGTCTTCATATGTAACAGACGGGACAGTCCTGTCGTCCAGTCTCATCGAGTCTGGCAACTGCGGCATGATTTCCAATTCAGTTACCTCACCGATCTTTACAATCCCGGCAGGCGTGGTGTTTACAACAACGAATCTCGTATCACCTAGAAATGGTGTGAAGAAATCCTCAAAGTCCATTCCGAAGAAATCCTCGAACAATCCAGAACTTCTTCTCCTTCCCGCAGGCGCTGGAAGAATTATGTCACCCTTCATCATAGGTCTCATGAAAATATTTTGCTTAATCAATTGCGGAGCTGCATGAACCATAATACCTTTCTGTGCAGGTGCCAAAATGACAGATCTTGCTTCCTTCGCATCAGCCTTTCTTAATTTTACAAATTCCCCAACACCGCTTCCCGCATTCCTTCTTGTGATACCATCCATCCTTACAATGTTCAAACCGACATCAGCAGGATATGCTCTTACTGCGATTGCTCCTGTTATCTTTTCTCCCTCGATCTCTATGATGTCCCCTTCCTTCAATAACAATTTTGTCATCGTACCGGAGTCAACACGAACAATTCCCCTTCCTGCCTCTTCCCTTGCAGTCAATTCTCCTACCTTCAATTTCACTTCATGTACTGTTTCTGCCATTAGTTGTTCACCTGATGCGTATCCTTTGTCAGATAATCCGTACCATATATTGTTCTTTCAAGCATTTCATCTAATTCCTTTTGAATCTGCTGTACGATTTCTATGCTCATTCATCTTCCTCCCATTCGTCGAATTCCTTTTCTGTCTCTTCATCCAATAAAATTTTGAAATTCTTCCACATTACTTTACTACTCCATTCCTCGAAAAATTCAAACACACGGTCGAAGTCATCTTCAGGAACTATGAATGAAGATTGATTCACTTTGACATACGGCATCTCGTCCAGCACACCTTTTCTTTCATATGTGTATGTCTTGTTCTCCTTTGGTACAGATTGTGTCCAGCCGTATAACTGTTTGAAGAATTTCGTCTTTTCAGAACCGTTTGTCTTCTCGGTCTTGATCGAGAATGCTATTAGCACGCCTTTCTTTTCCATAGTTAGTGTATTGGTGTACACAACTATTTAAATATATATGTCCCCGACATTGTCTCAATTAAGGGTGATTTTTAGTGGTGTCGAATGAGGGTGATAAGTTTTAATTTTCTTTTATGTAATCTTGATACTCTTTATCGGAATCCATAAAAAGTTGTTTGAAAACTATAGGAGTAATTGGAATAATATGTTCTAAAGATTTGTATAGCTCTGGATTCGGTGTTATTATGACAACATCTTCATGAGTAGT
>JACPJS010000001.1 GCA_016187405.1 Candidatus Aenigmatarchaeota archaeon
CAATGGCTGTGCACAATGGTGACCTGACCTGACAGCGACACCGAAATCATTCAAAATATATGCAACATCATGCGAATGTACCCCTTTCATATTGAAAGCAACCACGCCAACTTTATTCTTTGTCTCAGTCGGACCGTAGATTTCGATTCCTTTTATTGCAGAAAGTTTTTCCAATGCATATTTTGTCAGTTCCTTTTCATGTTTCGAAATGTTATCCAGTCCTAGTTTGTTCAGATAATCGATGGCTGCAGATAAACCGACAGCACCTTCAACATTCGGAGTGCCAGCTTCGAACTTCCAAGGCACATCATTCCACACCGCGCTATCAAGAGTAACTTCCTTTATCATATCACTTCCGCGCAAGAATGGTTCCATTTCTTCCAGCAATTCTTTTCTGCCATACAATACTCCTATATTCATCGGTGCTAGCATCTTGTGTCCGCTGAATGTAAGAAAGTCGCATCCTATATTCTGGACATCTATTGGTATGTGAGGAACTGCCTGAGCTGCGTCTACTACAAAAACAGAATTATTATCATGCGCCAACTTTGAAATTTCCTTGACGGGATTTATCGTGCCTAACACATTCGACGCGTGAGTTAGACTGACTATCTTTGTATTTTTACTTATACTAGACTTCAATTGGTCCATTCTCAATCGAAAGTCATTATTAATATCGATGAAATTTAATTTTGTTCCGTTTACATCACGGATTAACTGCCACGGGACGATATTTGCATGATGTTCCATTATTGAAAGTATAATTTCACTCGGGTTCTGCAACTTTGAAATCGGAAAAGAATTTGATATGATGTTCATTGCTTCGTTTGTATTTCTGACAAAAACTATCTCGTCTGGCTTAGCATTGATGAACTTGGCAACCTTCTTTCTTGCATCTTCATACATCTGTGTCGCTTCGTCGCATAACTGGTATATTGAACGATGCGGATTTGCATTGTTATTTTCATAATAACTTGTGATAGCATCTATTACTTGCTTTGGCTTTTGTGATGTCGATGCACTGTCTAAGAATGCAAGTGGATGATTGTTTATCTTTCTTTTCAATATCGGAAAGTCCTCACGAATCTTTTCAACATTAAGACTCATCCGACCGCACCCGTCATTTCCAATTGGATCAAACGATTAAATTCTACCGCATATTCGAGTGGCAGTTCTTTTGTGAACGCATCAAAGAATCCATTTATAATCATTGAAACAGCTTCGTTCTCGCTCAAACCTCTTGACATAAGATAAAACAATTGATCCTCACCGATTTTTCCGACAGTCGCCTCGTGCCCGACATTGACACGGTTCTCATCGATGTCCAACTGCGGTATTGTTCCTGAATTTGATTTCTCATCGAGTATCAATGCATCGCATTTTGTATGTGACTTGGAATTTACAGCACCAGGAAATATTTTCACCAGTCCCCTAAAGTTTGTTCTTCCCCCGTCTTTACTTACAGATTTGTTAATCAGAGTCGATGATGTATCCGGTGCTATATGAATCGCTTTTGCACCTGCATCAAGGTTCTGTCCCTTGCCTGCGAATGCAATTGAAAGGATGTCAGCTCTCGCACCTCTACCAGCAAGATATACCGAAGGATATTTCATCGTGACTTTGCTTCCGATGTTTGCATCCAGCCATTCAACGAGAGAATTCTCATATGCACGGGCTCTTTTAGTAACAAGATTGTAAACGTTGTTCGACCAGTTCTGTAATGTTGTATATCTAAAATGAGAACCTGGTAGAGCTATAACTTCGACTACTGCGGCATGCAAAGCATCAGCTTGATATGTAGCTGCTGTGCATCCCTCGACATACGACGCTTTACTATTCGGTCCTGCAATTATCAATGTTCTTTCAAATTGCCCCATCTTTTCCGAATTGATTCTGAAATATGCCTGCAATGGAGTTTTTACTTCGACACCTTTAGGAACATAAACGAACGATCCACCACTCCATACTGCTGAATTCAAAGCTGCAAACTTGTTGTCATTCGGTGGTATTATAGTGCCGAAATATTTTTTCACAATCTCCGGATATTCTCTTAATCCTGTATCCATATCTGTGAATACGACACCTTGTTTTTCCAAATCCTCTTTCAATTTATGATATACAACCTCACTGTCATACTGACCGCCGACACCTGCAAGGAATTTTCTTTCAGCTTCAGGTATTCCTAATTTTTCAAACGTCCTTCTCATTCCAGCAGGTAATTCTTCCCATGTCTTTGCCTGATGGTCTGTAGGTCTGATGTAATAAGTGATATCATCGAAATTTATTCCGGAAAGATCAGCACCCCATGTTGGCATAGGTCTTTTGTTGAAATGTTCAAGTGCTTTCAATCTGAAATCCAACATCCACTGAGGCTCTTTTTTGATTTTCGAAATCTCTTCTACGATTTCTTTCGATAAACCTTTCTTAGTTCTGAAAACAGACTCGTCCTTCTCACGGAATCCATACTGCGCATAATTTTTTTCTATGACAATCGGTTTAGTCATTCATATCGCCTCGTATCCATCCTTTTCTATTTCCTTCACAAGATCATAACTCCCGCTCTTCACAATCTTCCCATCTTTCATGACATGAACAAAATCAGGTTTGATGTGATTCAATATCCTCTGATAGTGCGTTATCAAAAGTATTCCTGTATTATTTTCGATTGATTTCTTTAAACTTTTCGAAACAATTTTCAATGCATCGATATCCAATCCAGAATCTATCTCGTCCATTATTGCGATCTTCGGATTGAAAAATGACATTTGCAAAACTTCAGCACGCTTCTTCTCACCACCAGAAAATCCTTCATTTAGGTTTCTTGAAATAAAATTCTTGTCTATTCCGAGTTTCTCAAAATTCTCATTCATCGTTTCATTGAAATCCACATAAGAACTTTTTCCATTGTTTGAATTCTTGTAAACAGACCAGAGGAAATTCTTCATCGATATACCTGGAACTTCTATTGGATATTGGAATCCTAGGAACAATCCTAACTTTGCTCTTTTGTCAGGTGACAATTTCGTTATGTCCTTTCCGTTCAAGAAAATCTTTCCTTTCTCGACTTTATATTTCGGATGTCCCATCAGAACATATGACAGTGTGGACTTGCCAGAACCGTTCGGTCCCATTAATGCGTGCAACTTTCCTTTCTGTATTTTCAGATTGACTCCTTTCAGAATCTGTTTGCCATTAACACTGACATGCAGATCTTTCACTTCAAGCACTCTTATCATCCTCTTCAATTTCCATAAGGCACATCAAAGGTTTCAATTCATTATCCTCTTCAGACAATTTTCCAGAACATTTTTCGCACAGCTTCCCATCAAGTTTCAGTTTACCAGAAGAGATTTCGGCAGTTGTCTTTTTTATCCATTCCATCATTTTCTTGTTCGATCTGATTTTTTCAACCTTAGTTCCGCGAAGGCCGTTAAGATACTGTGATATCGCAGGCTGTGTAACACCTAGTTTCTTTGCGGTTTCTTCCTGTGTATATCCGTAAGTTTCAATCAGTTCTTTTGTTATCAGTGATCTTACAGAAGATGGTATCAGATAGTTGAATACTGACTCGCAGAAATTTTTCATATGCACTATTGACTCTAAAACCTTATAAATATAACGGCGTGATAGAAATCAATTTTTACAACCTGTGTAACAATCCTTATGGCAGAAATAATCAGTTTCACCATCATAATCATTTAACAAAGCATACTTGTAAATTAAAACCACAGCCTGACCTCGAATACGATTTAAACAGAAATAACACCAGTCACCATCAGATTGGGTCAAGGAAACTTCAATATTACCATCACGAATTCTTTTCTTCAGCATCAATCGAGTTTCTGTGTATCTTGAGCCGAGTATCGAGGCCATAATTAATTGTAGTTCGTAAAAGTTAAATCTACTGGACTGTGACGCATCCTTTCAGATTAGGATTCAAGTGATCGTGGTAGCACCAGCTTCCTAAGTAGTTGAATGTGAATTGATAACTCTCTCCTTGTGACAAGCCGTGGCACGCGTCGAACTTGCTGCCGACACACCCGCCTTTTTCAGGATATACGTTATTCGTAGGGTAGATATCACTTGCCGGCCAATGCTTTTCCGTATCCTTGCTCACAAAAACCAGCGTATCACCGAGTTTGATGTTCAATATCCTCGGGTTGAAACCGTTGGATGTCATATCTACTTGATATACTGTACCGGGATTAGGCGTTGGTGAAAATAGAATTGCGATTACAACAATTGAAGAACTCAACAGCAATATTAACAAAAATGCTTTCAAGAACCGCATACTTATGATTTGTAAAGACTCTATATAAATCTACTGGACTGTGACGCATCCTTTCAGATTAGGATTCAAGTGATCGTGGTAGCACCATTGACCTTTGTAAGTGAATGTAAATTCGAATGTTTCTCCTTGCCCTAGAGCTTTGCATGCATCGAACTTGCTACCTGTACATCCGCCTGTTTCTGGATATCCGTTATGTGTAGGGTGTGGGTCGCTTGCCGGCCAGTGTGAAGCAGAATCCTGATTTGTAAACTTGACAGAATCTCCCGCATTTATCGTAATGTCAGAAGGGCTGAAACCTGAACTTGTCATTGCAACTGCATGTGAAACACCTGTAGAAGTTAGTGGTGTGGTTGTGTTGGATGCTGTACATCCTGCAAGGAAAACTATTAAAAAAAGTGAAAATATTAGAAACAATTTCATAATCAATCTATAGATTTAAATTTTAAATACCTTTGATTATTTTAGTTTTGGTCTTTCATTAAATATTTGGTGTTATCCAAAGTGCTCTTATTTTCATGCATCTTTCGCCATTCAAATCTCCATTTGGATCAAATCTTGTTGGAGTGTACAAACCTAGATCACTACTATTTCTTGCCAAAAGTTCCAAACCCGGAGGTACGGTAAAAGCACCGGTTCCATCTGGTAAAATTATGTAAGGACTTAATTCACCGTCAGTTCTCTGAGAGGACAGTATCACGTCTCTGTAAGTTCTGTTCATGAAATCCATAGGTCTTTCACCTGATTGATATTTGCCTGTTTCAGTCAAACGTGCTACAAGAGACTTGGTAACATCTGCTGATAGTTGAACTGCAATATACGCATCTGGGAAAAGGTCATTTATGTCGACTGACATGGATTTTAATTACCTAGAAAGGCTTAAAAAGATTTCGCGAATTTACTAATTCTTAAAATTTAAAAGCCTGATAACAATACGATACTATGGAATTCCAGGTTTGGGCTGAGAGATACAGACCACAGAAACTGTCTGAGATAATCAACCAGAAGCATGTAATTGAAAGGATCAAGGCGTTTGTAAAGGACAGGAATGTCCCTCATATGCTGTTCGCGGGACATGCTGGAACCGGAAAGACAACGACTGCACTTGCCATTGCAAGGGAACTATACGGCGATAAATGGAGACAGAATGTTCTTGAATTGAATGCTAGCGATGAACGTGGGATTGATGTTGTACGTGGAAAGGTAAAGGATTTTGCGAGAATGAAACCGCTCGGGGAGATACCATGGAAGATTATAATTTTGGATGAAGCAGACGCGCTCACACAGGATGCGCAGCAGGCACTGAGAAGAACTATGGAAAATTATACAAACTCTACACGATTTATTTTATTGTGCAACTATTCATCGAAGGTAATCGATCCTATCCAATCAAGATGCGCTGTTTTCAGATTCAAAGTATTGGTAGATGAAGACATCAAGAAATATATTGAAACCGTAGTTGCTGGAGAAAAGTTGAAGATTGATCCAAAGGCTATTGATGCGATTGTTTATCTGTCTGAAGGTGATTTGAGAAAAGTTGCTAACCTACTGCAGGCATCAGCTGCGATGAAAGAAAAGATAACAGAAGATGTTGTTTATGACATTGCAAGCAAGGCAAAACCAACAGATGTGAAAGACATGTTGGACTTGAGTTTGAAAGGAAAGTTCATCGACGCAAGAAAGAAATTGCAGGAGATGATTCTGAGACAGGGACTTTCTGGTAGTGATATAATTTCAGAAATACATCGCCAGATATATTCGATTGAAGGAATAACGGAAGAAAAAAAGATACAGATGATAGAGAAATGTGGTGAGTATGAATTCCGCATATCCGAAGGTGGAAATGAAGTTATCCAGCTTGAAGCTATGTTGGCTCAATTTTTATTAGTCGGTAAGAAATGATTTTCATTTTCTAAATGTATCAACGCCATTCTGATTGCTTGTTTTGTATATTCCTTTCTCGGCAATCTACCTTTAGTAAGGATTCCTATTGCACCCTCAAATGAACCTATATCGTCATTATCCGTAATGCCAGCTTTATGAAATGCGTCATCTATATCCAAACCCTCTTCAAAAACAAGACGTGTGACTTCCTTCGGATATTCGAACCCAGAACCAAGACCTATGTGGAATTCTTTCCCATCATAAATCGCGCATGCATCAATGTTCATGTGACCTGTCTTGGTTTTTGGAACTTGCATCAAACCAGACTCTATACCTATCGAATAATCACAATCGTGAAATGCGGCTTCAGCTCTGTTCCTCGCGCCTTGAATAGTTTCATCTAAAGTTTTAGGTTGTTCTGAAACCTGTGAAGAGACTTTTACTGGTATTACTTCAGAGCCTGATAAAATTTCGTAATCAGAGATTATCTCTTTTATCGCATCGACCTTGACAGAGTTGGTAGAACCTACATTGATTCTCATAAGAATACAAAAGAAAAGAATCTATATAAATCAAGTGGGGCAAGATGTCTTATGTGGGTCAACAAGTACAAACCAAAAAACTTGAATGAATATGTAGGACAGAAAGATGCTGTTGAGAAATTCACTAACTGGATAAAAAATTGGAAGCGTGGCAAATCACTTTTATTCTATGGTCCGCCTGGAACTGGTAAGACTTGTTTGATAGAAACTTTTGCAAAGGAAAACAATTACGAGTTCGTCGAAATGAACGCGTCCGACTTTAGGACAAAGAATGAAATCGATGCTGTTCTCGGACAGTCCATGAAACAATCGTCATTGTTCGGAAGGAAGAAAATATTCCTTATAGACGAAGCAGATGGTCTCGCTGGAAGACAGGACTTTGGTGGGGCAGGTGCAATATTGAAAATAATAAAAGAATCGAGATTTCCCGTTGTTCTCACATGCAACAATCCTTATGATGAAAGTTTGCGGACGATAAAAGAATATTCGCATCCGGTTGAATTCAAGAAATTCACAGTGTTCGACATTGAAAGAAGATTGAAACAAATAATCGAAAAGGAAGGAATAAAAATTGAGAAGGATGTCCTAAGAATATTATCGAAAAAGAATGAAGGCGACTTGAGAGGGGCAATCATTGATTTGCAGTCATTGTCTCATGGTGGTAAGGAAATAAAAGAAAATGACTTGGATTCTGTAACGTCTCGTGAGAAGGAGCAGAGTATTTTCAATGCATTGATGATGATATTCAAAACCAAAACTGCGCTTGCAGCCAAACTTGCGATTAATAATGTCGACAAGGATCCTGAGGAAATATTCTGGTGGATTGAAAACAACATTCCAAACGAATACGAAAAACCTGAGGAGATTGCACGTGCATACGATGTATTGAGCAAGGCTGATTTGTTTAGACAGAGAATAAGATCGAGACAGAACTGGAAGTTCCTTGCATATATGATTGACCTGATGACTGGAGGGGTTGCAGTTTCTAAAAATGAGATGTATCGTAAATTCTCACGATATCAATATCCGAACAACATGATTGTGCTTGGTGGAAGTAAATTTGAACGTAAGGAAGAAAAGGAAAAATTATTGGAACTATCAAAGGAGCTTCATTGTTCCACTAGGAAAATAAGAAAGGAATTCATGCCGTATATTAATTTCTCTCAATGATGATACGCTTAAGTAACTTATTCTATTTAGAATTATTATGAATTCATTCTCTAGAAGATCTGCTCTTGGATTAATTGTTGGTGGAGCAGCCGGGTTGTATTTATCACAATTACCATTGGCATCAATTGCAAATGCCGCGACTCCAAGTTATACAACTGATTTCAGCAAATGGAAAGTTGTTGCAAGTCATACAAGTTCTTTCAGAGGAAGCGAACCTTACCGTGTTACGAACATTATAGTTGGTTCTAATGCTATCGATAAATGGTTCTGGGAACGTGGACCAAATAGCCTAATTTTACCTGATGAAGAATTTAGTTTGAATTCTGTCCTTGATGGCCAAGATTATGTTGACGGTTGGGCGATCGGATCTGATTTAAAACCTGAACTGGTTTCTGGTGGAGGCATATGTCAGATACCAACAACTATATTTCCTGCTGCATTGAAAGCTGGATTCGTCTATGGATGAAGATTAATGAAAACGGAACTTTGACAGCAGATGTTTATGGACCTCCTGAATCGAAGCCACATAATGTATCGATTGACGGACCTTACATGTTATCGCCCTATCCTAACGCACCAGTTAAAGATGTTGGGCATTATACAGGATCGGCAAGAACGGTTGTTTATCAGACTGTAGAAGGACTTTTCTCAAAGAAACCGTTCGAGAGCCGTTATCAGGCATATCCAGGATAATTCAAAGACTTAAATAAGTTCACTGTCTTATTTTGATTAATGAAACTGGTTGACAAACTTTTCGATGTCGGAAAAATTGCAATAATAGGTTCTGTAGTAGCATGCTCACCTGTGCAAGATAATCCAGCATTTAGGACAAATAATCCATATAGACCACAACCTCCTGCTGTCGTATCTACTTTTACACCGACGTCTCAACCTACTTCACAACCTGTTGTTGTACGAACTAATCCACCCACACCAGCACCAACTCAAAATGTTGTTCCTAGGAGAAACATGCTGGCATCACCTGTAGATGATGTGATAGATTTTTTCAACGGTGCATCAAGTGCAAGACCTAGAGGTGCTGTCACAAGATATCTAAACAACTTCAAACCATTGGGGATAGGAAATATAAGGGTTCCGTATACAGTCTTGTACTCTGATGGTTACTTTAACTATGCCTATACAGACCCTGGTAAATTCAAAGATTATGAGAAGACTCTGACCAGTTCTGGTTGGAGTGATTTCAAAGGTGGTTACATAAATGAAAATGGGAACAATTGGGTAAAATTTGAATCCAACAGACTGGTGAATATAGATGATCGTAATGCAAAAAATCTTGCTGACACTTATGTGTTCTTGAGAAAATCTCCATTGACACAAGCTGAAATAAATAATTTGATATGGGCTAAGCCTTGGGGTAGGGTATATGAAAGTTCAACTCAAGGACTTTATATAACTCCTGACTTTGCTGAATTTGATTTTTCTCAATTTACTGTAAGAATACATAAATCTGACAGTAGCGAAGTAAGCGGGTTGAGACATTCTCCTACGCTTGAGAGTATAGGGGGTATACCAAGAGCGGCTTTCGGTACAAGTGCCGACATATATTACATGAAGAGAGGGGGACAGTACACAACACAAACGGCATTCCTATTTCCAGATAATTCTAGTATAATCATAATAAATAATTGGGGAAGTCAAAAACCTAACAATGGCACAGTCGAGTCAGCATTGACTCCTTATCTGAACAGAATTTTGTTGGAAAGATAAAGGA
>JACPJS010000003.1 GCA_016187405.1 Candidatus Aenigmatarchaeota archaeon
CTGCATAGCCGTTCTGCCACCTGAGCATTATCTCTATCTATTATTATGATATTTTAAAACTTAGACTATTTGGCGTTCTTCAGCGCAGGGACCTTGATAACCTTCTTACATTTAGAACATTCGAATTCAGGTCTGTCAAATTTCTTACTTGTCTTTCCAGTTTTTGTTGTTCCCTTTTCCATCGGGAAAGTTTTGATTTCATAGAAACTGCAAAAAGGACATGTGTATTCAACCTCAGCATCTTGGTCAGGAAGTTTGCCAATTATCAATCCAGGTCTGTTTGTGAAATACTGAAAATTGCTCGGTTTCAATCCAGCCTGTCGCCATTTCTGAACGAGTTTGCTATCCACGTTTACACCAGAGGTTTCTTCTTTGGTCTCAATGCGTGTGAACCGCAAGTTCTACATTTTACTTTTCCCAACCTTACTTTAGCAGAATCAGCTCTCATTTTAGCTTTGCATACCTTGCAGACAAATACCCTATTGTATAAACGACCCATTGCTTCAGGGAAAACTTTCTTTGCCATAACAATCGAATTCTAAATCTAGATTTATTAAGTTTTGTATTTCATCGCCTATGCTTAAATACTCTGCACGACAACTTAGTTAGTTAAATGGGTAGCAAGATTTTACCTAAATTCTTGACCGATACTTGGTACGGTAACGTAATTATTGGAGTTTTAGGAGCTGTCATATTTTATTATGTGATACTATCCTTACTGTTCAACACCAATACACCAATAGTTGCTGTGATAAGTGGTTCGATGGAACACACACCAACTTTAGAAATAACTCATTACCAATGGTTGGAGAATAATCTTGATTATAACAGAACTTACATCGATTCTTGGCCGGTGCACAATGGTTTGGATATCGGAGACATGCCGATAATCAAAGGTGAGAAGTCATACAATGTAGGTGATGTCATAGTCTATTCAGTTGGCGGAATAAACGCTCCGATAATACACAGAATAATCAAGATTAATGACGATGGAACTTATCAGACAAAAGGAGATAATAACAACGCGCAGAACTATTATGAAAAGAGTGTCGGTTCGAATCAGATAAATGGGAAGATTATCTTTATAATCCCGAAAATTGGTTATTTCAAAGTATTTATTAACAGACTGATAGGTGTTTAGATGAGATTTTGCGAAAAGGATGGAAACCTGCTTGTGGTGGAACATAAGAGAAAGAACACTTACCTAGTGTGCAGAAAATGCAAGAGAGTGTATAAGACAAAGCCTAGCGAGAAAGTGAAGATATCGTCCGAGTTCCATGAAGGAAAGAAAAAAGTTCTTGTTATGAGTGAAAAGGACCAGTTCTCAGAACTACCGAAGACAAAAATAATGTGCAACAATTGCGAGAACATGGAAGCGTACTGGTGGATGCAACAGACGCGTTCTGCGGACGAGCCACCGACAATGTTCTACAAATGCACGAAATGCGGTTATAGCTGGAGAAGTTACAGTTAATATTTAACTTTTCACTTTCAACTAAATTTGTGTCAGCGCAACATTACGTTCCTAAAACAGTGTCACAAATAGACTCGAAAGATTTCAAAGTCTGTCTAATCGGAAACGTGATTGCAACTACTGGAAGTTCATTCATTCTAGATGACGGTACAGGCAGGATTGAGATATCAACCGATAGACTATTGCCAAAAAATAAACTGGTGAGGGCATTCTGTTCAATGAATGAAGATAGATTACAAGCAGATGTCATCCAAGATGTGGAAGGGATAGATTTGAATCTCTTTAAAAAGGTTAACGAGTTATATAATACAGCAGGTGTTTAATTGTTCACAGCCAAGTTATCTGATCCAAAATTATTCGTGAATTCCATTTCAACGATAGGTGAATTGATAGACGAGGGTGTATTCATAGTTTCGAGTGATGGTATTAGATTATCTGCTGCAGACAGGGCGATGGTAGCTGTTGTAAACTTTCACATATCATCAAGCGCATTTTCAGAGTTCGATGCAGACGGTGAACACAAGATAGGATTGAATATCACAAATCTTTTGTCTGTCTTAAAGAGAGTGACTACCGGTGATACACTTTCACTTGCTTTGTACGATTCGAAATTGGAAATAACACTCCAAGGAACTTATAAAAGAAAATTTGTCATTCCGTTATTGGACTTGGGTCAGGATGAGATTCCTCCTGTTGACCAATTGAATTTCCCTGTTATTGCAGAAGTGAAACCGCAGATTTTAGAATCTGGGATAGAAGATGCTGATATAATTTCAGATGCAGTCCTTTTCGAATCGATGGGAGAAAAATTCATGATGAGAGCAGAGGGTGATGTCAGCAAGGCCGAATTGGAATTGGAAAGAGGAAACCAGAACCTATTGAATCTTGAAGTAGAGTCTGCTGCTAGATCGAGATACCCTATTGATTATCTGAAGAAGATGGTAAAGGCTGCGAAGATTTCGGACAAGGTCACAATCAAATTCGGTCAAGACTATCCTATGAAAATGGAATTCAAATCAGGCGACAAGGCAAGCCTTTCATTCGTCCTTGCACCCAGAGTTTCCGATAATGACTAGTTAAGTGAAATCGAGAAAAGGCGCTTATATAAATGGAAGTGTCTCTGTGCTGTATATAACAGGCTCACCCACAGGAGTAAACGCACCATCGTTTAACATGCCATATTGAAGTTCGAAATTAAATCTATGATGAACTTCCGTATAAGTAAATGCCGAAGGCGTAACAACAACTCTATACGCATTTACTCTGGGATATTTTCTATGATTTAATCTGTCCATTCTTCGCAAATCCATATCTAATTCGGTCCGAATCGAAGGATCCGAGCCTATGTTAGATGTATCAAGTATTCTAATAAGCATAAACCCAAAATTAATAGATAAAGATATAAATCTTTCGTGCGCCAACTTTCTATTCACTTCATTGTCATCATTCCATTCGGAGAATAGAACACTGATTTACAATTGTATCAGTAGATACTCTATAACCGCACCTAAAAATATCAATCCGGTTCCGTAGAAAAATAACAATTCTGAGTCAAGCTTCGATTTTATTTTCAACAATTTCTTTTCAATAAAAACAAATCCCACCAATCCCATGCACAAAGCACCAACCAATTCGAATATACCAACAATGAAAATTATAGGCAATACGTATAATGTGCCTTGCGCGTTAAGGTAACTGGACGCTACCGAGAATGTGTGAAAATTGAAATACAGATTGGATATACCGATTGTTATCAGTTCTGATATGGATATCAAATAATTGTCGGCAAATATTTTTATCAGATTGGTTCCACCAAGTTGTATGCCTATAGAATCTTCACAGCATTTGTAATATGTCTTGTCAATGAATCCGAATGATAGACCTGCTAAGATTGACAAAATAAAAAGAGATATGTATATCTTTTCCAGCCGAGTAAGCTTCAATTTAGGAAATTTCATTTGGATCTTATCTTAGCGAATTCTTCTCTGAAAGCACGGAATTCGTTGTTCAGTCTTATCAACGCCACTCTCAAATCATCCAATTGTGTTCTCAAATGTACAAGTTGCTTTTCCTGTTCTCTGTTGAATTCTTCAGCCTTTTCTGTTATCTGTTTTTCAAGTTCTATGGCTGTTGTTTTATAATTGCCCATGTATTTCCCGAATCTTCCTTCCAATGCTTCGACCCTAGCTTGAATGTTTCTGAAGACACGGTCGTCCATTATGTTACTTGATGATGAGTATGTTTGCTGTTGCTTTGGCAATCCTTCTGCCAATATCTCATCTACTATCTCATCCACCATCTTCTCGTCTATTTCTGATCTAGGCATACAATCTCTCCTTCAACCTTCTTCTTATCTTTTCCTTCAACTCTTTTTTCATTTCTTTTCTGACGTCTCTTAATAATTCATTCTTAGTTTGTTTTAGAGTTGCTACTTCCCTTTTAATAATTGGTTCTGGCTGTATATTAATTTTTGGTTGCAAAATAATTGGCATATCGATTTTAGGCATTGAGAAATCGAACATACCTCTAAATCTATCAAAGAATCCAGGTTCTGTATATTGCTCATTCACAAGCGATGCAGCCAATTTTTTGAATGCTTTGCTCGCTGACGAATTCGGGCTTGCAACAACTACAGGCAGTCCCTTCGATAGGCTTGATTGTACATTATCATCTTCAGGAATTATTCCGATGATGTTGTAATTTGTCGTTGATGTAATTTCCTGTGGTGTCAATTGGTATCTTTGATTTTTGTATCTATTTACAACAACACCTATAACATTCTTCTTCATCCTCTTCAAAAGTTCTATCGTTTTCACCGCATCTGCCAAAGAAGCAACATCTGGTGTACTTATCACAATTGCATCATCAATCGCACTCATAGGTGCTAAAACTTCATTACCCAATCCCGGAGCGCAGTCGAGAAGTACTATATCATAATTTTTACTGACTTGCTTGGTCATTTTTGCACATTGTTGCCTTGTAAGGTTTATTCCATCACCGTTTATTGGTGCAGGTATTATTCTTATTCCAGTTGATGGATGGATGTACGTAGCTTGTGTCAATGGGATATTTCTTTTCAAAACTTCTCTCAATGTTACAGGCAGATCCTCGTACAGACCAAAGTGTAATCCGAGGTGAGATGTGTGTATATTGTTGTCGAAAATAACTACATTCTTTTTCAAAGCTCCAGTAAGTGCAGCACCTAAATTTGCTACCAACGTAGTCTTTCCTACCCCACCCTTCCCTGAAAATATACCTATTACCCTTGACAAATTAATCTATAATCAATTTCGTTTTTTTATAAATTAAACCTATGTTTTGATTTTAGTTTTTCCTTTCAAGTACATTATTTGGTTTAAAAATCTTCCATACAATATAATTCTGAGGAGTTTACTTCTCAAGGCGTTCCATGGTGAACATTAAATCCGTTTGGCAGTGGTATTCTAGAGAGTCCGTCCAGAAAGCTCTGATAGAGGTTGCGAAGAATCGTGAGGTTGCTTCTGTTTTCCAGGATGGCTCATTCGGCAAGCGTCCTGATATAATTCAATATCCGCAAGACATACTGCAGTCAGTTGCTGAAGGTACGATATCATTCCACGGTTCTGTCGAACAGTGGTCCAATCCGATGGAATTGAATGTCGGGATGAGCAAGCCAGAGATAGACAAGATAAGAACAGGATGGTCTTTATTGATAGATCCCGATGTGAAAGATTTTGAAATAGCAAAGATAGTAACGAAAGAAATGATGGACGCACTAAGAAAGCACGGGATAAAAAATTATTCTGTGAAATTCACTGGCGGTAAAGGTTTTCATATAGGCGTTCCATTCGAATCATTTCCGGATAGAGTTAATCTCAAACCAACTTCGGATATGTATCCATCATTACCACAGACTATAATAGAATATCTCAAGTCGTACACCAGAGAATCGTTAAAAGAGAAATTGTTGAATTTCGATGATGTAGAAAATCTAGCCAAGAGAATCGGGAAGAATCTTGGAGACATCATAACAGAGAATGAATTCGATCCGTTCAAAGTTGTATCCATGGACATTTTTGGAATGCGTCATTTGTTCAGGCTACCATTCTCATTACACGAATCCACGTTACTTGTCAGTCTTCCAATTAGGCCAGATAGGTTGGACCAGTTCCAGAAAGAAGACGCGACAGTCGACAAAGCCAAAGTCGATGAAAAGTTCTTGATACCGAGTGAAAACAAAGATGGTGAGGCGCTTGTTGTCGAATCACTTGATTGGGGAAGCAGAAATAAAGTAAATGTAAAGGAAGAACTACCTGTAACAAGAAAGTTCATGAAAGTAAAAGAAGTACCAGAGACATTCTTCCCACCTTGCATAAAATACATATTGGATAACGGTCTGGGTGACGGGAAGAAACGTGCATTGTTCATCCTGATGACGTTCATGCGAAACATGGGATGGAGTGACGAGAAGATTCAGGATAGGATTATGGAATGGAACGAGAAGAACATGCCTCCTTTGAGTGCGAACTATCTTCGTGCACAGTTGAGATGGCATTTTAGACAGGATAGGAACTTGCTACCACCGAACTGTGTCAATGATGTCTTCTACAAACAGATGGGATTGTATGATATGTGCTGCAAGCAGATAGACCACAAAAACATCAAGAACCCAGTCAATGTCCCGCTAAGAAGACTCAGCTCCATAAAGCAACGAGTCAAATAATGAAATTAAGCTTTGTTTAAATAATGCCCTCTGTTTAAGTATTCCCGAAAGTGTTTAAGAAATGGGGGTGATGTTTAAGTAATGCGGTTCAAAAGGTATTATTTAAACAAAGCTATGAAATTAACATGGTTATTAACTTTTCTATCTATTAATTTATTATGTCTATTGTTCTGAAAGCAAATGTCGCGCCTTCTGGAGAACTGATAAGGCATATGAGTATTCTGTTTGGACTACCAAACGTAGACGATTTTCGAGTAGGAGAACAAGGCTACGATGCTAGTCGTTTGTTACATTTGGGAACATATTTAGAATACGACAAAGATATTGTTGTCGAATGGTCTTACGGGCATTTGCGAAGCCCATGGACAGTTTCATTCAGATATACATACGAACCTTTTGGTGGAAGAGGAAAAGGAGAATTTTATGGACGTCCTGAAAATGAAGAACGTGCAAGAGCTGTTATACAGGCTCAACCAGACGCACCAAGAGTATCAAAACTGTCAATGAATGTTCATTCACTTGGTTATTCGGCTGATTTATGGAAAAAATTAGGTGAAATAATTCAACACATCGAAAAAGATGGATTAACTTTCAGTTTAGAGTATTATCATCCGCAACTGCCTTTAGTAAAAGTATAAGAAATTCTCTCTTGAATAAAAGCTTTTTATCCTTCCCATCTTTTATATAAAGTGTCGACATGGCAGAAGAAACTATAACGTTCGAATTGATAAGAAAAATCCAGATGGACGAGCAGAATTCATCCACCTTGACAAAATTACCTACGAACTTTTCAAGTGCCGTCATGAATTATCTCGAGCAGAAAAGGCAGCTTGCTAGCAATGATGATAGGAAAAGCGGATTGGAAGTCAAGACCATAGAAAGGCTCGTTGAGGATATCTTCAATCGAAGGGAAAGGAAAATATTGAACGCGACTATAATTTCTGCAAGATCCGGTCTTCCACCTGAAAATATAACCGAAGAGGAAAAGCAATTCTATAACGTGATTGTAACCCAGATAAAAAACAGAAGGAACAGCTTGTTGAAGAATCTTTTCTCAAGTAAAAGCGACGACGAGAAAATAGTTGTTTTCAAGGAAGATGTCGAAGAATTCGTGGGGATAGATGAACAGACATACGGACCGTACAAGAAAGGCGACACAGCCAAACTTCCAGAAGAGAACATGCGTCTCCTGCTCGACAGAGGCATAGTAGAGCCGATTATGAAATAGTTTTTAAAGTAAACAGTATAATTGATAAGAATGAAATTCCCACAGAAAATGAGAACATATTGCCCGACTTGCAACAAGCATACTGAGCATACGGTCGAACAGGCGAAAAAGAAACCTAGAGGTGCAATGACACACGGTCAGAGAATTTACAAGAGAAAATTGAAAGGTTATGGTAGTTTTCCACGTCCTCAGCCATCTTATGAAAAGGTCACGAAGAACCTCGACCTGAGATACAAGTGCAGCGAATGCGGCAAGAAGCATACGCGCGGGCAAGGTTGGAGAGCGAAGAAATTCGAAATAGTGAGAGGATAATATGAGAGAAACAATAGACATGCCAAAAAGCAAGTTCGTAAGGGTAATATGCAAGAAATGCAAGAACGAGCAGACTGTATTCAACAAGGCATCAACATTGGTGAAGTGTTTGAAGTGCGATGTGGATCTAGTCATACCAACTGGTGGAGAAGTCTTTGTCAACGGCAAAGTAGCTCAAGTTTTGCAATAATCGACAAACCTTATCTTTTAGAAACCACATTATATTAGATAGAATGTTTTGGGATAGAAAATCTTGCATGAATTGTAGCAACAAGGTGGAAGCTATATGGATGTATTGTCCTTTTTGCGGGAATGGTTTGAGAGAACAGACTAAGATGGAACAAAATGAAATCAAACCTAAATTCGTTATAAACCCTAGAGGAATGAGCATAACCATAACTTCTGATAACATATCTCCACCAAAGATTGACGTAAGACCATATGGAGAGAACAGACACCATCATCATGTTGTCGAACAGAAACCTGCACGTGAAGTAAAGACTACGGAAGAGCCGAAGACAAAGATACAGAGAATAAAGAACAAGCAGATTATAACCATGGACATCCCTGATGTCAAGAGCCTTGACGACATTGAGGTCAAACAGTTGCAGCAAAGCATCGAGATAAAGGCATACGCAGGCGACAAGGCTTATTTCAAACTCATCCCAATCCCGTCAAACGCAACTGTGAACAACGAGTTCAAAGACGGGATTTTGAAGATAGAAGTAGAAAAATAAACTAACGGAATATAAAGTGGAAATTTGGTAACTAGTATACGTTTAAATAATTGCTATCCTCTTTCTAATTATGGGTCAAGAACAACCAAATTGGATTATGAGAACAGAAGACTTGGATTCACGTGTTAAACAAGCCTTAACACCAGGTTCACGAGTCAGAGAGTCTTATACACTTGATTTGAGGGGTGTTAATCGTTCATACAGATTATTCGCAGTATCGCAAGAAGTAGCAGGACAGGATTTTCTTGGAATATATTATTGTACTACTAGAAGTGGCGAAACAGAACTTTCTACAGATATGACTAAATTATTAAAATACGGTGGAATTATAAGATCTGCACAAGGCCTTCCTGAAGATCTTAGAGAACCATTCATAAAATTATTAGATGATGCAGAAAAAAATGAACTTCTTTATGGACACGATTAATGAATCATTTCTTGTGGAAAATATCGAATATGCTCTTCTTCTCTCCGTTTGAAAAGAAGAATCTCGCAATCATCAAAGCGCTATAGAAAACCGTCAATCCTATTAGCGAATAGAAAATAAGATACAGAGGTTTGAATGCGACCTTGTGTGCAATGAATCCTATGATGATGAATGTGATATCCGATACGATGCTCGAAACAAGCACGCTTAATTGCAACATCCTGAGTTTTCTTTTTATGCTAAGGTAAAGCGTCAATGGTATATGCAGACCAATCAATCTGCCAAACGCTAGGAAAAACGGTGATGTAAAATTTATCCTGTGAATGAATTTTATTTTCATCTTCTTCTTTTCAGATTCAAGCTTCGCAAGACTCTTCTTGTACCATTTGATCAATCCGAGATTCTCGTGCATTGCGAGCTTGTAAAGAATGTAGGCTCCTAGCTGTCTTCCTACCTGTGCTGTCAACCAAAGGAGAACCAAGTCTTGGAATTGCAAGACTTCCATGCTCAGCTGATAACCAGCCAGCAACCAAAATGTCTCAAGGACATAAGGCACAGCAGGTACGAGTTCACCGAGTATTGTAAGGAGGAATAATAGCAATCCTATTTCCAAATTGAAACTGCTAGTAAGACCCAAAACCTGTGCTATGAATTCTCTCCAAACCATACGAACCGATCAAACCAATAAAAGATTACGACCGATGGCTATATTAAACTATCGTCTATTAAAAAACTGAGTGATAATATTTATTCTGTGAAGCTCAAGAGGGACCTGACGTTCTTCGACATGACCAGCATAGTCATCGGTGCTATTGTTGGAAGTGATATCTACATCGCATCCGCAATCACGGCAGGACTGATAGGGCCGTTTTCTATATTCGTATGGATCATAGCTGGTATAATAGCGACAATCCTTGCATTGGTATTCGCATATTGCAGCTACTACGTTCCTAAAGTCGGTGGATCATTCGCGTTTGTATCGACGGCATTCGATGATTTCTACGGTTTTCTTGCAGGATGGAGCATGTGGATCGCAGAGATTCTAGCATTACCTGTATTTGCCATCACCTTCACAAGCTATCTGGGTTATTTCTTCCATTTGAGTCCAATTCAGGACATCCTAGTGAAGGGGCTGTTCCTGTTCGGCCTGACATCCGTAAATATCATTGGTGTAAAGGCAGCTGGCAGATTGAACGATGTACTGACCATTGTAAAACTATCACCGTTGTTTCTGTTGATGGTTGTTGGAATTTCATTTCTCTTTCAAAATCCCAGCCAGCTTTCTAATTATTCTCCACTTGCTCCTCTGGGATTGGACAATTTTGGCACAGCACTTGTTCTGATATTCTGGGCGTATGTTGGTTTTGAACTGGGAACACTGCCTGCAAGTGAAGTCAAGAATCCTAAAAAAACAATCCCACGAGCTATAATCACGGGAATGATCATAGTCACATTGTTCTATCTTCTTACTAATTTTGTAGTTTACGGTGTATTGAACTGGTCGCAGTTGTCTCAGACAAACTTACCTCTGATACTTGTAGGTACCGCATTATTCGGAGCAATTGGAGCGACCATAATGGCAATTGGAGCGCTAGTATCTGTATCTGGCTCTGATGAAGCAGGCATATTGGGTACAGCTAGACTATCTTATGCAATGTCCATAGACGGACTGTTCCCTAAAATATTTTCCAAGATACATCCCAAATACAAGACACCGTACATAGCTCTCATTTTACAGGGCGTGATAGCATTCGTATTATCAATTTTCTCTGGCATAACCACTTTGATTTCATTTTCAGTGTTTAATCTCGCATTTTCATTCCTGCTGGTTTGTCTATCACTGGAAATTCTCAGAAGGAAAAGTGAAAAGAAATTACATGGACAAACTATTCTGCCATGGCTGGGAATTGCGATTTGCATGTATCTTATTTTCTCAACAACCACTTTCGATAAAATAATCGGGACAATTGTTATCCTGGCAGGTATTCCGATATACGTATTCCTATCACCGAAGACAGACATTAAACATTTGAAAAAACTTTTCATATCTGAAGAATCGATTTTCGAAAGACGCTTTGAAAAGAAGGAAAGATTCCTTGCAAATTTCGTCAGTATGATGCACAAAGCAAGCAAGCGTATTAGATCAACTTAATTTTTTCTCGATTGCAAACAGTTCGTTTATTCTGCCAGATTGGTTCTGCCCCAAATCAATCTTGATATTCTGGCATCCAGTCCCTACTGCAAGATGGCACGGTAGAAAATCATTTGTATCATTCTCAGGTGAGGCGACCGTTACAGACATTTTATTTTTCTTTGCTTCCTTTACAATATTCAGAAAGTCAGTTATGGTTCCCATCTCAGACGGTGTCAGAACAATTCCGCTTGTAGCTTTCAATTCAAACCCGTTTTTAATTCTTTCCTTGTTGTTCGAGTAAAGATTATTTCCCGCGACGATTCTTGTAGGAAGCCTATGAGTTAATGTTGAATGAAGAACAAAGTCTTCCTCGTGGAACGGGTCTTCGATATATCCGATAGGATAATTGCTTATCACATCTTGCATGAATAGAATCTGTTCCTGTGGTGTCAAGTTTTCTCCAGTGCTGTATGTATATCTTCTCGTGTTCCACAGGTCAGTTGCTCGCACAGTGAACCCAATTTGCAATGACTGTGATGTTGTAAAGTCAGACAATGTTCTGAAAATCTTGCTCATTGTAAGGTTCTTTTCCTTTTGGAATTTCTCATTCGAACTTTCATATATCGATAACAATTTTCTAATGCTGTCTTCAAATGATTTCTGTTGGACTGGATACAGCATGTATTCTTGAAAATCTGTTTGGCTTTTCTGTCTGTTTGTAATAATCGCCAAAGGTGATGGGAAGTTCTGTTTCCCGGATGAGATATACTCGTAAACTTTCATGTCGCGATATTTTGCAAGTGCCTTTACAAATGCAGACGATATTCCAAATGCAAGGTTACCGCCAATTTCCCTGAAATCTGTTGATTTGTCGATTGATTTTATGAAAGTGTCCACTTCCTGCATATCCGAAAAGTCGTTGTTGAGAAAATGACGTTTTATATCTAGAAATTTCTTGATCGCATCATCAGGTGAAAGCTGACGGTTCTTGTATATCCCGTTTCCAATAACAGGGACTGATGATCTGACATTCCCTTTTCTGGTCTTCATTTCTATTTCGATCGATTTCTTGTAGTTTGATGTGAAGATATGTTTAATCTGGATGTCTTCTATTTTCATTAAATTAAATTTCGTCGGTAGTAATTAAGCTTAAATATGTTATTGAGAATTGCTTTTGAGATTAAAATGGAGAAATGGGAAGAACTAGAATTACCTGAAGAACTAGAGTTAACAGAAGAACTCAAATCTTTGCAAAACCCTAGATCCAGAGAAGTTTTGTCTTGGCTTATTAGAGCGGCAATTTTGGATCCGTTAACAACATTGGATGACGAACATCCAGTTTACAATAGACGTGGTTTTATGCAGGATATGAGACAATATTTTGGTGCTGGATTACCTGATATCATTGCTCAAAGGATAGGTGGGGAGAGACGACAAACTAGCGATGGTCACGATTCTTCATTATTTTTGTTCGATTTGTATAACTTTGGGGAAACTAATCATAGAATTGGACATGACGGTGCAGACTTGGTTTTGCAATATATGGCAAAAGGAGTATTAGTGTCTGCGAGGAGACGAGATAGAGTATATCGCCCTGGTGGTGATGAGTTCGCAGTAATATTGAGAATACCTTATCCGATCCCTAATTTACCAGATTATCCAAGTCCTAAAACTATTGTAACAAGAACAGCACATTACTGGGTTGATAACGCTCATTTATTGCCTGAAGGCGCTAAGCCATTCGGTTTCTATGGTGGATTAGTCACTTCTTTAGAAGCATATGAGAGCGGTCTAAATTCTGGTAGGGAAGTATTCAAATTAGCCGATACAAGATTGAACACAGCGAGAAGTTTAACATATAGGAATGATGAGAGTACAATAATCGGAGAAAATGAGAAAGTTATATTTAGCGCTCCTATAATCAAACCTGTTTTATCTACGCTTTAATAAATGATAGATTTGAAATAATCGGCCAAGATTGAACTTATTAGTTTAAAATTCCTATAAATCATCAATGCCACGCAACGTTACTAGAATAACAACTGATTTTGGGGAACTTGATCTTGTCGAATTCAGATACGGTCCAATTAAATACCCTTCAGGCTCTGTTATACTTGAAGATTATTTTGCATTTTTCAAACCAGGCTCAGATTATTCAGAACCACCTTTAGGCAGACTACCATTGGACACTGATATAAAAACTATAGAAAAATACGCACGTACTCTTTTAGAAAGGAGAGATACAGGTCACTTTTACCTTTGATCCTTTTTCCAGACAGCATTGGTCCCTTTGATTACAAGTGCCATCTCTTCAAGTTCCTTCTCAGTGTAAACTCTTTTGGTGACTTTGAAATCTGCAGGTGGTCTTAGAACAGCTTCGGTAGGACAAACAGGCACGCAGCTCCAGTCGTCTTCACATTTGTCGATAACAAGTTCAGCAATATTGTCCTCGTCCATCTCTATCGCATTAAACGGGCACACAGCGACACATGCACCGCATCCGATGCATTTTTCCTGGACGATGATTGGTGGCATTTAATCAAGATGTTAATACAACTTTAAATTAATTTTAGATTCTGCCAAGACAAAAGTTAAATAGTTATTCGCAGTAGGATAATAGTGGACGAAGACAGAAAAAAGCAAATTCGGGAAGTAGGTGAAAGGATTAAAAGTCACATCCAAAAGGCTGGATATCAGGTTGTAGATGCAGACGAATTTTTCGAAGGTATTGACGAATTGTATCGAAAACCATCAGTCGATCAAGTTGTTAGTGAAGAACTTCCTGCAATTGTCGCAGCAGATCCCACTATTCTTGAAAGGAATGGTATTGATTTGACAAATGTCGGAGAACGCATAAGACAATTGTACCAAAATAATCCTTGGATGGTTTCGCATTATAGTGATAGCGAAGGTGGACCAGTCGGAAGGGTTGAATGGACTGTTAAAGTATGGTTGAGGCATGTTCGATTCTTTATGGTTGATAGTCCAGATTCTTACGAGTTGGCCAAAGATTTGGATAATTTAAGACGAACTCTTGATGGAAGATGGATAGAAACCGAACAGCCGATACCAAACAGTTTCGTTGCCAAGCCAGGAGCTTATGATTTTTCATCGTATGATGGAATTAGACATTTAGTTAAAACCGAATTGGATTTTGTAAAACAAGACACAGTAACCCGAGTTGCTAGAGAAATATTTGAGCACAGTCCAGATCCGTCTGAAAGAGCTAGATATGCGGAAAGAGCTATAACTCTTTACTTTAAGGCGGCTAGAGATGTGATGTTGAACAAAGGAAGACAGATTCCTCCATATTTCGATGTTCTTTCCGATGAGTATATAAAATATCTTGGTCCATCAAGAGAATTTTTCGCACAATAAATGAGGTGATTAAATGTCAAAAAGATTTGTAGTCTGTGAAGTAAACGAATCTTATCTGAAGAACGTCAAGGATCAGATGGCAAGACAGAACATGCCTATGCCAGAAGACGATTGCAATATAACCATTGCCCACAGGCCGATAATAGAAATCGATTCTGATGACTTGAAGTGCAACTGTGAAGTCTGCAGTTCTTTAAAGTAAATCAATGAATTAATCTCATTTGGATTTGATCGACAGGTTCCTTAACAACATCTTTAATATCTCTCATCAAGTGTGTTATAGAACTATACGCTCTTCTTCTTTCACCATCTTCTGTATAACCGAGCATTATAAGGGCTTTTAATAAAGCTTGTTCTGGACTATATGATGGAACCGGAAATGATGTTTTTAGTATGTCTCTATCGTCTCTAAAAACTCTGTTACCGTAAGGTACTCTTCTCTGCTCTATATCAGGAAAATATCTTGCCATCTGTAGAATGTCTACAGAGTAGTCTCTTTCTGTAACAGCACTAGACATTAAATCCCTTTTAGTGTTTCTTTCATATATTCGCTTAGTTTTCTAGACAAATTCATTTTTGCCTGTATGAGAGACTGTTTGACCTTCTTGTCTTGCCCGTTAGTCTGCTCTATTGTGTGCAGGAAAATGAATGCTGATCTTAGTTCCATCCAAAAGAACGCCCTATCAATTGCTTTTCTTGCTTCATACAGGTCATTTGAAAACAATGCCTTGTTTTTCCAAATCTTGTAGTGTTCACTGCAAGTTTCTATCTGCGTTTCTATAGACATAGTTACTATATAGTAGTAAATAGTATATAAGCTTTACTATTGAAGAGTGACAAATATTTAAGTAGTTTTCTACAATCATAAATAGGAAGAACATGCGAGACATTCCAGATTCCAGACAGGCACTAGAAAGAGTTAGGCGATGGTATAAAACTGAAATGGATTATGATTTGCCAGAAATTCTTCTTGTTGATGTTCATGACGATGATATTAGAGATTTGAATGACTATGCGAAAAATCTTGCATTTATGGCGAATACATTGCCATTCTACAGAGATTTGGAAATTGCATCATGGGTTGCGATGGTAGATAAAAGGTTACAGGAAAGATACGGAAGAGGAATAACAGAAGAAGAACGGAACACAATTTCTACTAGAGTAGCATCACAATTAGACTCTTCAATGCTTCCGAACGCTGGTTCTAATCCCTACAATACTGTTTTTGTCTTACCGCGTGCAAGAAAAGAAGTCCCATTACTGCATGACCCAGAAGATTATTTGGAATATGTCTTATCTCATGAGGCATTTCACATAGTTCAGTATGAAAGAGGGTTTGCAGGAAAATACCCCTTTTGTAGTGAACAGACAGCAATATTTGTTTCCATGGATTACGACAAAGATAAAAGATTGTTCAGAAGAGTTGAAAGTGGTAATGCAAGAGTCGATCAGGATATGCTAGGCGGAATTGGAGTGATAATGGATGTGCTAAAAGAGGTTTTTGGCATAAAAAAGGATCCTCTTGGTTTATTGGACGAAGTCAAAATGCTGTTAGACGAACGGTGTTACAGAACAGTTAACTATTACACTTTCGGAAGACTTGTAGAACCGAGACTAATAACGGATAGGTAGATTGTCTGCTGTGTTTACTTTCATAGTTTAAAAACTCTATTGTTAGCAACTGGTGCTATTGCATCAAATCCATTGTGCTTCAATTCCATTGCAAACTCCTCAGTATGGTCACCGTGGACACAGAATATCTTTTCTGGATTCAATTTTTTAGCAAAATCAAACAAATCCTTCTTCGCGATATGGCTTGAAAACTCCAGTCTCTTGACAAACATCTCAACCTCAACATCTATGTTCTCTTTAGGATATACGAACCTCCCGGTTTCCAAAAGGTTCTTTCCAGGAGTCCCTTCTGCTTGGAACGATGTCAATATCAAACTAGATTCTTCCTGACTATGTAATTTTCTTAAATAAGGAATTATCGCACCACCACTCAACATTCCAGACGTAGTCAATATAACGCCAGGTTTCTTCACAATCCTCTTCCTCATCACATCCCCATAGACGTATTCCACATTCTCAAGAGCATTGTCTAACGAATCTTTCTCTTTCAACAGACTCTTGTACTGGTTGATTATTGTGATCGCTTTCTTTGCCATGCCATCGACATATATCGGGCATTGGACACCGTGTTTTTTCAAAACCAAAAGAAGTTCGTCAATCCTTCCTACAGCGAAACCTGCAATCAATGTAATCCCGTCATTCGCAAGAGTTTCATCCACTATCTTTACAAGTTCCTTTTCCATTTCTTTTCTATCAGGATGTTCTCTGTCACTGTATGTAGATTCAGTTATCAGATAATCAACATCTGGTAGATTCATATCAGCTTTCTTCATCAGTCTTGTATCGATTGTATTGTAATCTCCAGTGTACAGCAGTGCCTTGCCATCATCGAATTTAGAATATATCATCGCGCTTCCAGGAATGTGACCGGCATCAAAATATGTCACTTTGGTTTTACGAAGTTTGAACGGCGTCCTGAACTTTACAGGGACAAAATTCTTCAATGATGTTTTAACATCACGTTTCGTATAAGGAAGTTCTATCTTTTCCTCACGTGCAATCTTCAACGAGTCCATCCACAACAATCTGCAAAGATGCTTTGCAACTTCTATCCCGTATATCGGTGGGTTATTCTTGTTTGCTGCAAGCAGAGGAATGCCACCGGAGTGATCTAGATGAGAGTGTGTCAGCATGACTGCATCCACGTTGCCTTTCATAGGTATGGGAAACTTTGGAGGTATCTCCTGCACTTTAGTCCCATAGTCCATGACAAATTTTTCCACACCAGTGTCGACATGAACCGCGCTGTTCCCTATATTCTCCATAGCACCTAGAAAACTTACCTGAATCAAAAATAAAACCTATAATTAATTTCTCACAAACGATAATAAAGATGAAAAGGAAACATTATTTACATGGATTTGGAATCTCGTCTTGAATTGGTGAAAGGTGTCGGGGAAGAAATAATAACCGAGCAAGAATTAAGAGAAGTGCTCGCTACAAAACTACATCCTGTTGCATATGATGGTTTCGAACCTAGCGGTCTTGCGCATCTGCCATTCGGAGTCTTCCGTCCGTTGCTATTGAAAGATATGATCAAAGCTGGCGTTCATTTCAAATTATGGCTTGCCGATTCATTCGCATGGATTAACAACAAGATGAGCGGCAATCAAACGAAGATCAGAAAGGTCGGTGAATATTTCATTGAGGTGTGGAAAGCATCAGGTGTGGATGAAAAGAAAGTTGAATTTCTCTGGTCGAGCGATGCGATGGGTGACAAGGAATACTGGAAGAGAGTCATACAGATAGCAAAGAACACTACGATAAACCGTGCTAATCGTGCACTGACAATCATGGGCAGGAAGGAAGGTGAGATGCAGGAAGTTGCTCAATATTTCTATCCTATGATGCAGGCAACTGATATTTTTTATCTAAAGGCGGATATATGCCAGTTGGGACTGGATCAAAGAAGGGCTAATATGATTGCCCGTGATGTGGCTCCAAGATTGAAATTAAAACCGCCAGTCATAGTATCACATCACATGCTGATGGGATTGCAAGGAATAAGACAACCAGAAGGGTTCGAGGAAAATAAGGAATTAGATATAGAGATATCATCAAAGATGAGCAAATCCAAACCAAACACCTCAATCTTTGTCCACGATTCGACAGAAGAAATAAAAAAGAAAATCGATTCGGCATTCTGTCCTGTCAAGGTTGTTGAAGGAAATCCTGTTCTGGACTATTCAAAGCATCTTATTTTCAGGAGATTCAAGTCGATGAAGATAGAACGCGACAAGAAATTCGGCGGGGATTTGGAATTTGACAGTTACAAAGAATTGGAAGAAGCATTCAGAGAAGGCAAACTACATCCTGTCGATTTGAAGAATTCCACTGCTATGTACATAGATCAGATGATAGAACCAATAAGAACTCATTTCGAGAAGAACAGGAAAGCGAAACAATTATACGAATTTGTGAAGAAACAAGAAATTACTCGATGATTATCCTTTCCAAACTCTTGATGTCATATATGTTTGAGTTGATGTGACACCAGGTGTTGATCTTATTCTATCAACATACATGTTTCCTATTTCGTGTTTATCGACAGGTATTCTTACTATAATATCATAAACACCGAATGTTTCGGCAATATAGTCAGCATGTCTAATGCGTTTTCTGATTTCTCTTGCAACATCACGTGACGAACCGTCCACATTTACAAATACAAAATATGTTGCAATCTCTGGGGTTCCTCTTCTTTCGACAAGTTGTTCAACTGTCACAGGTAAATATTCAGCTGCAATTTTCTCAAAATCAAGCGGACCAACATCTGTACGATCTCTTTTAGCAAGTTCTACAACAGCATCTCTTATCTGTTGCAATTTTTCAGGATCTGCATCTACGATGCCATAACTTTCCAACGCATCTTTTATAGTGCTTACTCCAGAATATGCAGACAAATTGAAACTTCTCCTACGTCCAACAATAGCAGGATTGTAAGAGGAATATGGAGAATCTTCTCCTCTCTCTCGTTCTTTTATTATTTTGCTTGAATGAGTTCCTGCTCTATCTGTGTAAGCGCCAGAACCCAATACAGGATGGGTAGATTCAATGTGAAAACCTGTTATCTGGCTTACCAACTTACCTATTTTATACAAATCTTCTGTTTGTAATTTTTCACCTCGCAATACTCTCAGCATTACATTCAAGACTTCAGTCTTTACCTCTCCGCACCTTTCACCCAGACCTAATACAGACGAATCAAGAACAACTTCACCGCCAAGTCTTTTCCCTACATCATATGCAGCAAGAGCATTTGCTGTTGCAAGGTTCAAATCATCATGTAAATGCACAAATACAGGCAATTCACTTCCAAGTCCTGACATGACATATTCAAGTAGTGCACCATATGTGCTAGGTTCGGATATACCTTTTGTATCAGGCACACCTATTCCTTTTGTCCCAGCATCTCTAGCAATTTTAGCTAATTCTAAAATAATTTCAGGATCTGTGCTTGTTGCGTGCTCTAATGTATATTTTGCAACAACGAGCCCACCATCAATAGCTCTTGTTATATCAGATTTGATTTTTCTGCGTGTATCATCATAACTCAATCCAATACTTCTTCTGCCAGCTTCCGAGATACTCAAAAACATTGCGGTATTACCCTCTCCCATTCCAATTCTGTGTTGAATATCTCCAGGATCAGAGCGATGATGAGTAATAATTCTATCTTTGCCAAATCTATCTATCATTTGTTTGACTGTATCATTATCTCCATCATAAGAATGAATCTCAATGTAGTGTGCGTTACCTGTTTCCAGCAAAGCTCCCGAGACTTCAAACATTTCAGGCAAGTCAAACAATACATTCGCATGCTGGACGCCTTCTCTCAAAGTAGAGTTTAACAATTTCATAGTCTAATTATCCGGATAAAACTATTTAAATACATTGTAAAATCCTAGCAAGTTTCCCATCTTCGTAAGAAAAGCAGGAAATCACGCGATGACTTTTCTTTTCATCAAATAATATACAACCATTCCTGCAATCAACACAATAGAAGTGTAAAGCATTATTTTCAATTCAAACTGGAATATCATGAAAATACATGTCAGTAATCCTAAGAATGCCAGAACCGGGAATTTCCCTATGTTGACAGGAGATTTGAAAGGTCTTTTCATTTTCGGATATTTGAATCTCAGCCATATCAGTGAAGCATTCACAAGACCGAATGCTATGAATGCAATTATATTTGCCATGTGTGCAGCAACATTAAGATTTCCAAATAAAATAAAAATTATCGATAAGGCGGTGAGAAGAAAGATGGCAGTGTATGGAGTTTTTCTTGAATTATGTACTCTGGCCAAAATTTTAGGCAAAGAGCCATCGACACTCATGCCATAAACCATTCTCGCAGTCACACTGATAATTATCAGAACTGTGTTTGCTGTAGCGAAAAGTGCTATATATGACATTACAACGAATGCATTGCTTCCCAGGAATGTTTTAGACACTGCCAATGCAAGAGGTGCATTAGATGCGGCAAGTTCTCCTGTATTTGCTAAAGACACGGTTGCTATGGATACCAAGATGTACAAAACCGTAGTTAGCAATATAGAAGCAATGAACGCTTTGTGCAAAACCCTTCTTGGTCTTTTTGTTTCTTCGGCAATGTTTGCTATGTCTTCGAATCCTATATACGCAAAGAATACAAGCGTCGCAGCCGACAATACCCCGCCAATGCCGTTTGTCATTTCCAGATAGTTTATTTCAGTCTTCCCTATAACGGTCAGTCCCAGTAGAATCACTATAACTAATCCTATAGCTTCCACACCAGTGAAAATGATGTTGAATGTCGACGAATCTTTTATCCCCCTGAAATTTATGTATGACAAAATCAGAACCAGACCAATAGCGACTAGTGTTATCGGCATGTTGAATAATCCATTGAAATATCCTGCGAATCCGAGTGCAACGGTTGCAGCCGCAGCCACACCCGCAAAAGACATCAGCCATCCAACAAGAAAACCCAAAAGCTTGCTTCCAGTTTTTTTCAACCATGTGTATTCAGCCGCAGCTTTTGGTATCATTGTTGCCAGTTCTGCATAGCTCAATCCTGTTAATGATGCAACAACTGCCCCGACAGCAAATGACAACCACAACGAGTTTCCTGTAACTCCGGCAGCCTGACCTATCAGTGCATATATACCAGCACCAAGAATTATCCCCACACCATAAACGGTCGATTCCAATAAACCAAGTTCACGCTTCAATTTTGGCATTTATAATATTTTGATTTCCCGGTTTATAATGTTCTGCCGTTGTAGAAACATATCAAACTGAATAATTTATTTTTTATTAGAATCTGTAGAAATATTTCTTGTCAATTTTCCAGTCATTTATCAGAATACCGTCTTTCTGCAGCAATTTGATTTTGGTTTTCAATCCACCCTTGCCGCTATATCCCACCAATTTTCCAGAAGAGCCAACGACCTTGTAGCATGGATATGTCTCAGGATACTTGTTTGTCTTCATTATCATTCCGATTGCTCTTGGAGAGGTTTTGGATACCCTGGCTAATTCCTTGTAAGAGACCACCTTGCCTTTAGGAACTTTTTTCAATATCAGAAGCGCTTTGTGCATATACTATTTTAAACCTAATTAAATAAATGTAGTTTATGCTGTACACCACACTAGGCAAGACGAATCTAAAGGTTTCTAGAATAGGTTTTGGTGCATGGGGTATAGGTGGCGGTGCAAAAAATCTCAAGTGGGAAGGCATGTGGAAGGCAGATGATAGTACATCAAAGGCAACACTGTCGAAAGCCTATAAAAACGGAATTAACTTCTACGATACAGCTTTGGAATATGGTAATGGTCACAGTGAGAGGTTAATCAAGGAAGTTCTTAATAAGAATGGTATTGTCATCGCAACTAAAGTACCTCCTAAAGATATGCATTGGCCGGCAATTGACGATGATATAAATAATGTGTTCCCGAAGGATTACATAATACAAAAAGCTAAAGAAAGTTACAAAAATTTAGGGAGAACCATTGATATACTCCAACTCCATGTATGGTCGGATAGATGGTTCGACAATGACGGGTGGCGAGACGCGTTTCAGGTTTTAAGGAAAGAAGGCATAGCGAGATTCTTTGGTGTATCGATTAATGATCACAATCCGGATTCTGCGATGAAATTGGTCAAGTCAGGCGAAATTGATACGATACAAGTAATTTACAATATTTTTGATCAATCTCCCAGAGATAAACTTTTCCCTTTGGCTAAGAAAAAGAATGTAGGAATTATTGCTAGAGTACCTCTCGACGAAGGATCTTTAAGTGGCACTTTCACATACAACACAACATTTAATGATTTCAGAAAGGATTATTTCGCGAAAGACAGATTAAAAATCACTGTGGACAAAGTAAACAAGATTAAAGACAAGCTTGTAAACCAGAAAAGGGCAACGGCACAAATAGCATTAAAATTCTGTTTATTGGACGGTGGTGCCGATGTTGCAATTGTTGGAATGAGAAATCCGAATCGTGTGGAAGAAAATGTGAAAAGCGTTGATATAGAATTTACAGACGAAGAAATAAAATTTCTAGAATCACAAAGATGGATTAGAAACTTTTACCCAGAAGATGTTTAGTGCCAACTCAACCTTTTAAGATTTCATAACACAAATGATAGTATATGCTTGACATCAAACTCATCCGTGAGAATCCTTCCTTGGTCAAGGCTAATTTGAAAAGAAGAAACGATCCCGAGAAATTGAAATTGTTTGACGAATTGTTGACTGTTGATGTCGAATGGAGAAAACTCCAGACTGAGATAAATCAAATGAGGCAAAAGAGAAACTCACTCAGCATTGAGGTTTCCAAGGCAAAGAAAGCAGGCAAAGCTGCAAAGAAAGAATTGGTGGCTGCAAAGAAAGTGGATTCACAGATTGACAAGGTCATGTTGAAACTGACGAAGATCGAAGAAAACGAGAAAAGACTTTTGATGAGCATACCGAACTTGCTTCATGAATCTGTCCCGGTAGGCAAAGATGAAAATGACAGTGTTGAGATAAGAAAATGGGGAAATGTTCCAAAGTTCAATTTCACACCTAAAGACCATGTAACCATTCTAACTGATTTAGGATTGTTAGATTCTGAAAGAGCCGGTAAAGTTTCTGGTGCAGGATTCTTCTATTTGAAAAACGAGTTGGTACTTCTCGATTTGGCGATACAGCATTTTGCGATAGATTTTTTCAGAAAGAAAGATTTTACAATAATAGAACCGCCTTACATGATAAAACGTGCACCATACGAAGGTGTGATTGATCTAACGGATTTTGAAATGGTGACATACAAGATTGAGAATGAAGATCTGTACATGATTGCGACAAGCGAGCATCCTTTAGGTGCGATGCACCAGGACGAGATTCTTGATATGAAAAATCTACCGATGCATTTTGCTGGGATATCGCCTTGTTTCAGAAAAGAAATCGGTGCACATGGAAAGTATACGAAAGGATTGTTCAGGATGCACCAGTTCAACAAAGTGGAACAGTTCATAACATGCACACCAGAAGACTCTTGGAAGATGCATGAAGAGTTGCAGAGGAATACTGAAACATTGTTGCAGGCGATTGGTTTGCATTATCGTGTTGTTAATGTTTGTTCGGGAGACATGGGTTCGATTGCATCAAAGAAATATGATACAGAAGTCTGGATGGCTGACGGGCATTTCAGGGAAATTGGATCGAATTCAAATTGTACAGACTATCAGGCTAGAAGGTTGAACATCAGATATCGTGAAGGCGAAGGAAAACCTGTTAAAGGATTCGTCCACACATTGAACAATACTGCACTCGCAACCAGCAGGATAATGATTGCAATTGTTGAGCAATTCCAACAGAAAGACGGTAGTGTCGTTATTCCTAAAGTTTTGAGACCGTATATGTTTGGAATTGAGAAACTAGAAAGAAAATAATTCATGAGTTAGTTGTCTACCAAGCTCTTTACCTATTCTTTGATTCGCCTCCATTATTGGTATCACATAAGCAAAATTACCTAGCCCCGGCACTAGAGAAACAAACATTACTTTTGGACCATGAATCTTTCTTTTGTCATCACCTTTCATTGCATAGTAAGTCCAATTAAATGCAGTCCAACCGAATCTCAATGCGCTAGAAATTGGGGCTCCGATACCTGTTGGTGTGACTATGCCTATCGCACAGTGCAAGCCAAGATTTGGAAGTACCAATCCTATAGTTTCACCAACTTTTCCCGTACGATAACTATCAAACTCTTCATCGGTAATCTTACTTTCTCTATGAAGTTCTTCGACTAGACTATCGATGTTTCGATTATTGAGTGTTCTAGAAAATCTTTCACCGAACTTAGTTGCTTTTCTGGGCGTCATATCCAGTTTTGTATAAGCTTGTCTGGATAATTCAAATGCTTCATACAAACTTTGTGTTTCTTCACCACCTAGTCTATTTAGGATATTCAATTTTTTATCATCAATGAAATGATACACGTCATCAAAATATACTCTATCATATCCCATGTTCCCGCGAACATCTGGTATAGCAACACTTTGTTCATAGTCAACTATGTAAACTTCCCCATCTCGCATTATGAAATTTGAAGCTGATAATGGATTTCTCCTACCAAAACTCCATGTAGGCATGCCGCTATCATCAAAAACTTGTTCTAGCCTATCAACTTGAGACTGTATTCTTTCTATATCTTGTTTTGTTGGTTTGTGGCCATCGATAAATGGTGATGTAAATCCTTTATAGGAAGGTCCTAAAGCATCAACTATGGTAATACCATCAGTAATAGATTTTCCTAGTCTATTAGCAAGTCTTCTTTTCCAATAAGCATATGTGACACCTGTCCCATTTGATAACGGATGAGCTGAACTATAGAAAAACCAATTCCATACCCTAGCAGTATATGAAGGATCAAATTCCTTTCTTACAACAGTTTCAGGATTTTCGTCTAGTCTATAAACTTTTCCTGTCCTACCTTTGCCAATCAAAACTTCGGGCATTAAATTTTTTTAAATTCTAACCTTTAAATGTTACTGAAATTATATAAAACTTACTTATGAATGTAGAATTAGTTGAATTGTTTAAACTAGCTGGTAAATTAAAAAAAGTTGAAAGGACAGGTTGGGTAACACGAGTTCAGATTGAGAATCCCGAATCAGTCGCTGAACACTCTTTCAGAGCGGCATTCATAGGGATGATAATGGGAGAAAGAAAGGGTCTTGATTCAAACAGATTGATGAAGATGTTATTGATACACGACTTGGGAGAATCGATTATTGGAGATTTTGATTTGTATGCGAAGAAAAAACTCGGGATGGATTACTGGAATCAGAAAGAAAAAAAGGCTATTCATGACATTCTGTTCGAGAATCTCTCTCAAGAAGCTGCGCAAGAGTATTACGACTTGTGGATGGAATTTGACGCTAAAGAAACAGAACTGGCAAAATTTGCCAGACAGATTGACAAATTTGAATTGATTTTGCAGGCAGCTGCATATGAAAGAGAAGGCTATCCAAAAGAAAAATTCAAAGTTTTTTGGGAACATGCTGAAGGCGCTTTAGCAGTAACTGATCCCGATTTGAAAGAAATGTTGGATATAGCCAGAAAAGAACTTACCTAACAAATAATAATACTAAATCTCCGAAGTATAATGTAGCAATCAATGCTAATGGAAATGCAACTGCAAATGGAACTCCGAGTTTAATATCTACATATTTCTTACTAGACCTTTTCAATGATTTGATTTCCTTTTCAGTAACACCGACAAGTTTCTTTTCACTCGCAAGCATGTCACCTATTCTCAATTTTGAAATAGGAATTCTTCTATTGAATCCGTATAACTCAACGGATTTTGCAAATCTCCATACAACAAACAAAACAACCAGACCAATCGTGAATGACAACGATGTATACAACACTCTTGACAAATCGAACAGTCCGTTATATGATAAAACTGAATATGATAATCCTGCACTCAGTAAAAATGCAATCACCAATAACAAAATCGATTTTGATTTGACGGTTCCTTTCATTTCTTTTAGAAATCCTTGTTGGACTTTTTCCTGCCCGATTGAAAATAAAACTGCGTAACCAATCATGTATACAGCTCCGACTATGAAGAGATTCACGAAATAACTCAACGGGAATATGAATACAGTCCGTGCGAATCCTAGTGGAACAGATGGCAATAGAAACCCTACTGCAGCAAGGATGAACGAATCTGCACCACCCCATTGCCCTGTGAAATACATCAGCAATCCGAATGCAGAAAATACTGCACCGATTATTATACTATCCAGTATTGGTTGTATACTTGCAGCAGAAAATGACTGGTATCCATAGAACAATAACGCAATGACAATCATCAATGCAGGCAACTGGTCAGGAACTTCTGTAGTTTTCAAATCCCATATCGCAGCGATAGTTGTCCCGATAAAAGCAGTTACTAGAGGAATAGAATTAATGTCCATAATGATTATTTTATCCGTATCTCTTAAAACCTAAGCTAGGACCAATCTCTCTTATGCATCTTCTGCAATACATCAGACCGTATTTCCTGATTACGCCACGATGATTCTTACAACGTCGACACTCCCGTGTAGCCCTACCGAATTTCTTAACCACTATCTATCCACCCAAATTTCCAAGAACTTCCAAAACTTCAGGGCCTTCTGTGAATTGCAATTCCATTATCTTTTCAAACACTCTCGTGTATGTTTTGTTGAAATCCTTTTCCCATTCAGCCTGTCTTAATATAGAACCGCTCACATCAACAACTAAATCCATTATCTCATGCAAGTTTAACACCTCTTTGTTTTAACCAGTTTATAGTGTCGTCTTTAGTTATCATATGTTTTTTACCTATAATAGCTTTCATGACCCTTCTCTTCTTGACTCTGTAGCCAGATCTCTCGAGAGTAACCGCAACATCCATACCCAACATACCAATTTCTGGTGAATATCTTACATTTGGAAGGTCGATATACTCCTTGACACCAAAGCTGATGTTTCCCCGATTGTCTATCTGTGATATTTTTGTCGCGTCAACTGATTTCAAAATTGAATTAAAAAAGTTTTCTGCATTCTCGTCCCTCAAAGTTACCTTTACACCGATTGGTCTTCCTTTGGCCATACCGAATGTGGATCTTTTCAATGATTTTGTTACAACAGGTTTCTTGCTCGTAAGCATTTGCAAAAGTTTCTGTGCCTTTTCTATTTTTATCTTGTCGTCACCGCATCCGATGTTCAAAGTGACTTTCTCTATC
>JACPJS010000013.1 GCA_016187405.1 Candidatus Aenigmatarchaeota archaeon
GACGAATCTGCCTTCAGATAGTGGTGATGACAACATTTTCAAAATTACATTCTCATACGACCTTGCGTTCATGCTGGCGCCGACATGCGTCAACGTGGCCAAAGGAAGATAATCCCTCATCAAGTCAAGCGCATTGGCCTTTACACTGTTGTCAAATGCTCTTTTCAAATCCAATTCAGTGATACCGGTCTTCTCTTCAATCTCACTGTTCAATTCAGACACCTTAATTATGGAATCTCCGATCTTGAATGTCTGAACATCAAATGGATTCAAGTCTGCAATGTACTTCATCATTTTTTCCATGTGTGTCGAATAGGAAGTGAACAAACCGTTCATGACATCGAGATACTCGTCGCCGAATTTCGAATTTAATATATCAGGGTCCTTGAAGAACATGAACTCCCCGTTAGGAAGCTTCTTGTCAAAAGAGACATATCGTGTAGATTTCTCGATGAACGAACCGAGCCTGTTGTCTTCTATCTCTTTTGCAGCGAGATTCGAAATAAATTCAAGTGAAACCGGAATACCGCCAGCCATCTCCTGAATGGAATCATCACCATAATCAACCAACCATGATTCAAAAAATTCTCTACCACGAGATTTGTTCGGAAGGAATTCTCTCAAAAAAAGTTTCTTACCAGTGAACATAGTGCGACTGTATCTTGACAATAACGCACCAGCCTGCTCAGGTGTAAGATCACTTCCAATCTTCCATGCAAAAACATTGCTGTTGACGTTCGTTATGAAATTGTTAAGGACCAATGCATCGTCTTCTGTGAATTCTTCGACAGGAACCCCGACATCAGTATCAGAAAATCTCAATAAAGTGGATTGCATAAAGTTAGACAATCTTTAAACTATTAATTCTTTCAACGGCCTTTGTAAGCTTTTATCTTTTCATTTTGTATTTCAATCTATGACACTTGAAGTAATCACAGGTCCGATGTTTTCTGGTAAATCCACAGAGTTAATCCGTGCAGTAAAACGAGAAGGCTATGCGAAAAAGAAAATCGGCGTCTTCAAACCGTCGATAGACAGCAGGTACAGCGAAGACAATGTCGTAACGCATGACGGATTGAAATATCCGACGTTCGTTATCCCGATAAATGATGATGGTATAAAATTGATTTATGATATCGTGAAAAGAGAGAATTTCGATGTGATTGGCGTCGATGAGATACAATTCTTTCCAACCAGCATTATTGATGTTATAGAGAAACTCGCTGACGAGAAAATAAAAGTTATAGTTACAGGATTGAATCTTAATTTCCGTGGCGAGCCGTTTGAAATAATGTCAACGATACTGCCGAGGGCTGATAACATAATCCATTTGTCAGCTGTTTGCGCAACATGCGGTGGTAGAGGGACAAGAACACAGAGAATTGTGAATGGTAAACCCGCGAGATATGATACACCTGTTATTGTTGTAGGCGGTCAGGAAATGTACGAGGCACGATGCAGGGAACATCACGAGGTTATACGATAATTATGGACAGAAGATTCTCAGACGTTAATACAGTCGTTTTCGATATAGATCAAACTTTGCTTCCTTGGATCGAAATGAAACGAGCCGCAATTAAAGGTGCGGCTAGGCAGATATCAGCAATTGAACCAGGTTTAAGTTATGATGCAGTTCGTGCAGCTATCATTGAAGTCTATAGGCAGAACGGTGTCGAGTATCAATTTGTTTTACAAGACGCTTTGGCACAGTTGGGAGTTGAACCTTACAAGCGAGACAGACTTGTCAGAAACGGTAGAAGAGGATATTTGGATGAAAAGAACAAACAAATGAAACCGTATGGAACTGTAGTTCCTACTCTTTCTGCACTCAGAGAAAGAGGATTTAATCTATGTGCAATGTCGGACGCAACGCAAGAAGAGGTTTGGGAACGATTGGTACAAACAAGTCTTGATTTATATTTTGGTTACAATGTCGTCGCTGCACATGATGGAATAAGAAAGCCCGATCCTCGATTCTTTCAAGAAGCATTGACTTATTTCAATATTCAACCTCACCAAAGCATGATGGTAGGTGATGTTCCGTCTAGAGATATTAAAGGAGCCAAGCAAGCTGGGATGAGAACAGCATGGATTAAATGGGACATTAATTATGATGGAGATTTTGATGAAATAGAACACAGACTTTTCTATCCTGCACAACGCATTGTTATAAATCCGTTTGAAGAACCGGATACAGAATTAACAAATCTTAATGAACTATTGGATATTCTCCCGAGACACGCTAAAAAACCAAATCCATCATAAAATGCATGCTAGTGCTTTAGAATCAAGTTTTTTAAATAATGCAATTCAATTAGAGATATCGGAGGTGTAATATGGCTTCATCACTAGTTGTCAAGTCTGCTGTCAGGTCTCAACTGAAAGGTATGAGAGCTGGTGGGGATTTCTTCAAGGGTCTTGACGCTGCTGTGGCTGCGATGCTGAAACAGGCAGTTGTCAGGGCAAAGGCGAACGGAAGAAAGACTTGCCGTGCGTCCGACGTATAAAATTCCAAGGGTCAAACAGGCCCGAATTCTTTATTATTCTTTGTTTCTAATCAGTAGTGAAAACTTTAAATAACTAGACTTGTTGATATTCTTATGCCATCACTTGCGCAAGAAATGCACAATAGGGAAAATATAGTTAGCTACGGTAGGGCTGTTTATAACGCTTCAAAGACCGTGATAGAAAAAGCACGTGAAGGTTACGACGGATTGATCAATCCCAGCAGGGGTGCCAATCCACTTGTACTGGGAATATATGAGACCGTAAGGCATATGGCATGGACAAATCCTGACGCCAAAGCATTGGCTGAATGTATGTACATTGGTGGAAGAACAAACTCGGCACATTGCTTTCCAATAGTCCCTGTTCCATTGACTGCGGATATCAAGATAGAAGACGTCGATCTTTCACCACATCATCTGAATGAAGATTCTCTTGTGGATGGCATGCGTTATTTTGGAGCAGAATTCATACAGACACTTGCACTCGATCCGGATGCAAGACAGAAAAATAGGTATTTCAGATTTTTAGATTGGATATTCTCAGAATTTGAAAGAAGACCTGATGTTAGCAAATTTTATAGAGAATTACCACCTGTCAAGAAACCTATTTTCATTGATACAGCAATTTCAGGAAGAGCATGTACAACAATATTAGGACCTCTTGATGCTACAGGGTTTCCAGCGTATCCGATAATTTTTGCAGATGGTAACGGGAACAGATTAAGAGACCCATACAAAAATTACTTGAGACGCAGAGAAAGATCAGGCTATATCAGATTTTTGGGAATGGATAGAATATTATCTGAAGACCAGGGTGCTGCTCTATTGGGATACTGGGCAACATTCTATCCGCAGCTATTGATAGCTGCAATGAACAACAAATGGTTGCCTTATGCATCAACTGTCACATGGCATGACGTACACGAAAAGAAAGATTCCAGAATGCTAGCTTCTTATAGAGACACATTCGACAGTTTCATGGACCTTATAACAGATGTTACAGGGGCTTTGTATTCATTGGATGTGGAATATGGGAATTTGGATGGTGAAAGCAACAAGGATATTTTGGACTTTTTAGGTGAAGGAAAATTCGATGATAAAATGAATGAAGTAATCAGTAAAATGAGAAGATATGGTGTTCCGAGAATAGAGGATCCTGTTTCGATGGCAGATGAATTTCCATTCGAAATTGATCATGAAAAATCTTTTGAAACACGCTCTCATGTCGCACACATATGGCTACCACAGTCTGATATAAATACAAAATTACAGGATCTGCATTCACATTTGTTCCTAGGCAACGCTTAACTTATGATTCAAAAGGTTTCAATAACACAAGATTTTACTTATAGAAACGATTAAGTATTTACATCATTCAATAACAATCAATGGGAATGAATAGGATAGTAAATACATTAGCAACTTTACTATTTGCAGTTTCATGCCAGGTTTCATCTTCCGAAAATATATACAAACCTACACCATCACCAGTGCAAACACCGATAGTTGCGACACAAGTGCACAAATCAATTCCAACTATTTTATCAACACCTAGCCCATCCCCTGTCCAGACACCAATCCCTACACCGACACCAATTCCTACAGCAAAGCCATCACCAACTCCTTCGCCATCACCACAACAACTTGCAATACCAAATTATCAAACTGTGTTATCCGAAGCTGTTGGACAATTTGTTGTTGATTCAGATGGTGTTGTAAGAAGAGTGACAAGCGGCGTTTTATATACGTTTGATGATTGTGAAATTCGTCCAGGGCAAGGTACGGTAGCAAATTATATTTCTGTTTTAAAGAATCACGGGATAAAAAATGCGATTTTTTTCATGTATTATAGGAGATGTTATGCAGTTAGACCTGATTTAGTTGCCATGATTAAAAATGCAGGTTATACAATTGGGAATCATGGTTGGGATCATCGCGAAATGGTGAGACTAATTCGCGAACAAGGTACAGATGAACTTGAACATGAAATTAACGGCGGTGCACACGACAGTATTTATCTGAGACCGCCAGGTGGAGAAATTAATCCCTATGTTGTTGAAAGAATACGAGCAAATGGATTTGTTCCTATGTTGTGGTCAGCATCTGATAATGATACATACAATCAAGGGAGAAATAGTTGCAATACATTATTAAGTTATCTTATATCAACTGTCAAACATGGTTCGATTGTCTTGATGCATATGCAAATTGCACAAGGTCCTAATGCACTTGATGCATATTTATCTGGAAAAACTTCTTGTTAGAAACCGAACCAGCCTTTCTTCTTTTCTTTCTCTTCTCTCTTTGCCATCATTGCCGCGATTTCTTTTATTTTCTTCTCGGCTTCAATGGTGGCTTTTTTATCATTCCCTATGCCTGTCGTATTACCTACACCAACTACAATTATCAATCCCTTTTCTGTCGTCTCGGAAATATTCTTCTCGACAAGACCAATCATCTTATCAGTCGCTTTCAATATATCAGGGACCATAGGCATTATCGCCTCTTCCTGGCTCATCTTTACAACAAACGAATCAAGTGGAATATCTTTATTCGTCGCAAGATTTTCAATATAACTTCTATCAACACCTATTCCTCCGATTGCAACGCCAACACCTTCTGCAACACTTCCTGTTTTCTCTCCTTCCAATTTGGCAGCCGCATCAATTGTTATTATCTTTGCGACCTTCTGTCTCGATAATCTCTCAACAGTCTTACCCAGTTTTCCCAATCTTCCGCCAGGTCCTCTCGGTTTTACAAGAATCACGCTTCTTCCTTTGATATTTTTCTTCACAATCAAAGTATCCTCTTCAAACTCTTTCATCTTCGAATCTCCGACCATTCTTGCAACTACCAATCCTCCGGCAGAATCCCCAACCGCCCAACCGTTTGCAAATGATTCCGTGCCACTCAACAATGCCTTTGACATTTTTTCAATCATCGGCATCTGCATTTGTAATAACATTGCCAACTGAACGTTCTTCGTTTTCTTTATCATCTCGACATAATGTCTGACAATTTTTGAAACCTGATTAAGTGAAACGGCACCAGCGAATCCCATGACAAGCTCTGCCTGTTCCTCAGGGCTCATTTTTGGTGCGATTCTTTTAACAAAATATTTGAATCTCTTTTCAGTCAGTTCTTCAATATGTTCTATCCTTTTCACAGCCCCGAACGGATCCAATGTGACTGGCTGTATAGAAAAGAAATCAAGGAAGCTGTCTATTTTTTCCTTCATGTCATGTGAAGGTTTCTTTGAAGTCTTTTTCATCACAATCTGTCTGGCTTCTCTGCTGTAACCTTCGATTACCATCGCGGTTTTCTCCAAGCTTGACGATATCTGCGCCAGCATCAATCTCGGACTGAAGAAAAACAGTATTGACAGTACCACAAATCCCATTATACTCCCTAGAAAATTCATCACATTCGGATCGTCGAAGAATACCATGGTATCACTATTATGAAACTACCTATAAATAAATTCATAACCAATTAAATATTGGGAACATGGCTGAGGAACATCAAAAACGATCGCATTTCAAAATGGTTCTTGCAATATTGCTGTTACTGGGTATATTCGGTTTGCTGGTTTATTCAGGTAGCGGGAAAAACTTCTCAGGATTCGCTATAGGTAATTTTATAGACAGCCAAAGGACAAATAGCGGGCAGCCACAACCGTTTGGCATAATACTGACTACAGAGGCATCGGCATTGTACGGAAGGAGTTTTAACGTGGACAATTCATCGTTTTCAGCAGAAGGAACATGCACTTCAATTCGAGTCAACGATTTAAAAATTGAAATGGGTGATGCTGCATGTATGATAGTATCCGACAGTTTTACCGGAACTTTCACGTATTCAGAATCTGGCAGTGTGATATTCAGTGGGACTGCAGGCTCGATAACACTAAACTCTGACAAGTTCAGCTCGACAAGCCTTGTCAACATACAGGTCGAAGTAGTGCCAAAAGACTTTTCTGTCATAGGCGTCACGACAAAGAACCTCAACCTTACAGCAAATTCAGGCAACATCCAGAAGATAGGGAAGGACGGTTCGGTCAAGACAATAAGCTATTTAAGCAATACTGTTCTAGATATTAGTAACTTAGTAGGAAGAGTCGAGTTATCTACAGGTGAGTTGAAAGTCACAGGAACTGCAACTTCTGTTAAAGGCGACGACTTTAATTGGTAAATATGTATCAGCAAAGGAGAATGCCACGCAGAGATGATAGTGGCAATCAGAGAGTTGGTATTTTTGTCGACGGGCCTAACATGCTCCGAAAGGAGTTCATGATAGACTTGGGCGAGGTCAGACGTGTCGCTAGAAAGTTCGGCAAGATATCCATTTCAAAGGTTTTCATCAACCAGTTCGCTCCTGAAAAGCTAATCGAGGCTGTCATCAACGAGGGTTTCGAATGCATAATGGTTTTGGGGCAGATGTCCGAGGACAAGAGCACTGATGTCGACGTTTCGCTGGCGACGGCAGCAGTCGAGGCAATAATGGAGAACAATATCGAGACACTCGTTATCGTAACCAGAGACGCTGATTTCCTACCGGTGATGCAGAAAGCGAAAGAACATGGAAAGACTGTTGTCGTAATCGCATCCGAACCAGGATTCTCTGTTTCTCTGAAGAACGCAGCTGATCACGTAGAACTTTTGTAAATTTTTAAAACAAGTGAAATAATTTAAACTCATCACTTCAATCAAATTAAGATAGTTATGGCAAAAGGAACACCATCAAGGGGAAGGATGACAGGTGTCAAGCACACACACTGCAGAAGATGCGGTAGAGTATCGTTTCATATCCAAAAGGGTGAATGCGCAGCATGCGGTTTCGGTATAAGAAAGAAGATATTGAATTCTAGCACAAAGACCCACGATATCCGAAGAAGACGCAAACTGTAAAACAATATATTTGTATCCCTTCAATTAGTTTTCACGGGCCCGTAGCTCAGCAATTAGTGATGAACTAACTGGATTGGCAGAGCAACAGTCATCGATAGGATGATCGGTTGAAGCTTTTAAGCTATGCTGTAAAAGCTTTGAGAAAAAGATGATAGCAAAGAAACCTGATGGTCGAGGGTTCAAATCCCTCCGGGCTCATCAATTTTTTCTAATGTACAGAAGACATGTAATGAAAATTGCTGTAACTAGAATGTGTACACCTGTGCAGAGGAGACATATTGAATGTAACACCAAAAGTTCTGCAGAAACCAAAAACAAAACAAATGCCAGTCCTATCATGCACCAAATGAATAAAATATTTTTATCTTTGACAAAAAATGAAATTCCTACGTTTATCAGAAACCATATCGCACCGAAAACACCAAGCGGTATACCAGCAATCTCAGAATAACTGCTCAACAGAATGTTGTCACAATTGATGAAACTGTTTATGTTGCACCAGGTTGAGCTTGGGTTGTTCCTCACCGAATAATGATAGTACACCATATACGAAGACAGGAGAATTCCTGCAAGCGACAAGAAGAAAATTATTCTTAGATGTTTGTTGATTATTTTCACCTTAGTTCGCAAATTTCTCATTACATACTGCAGGTTTTGTATCGAGGCTCTTGCATATGGCAGTTATCAACGTGGCAGCTGATGCATCAACACTCTTACCGACTTGGCTCTTAGGATTATCGAGATTTGCAGATATCTGTGCCCAGCTCATACCTTGGAATGTAGAAGGTTGGAATTGTGAACCTGCAATCACATAATTGTTTGCTATATCGACAAACGGTATCCCGCCTGTAGAATCATAAAGTTGCATCAATAGTTTCTGTTCGGTCGTTGTAGATTGTAATGGATTCCCACTTCTATCACTGGTTTCCACGGCCTGGAATGTTATGTAATCGCTTGTGTAGGTAATCTTTTCGAAACTCATGGTTGGTGTATTAGCATAAACATCGGATGGTGAAGACATCATATAGGTCAGTCCGGTGAAATTGCCGAATTTAGAAAGGGCGACGACAAGTGCCCATCTTTCAGATGCGCAGAACGGACAATAATCAGCGCCCACATACAGGACAACAGGTTTTCCATTATCTATCAATGGTCTCCCGGAAACTTTGGTTAATTGTATGACAGAACTTTTATCGACTGAATTAAGAGTATTGTAACTGACGCCACTTAGTTGTGAAGAAATATTTTCTGAAATCGGAGTCCCTATCAATGATTCTCCTGTATTTCTTGGAGTGAATGCAAAATAAGATACGCCAAACACAACCGCCAATATTATGACACCGTAGATTATGAGGTGACCGACTTTGATCTTAGAATGTGATTGTTTGACCTCGGGTGTGTGTATGGAATGCTTTGAAGTCATATGCTGATTGAGAGATTCTTTTGAATTGAAATTTTTCTTGCATTCGTTGCATTGAAACTCTGACATGGGTACAAATATAATCGGGGCGAGCTATTATATATTGTTATGAAAGCGAAGATGCCGAAGACGAATGAAGAATGGTTCAAGAAACTCACACCGGAACAGTATGATGTGTTGAGAAAGAAAGGTACGGAAGTTGCGTTCACAGGAAAACTTTTGCACAACAAGAAAAACGGCATGTATACATGCGCTGGATGCGGGGCTGAACTGTTCAGTTCTGATACAAAGTTTGATTCTGGTACTGGATGGCCGAGCTTTACAGAACCCGCGAACAGAAAGAACGTGGAGCTGAAAGAGGACAACAGCCATTTCATGCACAGGACAGAAGTCATTTGTAAGAATTGCGGCGGTCATTTAGGGCACGTATTCAATGATGGACCCGGACCCGCTGGAAAAAGATTCTGCATAAATTCATGCGCGCTGGATTTCAAAGAGTCGAACAAAAAGAAGAAATAGCTTTCTGTTTAATAAGATACTATGTCAGATGGTATTAGATTTAGTGTCCCAGAGTTGAGAAGAGCTAACCAAAGAATCCTTGAAAGAAGAATCAGAAGTTATGCAAACCAAGATAGAGATTTATATGATCATTTGATGTATTACCTTCAATTGGCTATTGAAAATTCTGAAGGCATGCTACGAAGTTATACTCATGTTAGAATTAACAGAAATGGTGTTCAAGTTCCTTCAAGAAGTATGGGCAACAAAGGCGGACACTCGTTTTATACAAATTTTCCACTCGTCTAAGTCATTATATCCACAACATTATTACTTTCGTTTAACTCATCGACAGAATTATTCGGATCGAGAACTATTTCTATTGACTTGAAATTATGGTCTATATTCAAGTTTCCCAATTCTATGTTCAGTCTGTCACCTATCGGGATTGCTGAGATATCAAGTTGTTTGACGTTGGAGCCGTCTGCTTTTATCAAGAATGATGTTGGAGTAGAGTCAGTCAGTCCATTGTTCAATATCGTCATTGTCATGTTTGCGTAATAGTATGTCGTCAGTTTTCTCACTGTGAATTTTGTAACCTCGGCATTTGTTGCGACCAAATCCGGTTTTGCAGGTGAGGAATATGCAGTGCTCAGCTTCTGAAGATCGGATTGAGTAATCTGTTTAACTTGTGATGATGGCACGTTCAATACAGGATACATCACATCAACCTCGTCTGCACTGTGGTTGAGTCCAATTGCATGGCCTATCTCATGCAGTGCAAGATTTGTCATGTCTATGCCAGCCAATCTGTCCGAATTTGATTTTGTCAACAGCTGTATGTGCGCATTTTGTATAACATTGAAAGTGCTTGTGTTCACAAACTTTACGTCGGTATTACCCAGGGTGTCTGTGGATTTTGAACCGAGAGATGAGACCCATTCGACCGATATGTCAGCATCTGATCTATTGTTGGTTATTGAGAACGACAATATTTTCTCAGTCGAACTCCATATGTTCAATGCATTTTTGAAATCATCCGCATATTTTGGATTGCTCAGGCTTGATGTGTCAATATAGACTTTCAATGGAGAATGGTTCCATCTAAGTGTCAGGCTGTATGAGCTTTCAGGTGGCAGTGTGAACTTTGTGTGATTTGTTTCCAAGATGTGTGGCGAACTGGCGTCAATAAAAAGCTGGCCAGCTCTGTAACCCACCAATACCAGCAATGCAAGTATCATGACGCCGAGTACGGAATTCACGAGATTCATAACAAATGTTTATATGCTACCGTTGTCATAAAATTATTGGTTCTATGGTGATACGAAAAATCAAGGAAGTTGCCGAAAAAATTTCAAAACCTTATGCGATCAAGCCTCAGATAAAATTGTACAAAGTCGCGCAGGAGATAGACGAATTCAGGAAAACATTCAGGCAAAGCCTGCTTACATTTGTCACGTCTGCTTTCGGAGTCGGCGCTGCTCTTATGTGGAACGATACCATAAAGGAAGCACTGACGAACATCACGCCTCAAGGCAGCAGTTTGTTGGTGAAAGTCTATTCTGCGCTGATAATAACTTCCATTGCAGTCCTAGCGACATATTGGCTGTCAAAGTGGAATGCGAAACAAGAAAATGTATAAACTTATACTACCATTTCTACATAATCGGGTCCGTAGCTCAGCATGGCAGAGCAGCTAGCTCTTAACTAGATGGTCGAGTGTTCAAATCCCTCCGGACCCACTGAAATATTTTACAATTAATTAGAATCTCATCAGACTTTCAACAAGCTTGTTCGTAGAATCTTCGTTCGTCCTGTCTGCACGTCTGATGGTTTCTTTTGCAATCGTTTCCATATCACTTTTAGTTTTTATCCTAGCAGACCTGATATGTTTGAAATGTTCGTTCATTTCCTTCTTCAGTTCTATCAATGCCGTCCACAGCTGTGCTATCCTCGAATTGCTAGCTTTGCTGTATGCGTGCCTGTATTTCCTGGTAGAACTAATCAAATCAAGTAAAATCAACCTGTCTTCATCGTTAAGATAGTCCATCCAATTTCTAGTCTGCTTTTTCTTGAAGAGCATAATCTGAGATTAGACTCAAGGTTTAAATCCTTAAATTTTATCAGAGCGAATTTATTTTATGGCAGGGAAGAAATCTTTGGACGAGATAGCAGATGAAATCGAGTATCCGTCTGGTAAGAAGAAGTACAAGGGATTGAAGAAAGGTTTCAGCAGAAGCAGATACAAGAAATGAATTAAATTATTTTGGAATTAAGAAAGCTTTGTAATCTAGGGAATAAACTATACTTTCACTTGATCTTTCATGATAGACTATCAATTCTTGTCCTATCAAATTTCTAAGATCTCCTAAAACTGAATTTCTGTATTCAAAATGACCCTCAGTATGACTTCCAAGTGGCCCTCTTACAGGCATATCTTCTGGTGCTTGTCTCAACATTTTTTTCTGAAATCTAAAAACTGCTTTGGCGAAAGCATCATCAGCATCATAACCAGGTTTTGGCAAATCGACATAACTAGGAGTCATGCCACCACCGCGTATCATCATCCAATAAGATTTGTTATCGTACCAAACCATTCGAAATCCGCTTGCAGAATAAAGTCCGGTATTAAAATCTCTAGTTATCCAATGACCGCTACTGTGTTCGTGTTGATGTTCCTTGAAATCTGGTAAGAGTGGATCTATCTCTAGTCCATCACCAGCATATCCATTTTTGTTTGCTTCAATTAGGACAGCTTTCAATTCTTCTAAACTTTTTGTCATCTTAAAGTAATGACTACTAACCTTTTTAAGTCTTTCAAAATGAACTAAGTTTTAGGCTCCTGTCGTCTAGTCCGGTCAAGGATGCAAGCTTCTCGAGCTTGACACCCGGGTTCAAATCCCGGCGGGAGCATTGGACTTATTTATTAAGGGCATTAATATAGAGTATGGCGAAACTCCCAGTACAAGAACCATTTAAATGGAGTAAATACATAAAATCTACAGTTGGAATTGTAGTAATTCTTATACTGTTCTTAAATACAATCATTATAATAGGTCCGGGCCAACGCGGAGTTCTTTTAGAATTTGGTAGGGTTACGGGAGAAGTATATGGCGAAGGGTTGCATATTATAGTGCCTCTTGTCAACAGCGTTCCTATTATGGACGTTAGAACCCAGAAATACCAAGCTGATTCAACCGCAGCTTCGAAAGACCTTCAAGACACCCATACACAAGTTGCCCTAAATTATCATTTAGATCCAAAAAAAGTTAATGAAATATACCAAACACTCGGACCATCATATGCAGAAAGATATATCGCACCGGCTATTCAAGAAGTGGTTAAAGCATCTACTGCAAAGTTCAATGCAGAAGAATTGATTACACAACGACCAATAGTAAAGGATGCTATAGAAGAGGGGTTGAAAGAAAGATTGAATCAAAGAGGTATAATTGTTGAGACCCTTTCAATAACAGATTTCAAATTCAGTCCACAATTCACGGAATCTATAGAGTCCAAGGTCACAGCCCAACAGTTGGCATTAAAAGCCGAAAACGATTTGAAAAGAATTAAAATAGAGGCACAACAGGCGATAGAAAAGTCTAAAGGTGAGGCAGAAGCTATAAGAATAATCAATGAAGAATTGGAAAAAAGTCCTAAATACATAGAATTTTTAGCAACTCAGAAATGGGATGGAAAACTACCAATAGCAACTGGAACCACAACACCGTTCATACAGATACCCACCAAGTAATAATTCATTTAATTAACGACTTGGGACAGAGAGCACAAGTTAATCATGGTTGGTTAAGAACATAAAATTTCGCAAAAAATCAAGATTTAAAAGTCAAAGACTGAGATTAATTATGAAGAACATAGTTTTACTATCTTCAATCCTTCTGATAGTTTTTCTCGCAGGATGCACGCAATATCAAAATAGTTATACTCAACCAGCATCTACTCCTGCAGTTGCACCTACACAAACATCTGGACAGGATCAATCACAACAAACAGCTCACGTATCAGAGCCAAATGTATCAACACAGCAACAAACAACACAAACTCAACAATCAACAACACCGACGACAAGAACATTCTCATTTGAAGTTGACGATAACGGTTATTATTCTAACGGGGAGAAAGTTCCATCTGTGTCTGTAAACAAGAGTGATGCCGTAACAATAAACTTTCTAGTAAGGACAACGAATGTATACTCTGGGGGTCTGGAACTGAGAGGATGTGACCAGACGACAAGCGGAATATCACCTGGTAAACAGGGCAGCCTTCAATTCACAGCATCGAGTTCATGCACGATAACAGGATACTGGCCATCAACCAACATAGCCAAATCAAGTCTTCAAGTTTCTGTAGCGTAATTTAATTATTCGATTCCTTCAGGATCCCATGTGACTCTCAGATTTTCATTGAACCCATCTAGTTTCTTCATGTCTTCTTGTGAAATGTTGAAATCGAAAACATCCATGTTCTCTTCCAGTCTTTCTCTTGATTTTGATTTTGGTATAACGACCATGGCATGTTGAATCACCCATCTTATCAAAACCTGTGCAGGTGATTTGTTGTACTTGTCTGCTATCATAATCAATTTAGAATCATTCAACTTTCTCCCACGTGTTAGTGGACTGTATGCTTCTATTTGTATCCCTTTCGATTTGCAGAATTCCAACAATTCTTTCTGGTAAAGATATGTGCTGAATTCAACTTGATTTACTGCAGGCACAAATTTGGATTTGGACAACAGTTCATTCAAGTGCCTTATTGTAAAATTGCTTACACCAACTGTTTTTGCTTTACCGTTCTTCACTAATTGTTGCATTGTCTTCCATGATTCATTTCTTACAGGAGTAGGCGAATGCATAAGATACAAATCGACATAATCCAGTTGTAATTTTTTCAGACTCTCTTCACACGCACCAATTATATCATCATGATCATCGTTCCATAGTTTAGTTGTGATGAAAAGTTCTTTACGTGGCACACCACTCTTCTTGATTGCCTTACCAATTCCCTTTTCATTTCCGTATATCTTTGCAGTATCGATGTGCCTGTATCCAATCCCCAATGCGTCAAGAACAACCTTCTCAGCATCACCATCGTCTATTTTCCATGTTCCCAAACCAAGAACTGGTATCTTAGTTCCGTTGTTCAGTTGGAGTCTGGTGCTGATATCCATAAATTCATTATACTTCATTATCTTAAATGTAATTAGGGATAGGAATTGAATGGAGTCTATTAATTTCACTTTTCTCGGTGACGAAAGTATACTGAAGGATTTTGCGAAGAAAGGAACGTCGAGCGACATTACTCTTTACGACAGGAAAGATTCTGATATCATAAGAACATGGGCAGCTCCAACAGGTTTTCCAGAAAAGATACAGCCTTTGTTCCAAACGATCAACATGGGAGAATATGTTATTCTGTATGTCACAAAACTCGACAAGTTCACAGGTGAACAGATAATCGCATTGGATGTACTAGGAAAATCAAACGGTATACTTGTTCACTCGTACGATGTAGACAGGGAAAAACTCTTGATGATGATAAAAGGGACTGTAGTTGAAAATTATAAAATTGTTGATTTGGCAAATTTGAAAACTGAAATCGATGCTTTTCCTGCATTGCACAAAGACGGTCCTGCTGAGATATTGATGGACAGTTGTTTCGATGTTAAAGGTGTGGGAACTGTGGTACTGGGAAAGGTCATCCAAGGTAAAGTCAAACAATACGACAATCTCACATTCCTGCCTAAAGGATCAGAAGTACTTGTAAAATCGATACAGATGCATGATGATAACGTACCTGAGGCAAATTCTCCTGGGAGGGTTGGATTGTCTGTAAAGGGATTGTCGCCAGATGATGTCCAAAGAGGGGATATTCTATCAGCAAGCCCGTTACAAGTGAAACAGGACATAACACTCGACTATAAACCGAACAAATACTTTAGAGAAGAGATCGGACAGAACCAGACATTCATTGCGAACATCGGTCTACAGATCAAAGCCGTGAAAATACTGTCGATGAACCCTATGAAACTGTCTCTGATCAAGCCTTCTGTAATCCGTGACGATGACGTATGTGTAATATTGAAGCCAGAATCACAGTCCATGAGGATAGTTGGCAGCGGAAAGACAGTCTAAAATCGAGCTTAAATACCCGTTTTTCCAATTCTGATGATACGAAATCGCGAAAGTGAAATCGTAGTATAATTAAAAGGAGTAGAAAAATAAATGGCATTCAACAATAGGTTCAGCGGACCTAGAAAGATGTTCAAGGTAACTTGTTCAGACTGTGGACAAGAGACAGAAGTACCTTTCGAACCAAGTCAAGGAAGACCTGTATATTGCAGAGATTGTTTACCAAAGCATAGAAAGTTCTAAGTTTCGGTTAGACAAAAACAATTGAAAATTCTTTAATTTTTGTTTATCTTCTAAATGTTAATAAACCTAATCTACATTTTCTAATAATGGATTGGAAGTCGTATCTGGCTAACACTGATGTAATAGTTCATTGCGGTGGATTGAGCGAAAGATGGTATCCTATAACAAAAGGAAAGATACCAAAGCCTTTGACAGAGATTGGAAAAAAGAAACGTCCTATGCTTGACTGGATATTGTTACCGTATGTCAAGATGGGCGTGAGAAAATTCTTTATCACGATGTGGAACGACCCAGAAGCTGTAATGAAGAGATGCGAAGAGATCAAGGAGAAGACCGGAATAGAATTCGTATATCTGATAGAGTCTGACAGGAGGATGGGAAAGGCAGGAGTCGTGAAGCATTACCTGCAGAAAGGTGTTCTTGATAAAAACAGACACAAGTTGAATGTGAACGCAGCAGATCTTGTGAATTTTGATATCAAAGTGTTCATCAATTTCCATATCTCAAACGGGTTTCTTGCAACGATGATGGGAAGCAAGACAGGTGAGACACAGTTCGACAAGCTTATGCTCGAAAAGAAGACCGGAAGGGTGTTGAGAATGAATGACGAACGTACGGTCAGCCTACCAAAGAACGAACTGGCGAATGTCGGGATAGGATATTTTGATGCCAAATTGAATAACTTGTTTTTGAAAATTCCTGATAACGAATTCCCAGCAGATTGGGAAACTTCCAGCATATCGAAAGAATTCTTCAAGGTATCGAGAGGGTATGACGGTGTAGAATCTGATGTGACTTGGTTTCCGCTGAAAAATCCACACGACTATAGGAAAGTCAAAGAAATGGATTTAGAGAAATGGTTTAATATCAAATCAGCAGATGAATACTTGGGCAGATATTAACGCGGGGGTCGGATAGCCCGGTCAATTCCGCCAGCTTGAGGTGTTGGTTGCTTAGTGCATACGCGAGTTCGAATCTCGCCCCCCGCACTATTTTCCGATATAACTGTAAACCGCAGTTTTCAAAGTTTTCAATCCGAGCAATGCACATTTCAATCTTAACGGAGAAAGTTCTATATTCAATTTCTTGATGAAATCTTCGCTTGAAATGTTTTTCACATCGTCTGTTTTTTTGCCTTTCATACCATCAATAAGAATATCAGTGCTGCTCTGACTTATCGCACATCCTTGACCTTGGAATTTTATTTTCTTTATCTTGTCATTATCGAATTTTATCTGAATCTCCACTACATCACCGCAAGATGGATTGTAATCTTTAGAAATAACATCAGGATTTTTAACAACACCTGCATTCGTTGGGTTACGATAATGTTCCAATATTGTTTCCTTATAGATTTCCAAGCTCATTTTTTGAACACCATTTGAACTTTAGTCAGTCCTTCTACCAACGCATCGACTTCTTCCTTTGTATTGTAAATATAGAAACTTGCTCTTGCAGCGGATTGTATTCCCAATCTTTTCATCAATGGCTGTGCACAATGGTGACCTGACCTGACAGCGACACCGAAATCATTCAAAATATATGCAACATCATGCGAATGTACCCCTTTCATATTGAAAGCAACCAC
>JACPJS010000014.1 GCA_016187405.1 Candidatus Aenigmatarchaeota archaeon
CCATTCAAGTTGTTGGATTTTCCAAGGATGCAATGCCGGAGATAGTCAAGAGTCCACTTCTTGGTATACCTTATCATGAATCTGAAGAAAGCCGAGCACGTGTGGGTAGCATTAACCATGTAGTGCCTGAAGGAATATTGGGATTGTTCCAAGAAGGCGGTAAGGATGTCTTAGTTCATGATGGAACCGTTTGGGAAAGAAAACATCACGACGAGAGTGGTGGATATAATATGTACACTCCTTATAAGGATCTCACACCTATTGTGAAGGATGCTTATGAAAATCCAGCACTTCAGGCATATCTGAATTCTCTTGGCGGTTATGTTGGCAGAAGAGTTTCACCAACATATATTTTACCGACATGGGATAGAGATTCTGTTTTCGCATGGGCATTTCTAATACCGGGTACTAAATATCAAGTCGGATTCAATGAGCAGGATAAAAAATTCTATAAACAGTATAGGGGTTTTGATGGAGGAGTTTCCACTTTCAATTTAATGATGGGCGGTCCGCGTTTAGGTCGATTGATGTCAGGTCCAACGCTGATGGGTGTTTTTACGTTTGGCACTCTCACATACAAACCAGACGGATCGGCGGGTTACTAATTTTCAACAAGAGACTTGGCTTCATTCGTAATTTCTGCCGCTTTATTCATATTAATTTTCAAAACTTTTGAAATCTCCTTTTCTTTTCCAATAAAATCAGATACCAGCAAAAATCCATTTGCGAATAAAATCTTTTCAGAATTCTTGTCTATTGTATGCAAGACATTTATCGGATAGAGTTTGTATTTTTCAATGTTGTATTCTATGCTATCGTTAATTGGCATCTTCCATCCGAGTAATTTCAACCCGACACCTTTTGCATAATCAATTACCGGTGAAGAGAATTTTGTATTCGTTGCCAGCATAGGAGAATTAAAGTTTTTTTTGACATCCAGAAATCTCGCATATACGTAAAGTGCGGTTTTTATGTCGCAATAAATTCCAGGGAATCTATGATGCTTGCATTCTACCATGAATTTTTTGTTTCCTTTTGATGCAACGACATCTATCTCGTGCTCGACAAATCTGCCTTTTACTGTCACATCAGTCCTTGTAGAATAACCGTGCTTCTGAAGTATCCGTGCAACAAATCTCTCAAATAGATATCCTTCCGGTCCAAGTTCCAACAACGCATTCTTCAGGTTGTATCTCGACGATGCAGTCTTAGAATATTTTCTCAGCTCATTGTATCCGAACTTGAATATTTCCTTCGTAGTCATACCTTCATGGAGTATTCCTTTAATCTTCGACATCACTTTTCCAATAGTCTGCTCATCCGCACCGGCATTCCTGAAAGAATTCTCGATCTTGGAAGAGTCGTATGGTACAACACTGCCGTCCATCTTTCTTACATGGATCATATAACTGAATATTCCAAAGCAGTTTTAAATACCGCCAAATCAAATTGATAATATGCCAAGAAAAGAAAACACAGATTGGTCAGCTCACAAGGGAAAGTTCTTGACAACACTAGGTGGAGTAGTATTATTAATTGGTGCTTTGAATTATTTCAAAGTCGATACAAATATAACGTGGATGGTAGTAGGCGCTGTCTTGATTGCAAAAGGCATGTGGCTAAAACACAAATACTAAGTTTATAAAAAATAAAACCAATTAATAATCTGGAGGTTGAGAGAATGTGTACTTCATGTGCAGCTCACGCAGGTAAGTCAAAGAAAGGCAAAAAGAAGATGTAGTTAATCTTCAAGTTTTTTCTTTTAGGGAAATGAACCCCTACGAAAGTAGTATATTTTATAGAATTTTATCTAATGTATGCAATTTACTGAATTTAGAGATAGATTACTTGCCGATACAAAATTTGAAACAACAGAAGTTTCAGATCAAGAACTATTAGTTAAAACACCATATGGAAAAAAGCAAACAATTAAGATGCCACTACTTTTATCTCCAGAATTATCCATATTGGCAGGTTTTATAATTGGAGATGGTCATCTCAAAAAATCGAAATATGCTGTAATAACAGAAGTTACTGATTATCAAATAGCCATCTTTATAGTAGATTTATTTAAGAAAATTTTCGATTTAGACTTGACACTAAAAATGCGTCAGAGAACTGGTAAACAGGATAGCTATGTCCTAAAGTTTGAATCTAAACCTATATGGTCCCTTTTTACAATGGTACTTGAGATACCGTCAGGTAAGAAATCTTTTATTGTCAAAGTGCCAGAAATAGTTTTGCAATCTGATTTAGAATCTAAAAGAGGATTCTTATCGGGTTTATTTCTTGCAGACGGCGGGATTAAAAAACACAGTTCAATTTCATTTACGACATGTAGTAGACAACTTTCCGAAGGTGTTGAAGGCCTGCTAAAAGATTTTTTGATATCTTATTGGAAATCAGAATGGATTAGTAAAATATCAAATAAATATGTGTTTGACCTAATTATCAGAAAGAGGGACAGTCAACGATTTGAATACCTATTACCATTAACTAAATTAAAATTGCAGAGGTCGCCTAGTCTGGTTAATGGCGCAAGTTGAGCAAAACTCATGCGAACCTTAGGAGCTTGTGGGTTAGTCCCTTCGGGAGTTCAAATCTCCCCCTCTGCACTTATATCAAAACATTTAAGTCCTGCCGCATTAATTATCATTAATGGAAAAGTACACAGTCGGTTCAATAATCCTGATATGCCTGTCTCTGATAAGGTTCATTTTCAACGGCATCGCTTTCACGGACGGATTCAACCTCAGGATACTGCTTTTCATTTTCCTATTCGCAGCATCGGTTCTCGGAATGCTCTTCTCGAAAAGATGGAGCTATCTTCTGGTGGCAGGCACTGCAATATCAGAAGTCTCGATAATCGCAGTCACTTTAGATCCTTCATTCCAACTGGGTGCATTCGTAATCAACGGATTTATAGTAGGGTTCGCCGTGTGGATGTTTTACAACATGGAAAAGATCAAGTCTCCTAGAAGACGATAGTCCTTATGGAAGAGAAAAAACTCGTAGGTAAGGTCACTCATTACTACAGCAAGATAGACGTGGCGATAGTTGAGCTGGATTCTGAAATCGAACACGGTGATGAGATATCTATCGAAGGTCCTACGACTGATATACAGCAAGTGGTCGATTCGATGCAGGTCGAACACAAGCCTGTGATGACGGGACGCAAAGGTGATTCGATTGGTTTGAAGGTCAAGGACAAGGTAAAATCCGGAGACCACGTATATAGGATAGAATAAACTCTTTTGTTCAATTGAGAATAATATAATATGAAAGCTGTCGCAACAACAATTGTTATCATAGCTTTAATTTTTATCGGGGCATCATTTTATCTCATGACTCACATTGACCAGTCGTTATCAAATCCTCGATATCCAAATCAACAGGATACATCCCAACAAAATTCACAATCAAATTTCCCAACCCAATTTTCCAATATACCATCATGCGGAACTAGTAAAATGTTTTTTTCATTTCCACCTGTCACATTGGATAAAATTGTCGATCTCGCACCTTTAGGTCAATTATCACCGCCAGATCATGTCTTCCCAGCGCCACATAATTATTTTTATGTAATCGATTATGAGCATCCGCAAGATGTTAATGCTCCTGTATACGCGCCTGGAAATATGACTCTAACTCAAATAGGACTACGTCATTACAACACACTGGGACAGAAGACAGACTATATTGATTATACGCTTTTCTTTTCAGTATGTGATAAATTCGATTTCTATTACCATCATGTAACCACTTTGACTTACCAGCCGTTCATCGATGCGGCACAGGATATCTTGAAGAAATGCAATTTCAGCAAGGATAGAAATGAAGATTTCTGCAGTGGTGCTGTAAATATACCGGTCAAAGCAGGTGAACAGATAGGTACAACAGGTGACCTGAAAGCCGGTGTATACGGTCTTGACATGGGTGCACGCGATTATAGATTATCAACTGGCCGGAATGCTTTCGTAAATCCCGATAAGATTTGTGGAATAGGTAAAAATCCTTATAGCCATTGCTATACAGTTTGTGCGTTCGATTACTTCACTGATGATATAAAACGACAGTTAAAGTTTTCTACTAACATCGGGACTATTGTTAGAACAGAAGAGCCTGTTTGTGGCAGTGTTTATTACGATGTAAAGGATACAGCACAAGGCATTTGGTTCGGTCCGAACGTAGCGACAACTTTCTCACCAGAGTCGAATAATCTGTTTCTAGGTCCTGATAATGTGCAACCATCTGTGAAAGTATTTTCAGTTGGCATGTCCATTAGCTCTCTTCCAGCGGGTAAATATGAATTCAATCCTACCAATTCTGGTTTGGTGAATAGAGATTTTAGAAATGTTACATCAGATGGGAAAATTTACTGTTATGAAACAAGTCAACAGGCTGTTATAATATTGCAATTAACAACTCTGACCACTCTGAAAATAGAAAGACAGAATATCTCGAATTGTGGTGTTGGACCATGGTCATTTACTTCGAGTGCGACAGATTTTACAAGATAAATAATAAGTAAATGCATTTTCAATCTAGTCATATGAAAATCGTAATCTCCCTTGGCGGCTCTTTATTGACAAAGGAACTTTCGTCACAGAATTTTAAAAAATACATCTCTGCCATAAATCAGCTTTCGAAAAATCATAAATTGATTGTTGTGATTGGTGGAGGCAAGGTTTGCAGAGACTATCAGAAGATTGCCAAGGAACTTGGAGCCAAGAATGACGAGCAAGATTTCATCGGTATAATGACGACTCATCTCAATGCGGCTACGTTTTCATTCGGTTTGGATAACGGGTATCTTGTAAAATGGAAAAAACTGCAGGATGCAACTGAAGAAGTGAAAAAATATTTCGGCAAGAAGATAGTTGTCTGCGGGGGATATGATATTGGCACTTCCAGTGATTATGATGCTGCATGCTTTGCAAAACTTGTCAATGCTGATTTGCTGATTAATGTTTCAAATGTAGGTGGTGTTTATTCACGTGATCCGAAACTGGATGTCGATGCAAAGAGGTTTGAGAGATTGACCTATGACGAATTCTTGAAAATAATCGGAAAGAATCCGCAGTCACCCGGGGAATATAGACTGTTTGATTTGAACGCAGCCAAATTGATTAGGAAATATAAAATCAAAACAATTCTGATAGACGGGAATAATCCTGATGAAATAATTAGAGCTGTTGCGGGACAACATAACGGTACTGTTGTTGGATAAACTATTCTTCAATGTTTTCCTGTTCATTCATCAGACGTATTTTTGGCCTGATTGATTTGAAAGTCTTTTCATGGTACGATATCAGCTGTTTCTCCAATTTATTCGTAATTAAATGTGTTGCATCAATCAAATCCCATGCATGTGAATTCGCATTGAATACCTTTTTAGGAGTTATCAACATCACTCTCAAAGAGTACTTCTCCCTGTCAGATAATTTGTGGGATGACCTATGCGCATCCACAGTTACATGCAACTTTTCAATCGAGGCAGATTCAGAATATTTCTGTAGGAAACTGTTGAAAAGATCTTCAAAACGGCCATATAGCATAGGGTCAATCTTCTTGGATTGTGCTACAATAAGTTCTGGTTCCATGTTCAACATCTAACTTATATTTTAGTTACTTAAATTTTATATCATGCCCCAGTAGCTCAGTAAGTAGAGCGTTTGCATGGTAAGCAAAAGGTGGTGAGTGCAATTCTCATCTGGGGCTCTCATCTGAATTTAAGTTTTACGATACAATTAATCATATGGTTCAAGTCCTTGAACAACAACTTTTCAGATTGCATGGCCTTCAAGATTCTTGGGTTGAAGTGGAATTAACACCAGAAGAAGTCTCTAAACTGGGACCATTGGACAATACTTACATGATAGGTTCTTACCATGTGGGGCACTTGGGATTTTTCGATCCGAGAAAAGTGAAAAGATATTTCGTTGACAGGCTTGGCAAAACATTCACAGGCAGTCCAACTGAGGCGCACGTTACTATTCTTGCTGAAAATCATTGGCATGGCTTTATAGGCACATACTGGATGGTCCACAAGGAAGGTTCGAATGAATACGGAGTTTATATGGGACCAGTTTATCGTGATGATCCTATTGATGTCAGTTATGTTAGAGATGATGAATCTGGAACGATAGTTCCCGTAACAAGAGAAAAGGTTGAGGGTGAGATTGCATACGCATACAGGCGAATCGATGAAGGCTTCGGTGCGGATTTACGAAGAATTGGAAATCTGGTAAACGCATCAGGATTAGATTTTGCTGCAGAGGTCGAGAGACTTGCAAAGTACGATGATGATGTTTCATTCAAACGCTATAATGCCCCAGAACACCTTAGGGAACTGATTCCAGAGTTGGTGAGAGAATTGGGAGACTATGCGACATTAGAACATATTGGCGAATCTGGTGTGGGAGAAAAATTAGATGAGTTCTTTGGATTATTGCCAAAACTTACAATACCAGAAGATCTTGTATCTGATGTTGACAGAATAAAGGCAAATTATTTGAACGCATACGATAGAGCCATAGAAGAAAAGCAAGATGAAATCAAAGAAGCAGAAGAAAGAATAGAAGGATTGAGAGCACGCAAGGCACGACACAGACAGCAACTTGTTTACGTGCCTGTTCCAGAGCAATTGAGTTTGGAATAATCCTTTAAATCTTTAACAAAATTCTAAATTGTATGAAAGATATTTTAATTCCGTTAGAGCCAGATAGCGAAATCGTAAAATATGGGAGCGGTTTGTATCAAGTACAATTAGAATTACCGACTACAACTTCTCTGACACAAACAGATGTTGATAGAATTTTGCAGATAGCATCTTGGGAGGGCGGCAATATCCGTGATAAGATAAACGGCTACGAAGGCATGCGATCTGTAGTGATAGATAAAGAAAATGTCAGTTATAGCAATGGAACTCCTCTCAGAGGTTTGCAAGTTAGCGGAATAGGTTACGTACCTACAATGAAAAAGGTAACACCGCAAGCTTTTATCGCAACTTCTCCAGTGGAAACAATGCAACCACCATCTACTGAAAATTTTTTATCAACATTTCCACAAGTTGGTGCAACTACTTCAATAGTTAATGGTAGAATCGTCCCTGAAAAGCGGGATTACGCTCCGACGGGCGCATATGCGGAAAGTGAGATGCGAAGAAAAATCGCTAAAACACGCGAAGTTAATGATGGAAGATTCGGATTTTCCGTCCCTGCTGTCGAGGCGTATGGAAGATATCTAAATATGACTCACGGCGATGAGCATTTAGGTTTCCTTGTCTTTTCCATTCCAGATCCTACTCTTCCACGTTTTGCAGAATATACAACCAAAAACTTCAAAGGTACTGTGAATGATTTGAATCAGTACATGTTCACATCTGCAAATACTTTGGGACGCACTGCAAGGGAGATGCACGATGCCGGGTTTGTTCACAGGCAATTGCATCTGGCAAATTTCTATACAGTAAATGGCAAACTGCACATCATGGACTGGTCAACAAAATTACCTGTGGCTCCCAATGACATGAGAACACGCACAATAGATATTCGAATACCCCAACAAAGCGTAGAAACTTTGATGGGTCTTTACTTATTACAACCTGATGAGGCCAGTCTGATATCTATTACTTTTTCTACAGGAATGATGCAGGGTTACTTTGGAGATGATAAAATAGATTTGTTGCAATATCTGAATCGAATGGTAAAAGCTTTTGGCGGAACATCAACATCTTTCATAGATGATAGAGCAGTAATCGAAAGTTTGATGGCTGAAAGGTTTGGATTGAGATCATTCAGAGACGGTAATGTAAGAAACCATCCATGCCCATGCGGAAGTGGTTCAAAATTCAAAAAATGTCACGGAAAATAGTTAAACTTCAATGAAAACTTCCTGTCTCTTCACAGAAATCTTGTACGTCGGTTCATCATCTATAACATCACCTGTCGCAGGTTTCTGCATGACCTTTCCCGTCTTAAGACTGAATTGTGCAAGATGACAATGGCAGATAACATTCTCTCCGCTCAAAAAACCATCGGACAACGAACATTCTTCATGAGTGCACGTGTCATCGATAGAATATAATCTTCCGTCAAGATTCGCAACCAATATTTCCTTTCCTTTCACAGAAACTTTTTTCATCTTTCCCTTTGGGAAATCAGATAGTTTACCTATACTTATTGAAGTCATAAAATCTATTGACCATGTTGATTTAAATTTATTCTTTTATTATGACTTGAGTAGGTGTTGTCAGTTTCAATGAGGATTTCTTCAACGCCTGTTTCGCCACTTCAAGGTTTGCTTTGAATGTCTGCAATCTAAACAATGTCTGACCGCGCTTTATCTGCACAGCTCTTCTCACAGGCTTGCCGAAAGCGAGTTTCATTCCTCTCGAATAACGGTCAGCACCTGCACCTTGTGCGATTGGTTTCTCCCTAATTATCTGATGAGGGTATAGGAGCACTTTGAAAAAGTATGATTTTGCCAGTTTCATTTCAAGGAATTTCTGCGCAACTATTCTCGAAGCCTCTAGCGCATTGTCACGCACCTGCGCTGGTTCGCGTGCAACAAGATCTAAAACAACATCATAACCGTCATTCTGTTCGCCCATGTTGAACTGGTGAATCTTTGGAGTCGGTAGAGTAGGTATGTAGCTCTTTGTCTTCTTGGTCGCATATCTCGTCCAAGGCCTCTCTAATTTTCTCTCTGAACGTGCTGGTCTCAATCCCATAGAATCACTTGCGATTAAATGTTTAAATAAGTTTCTCAGATCGGATAAGGATACGGACTTGGCAATCCTGGAGTATATCTCTGTAATTCAATACGAACTCTCCTTTCACCATTATCACGTTGACGATTGCGATAAGCAAGACTTTCAAGATGTTCAACTCTCTTTCTAGCAAGTACCATCCAAAGTTCCATTTCCTTTTTCAATACAGGATCTGTAGTGGATGATGAAGTGCGATGGTTATTAAGATCATGGTAAAAATGAATTTCACTTTCACCGTATTCAGAAATCATATGAACACGGACACGTTCTCTATTAGGTTTGACCCTACCGTCTGGAAGGGTTCTTTCCGGCAAATCAGTTTTCCTAGCATGTAGTGATTTGATATATATGTTTTTTTTGCTCCGCATCGGATGATATCCGGCATCAGAAGCAACAACTCTCACGTCTCTCATTCTCAATTGAACTGAAATATAAGCATGATTTCCAGAATTGCCATTCGTATAACTCATATTTTTCGTTTGGATTTAAAATTTAAATAACCAAGAACATAACCATAACATTAACATGGATAAAAAAAGCGGTTTCCTTTCAGACGTTGACATACTAGAAGTGATCAAGGAAGGCAAACTTTCTATCGAACCGTTCAATCGTGAAAGATTGGGCTCGTGGACGTATGATGTCGAACTTGGAAACACATTCAAGGTCCCGCAGTATAACGAGATAAAATTTATCGATCCCAGGTTGCACCATCAGGAAGACATGTTCAGGACTGTCGAACTGAAAGACGGCGAGGAATTCGTTCTGCATCCGCACAGGTTCATCCTTGCAAGCACGAAGGAATTCATAAAATTGAGCGATGAGATAGTCTGTCTGTTGGAAGGAAGAAGTTCTTTTGCAAGATGGGGAATAGTTCCGCATGTTCAGGCTGGTATCGGTGAACCTGGATGGGAAGGTCAGTACACGTTGGAGGTATTGAACATGAATGAAGTTCCTGTAATATTGAGACCGGGAGATGTCCTTGCACAATTGTATTTCGCACGATTCATCACGCCTACAGGAAACCCATATCACACGAAAGCAAGCAAGAAATACCAAGGACAAATTGGTCCTACTCCGAGTAAATTGTTTATTGATTTCAAGAAATAAAATTCTCAAAAGTATTTAAACATCGAATCGTCGGTCACTGATTTATATTCTAATCTGAGAAAATAATTTGTTATGAAGGTCATCGGTCTTACTGGTACGATAGGCGCTGGTAAGGAAGTTGTACGTGAGATGCTCGAGAAAACATTCGAGACTACTTCTGTAAGATTGTCGGATTTGCTTGATTATTCTGTTCTGAATAAAAAGAAGATCAACGTGACACGAAAGATTCAGCAGGACTTGGGCGATGCTGTCAGGCAGCAATACGGTAATCATGTCCTGACAAAGATTGCAGTTGATTTCATGAAGCATGGCCATAGAATGAAGGTCATCGACGGCATAAGGAATCCTGGTGAGATTGATTATTTGAAAAAACAATTTGGTGATGATTTCCAGTTGGTTGCAGTTGACGGACCGCAGGAAGTAAGGTTCAAGCGTGTGCAGGAAAGGAACCGTGGCAGTGATCCTAAAACATTTGAAGAGTTTGTAAAGATTGATGAAAGGGACCAAGGTGTTAAAGAACCTCCTTACGGTCAGCAGGTTAAGAAGTGCATGGAGATGGCAGATGTTGTTATTCAGAATGATGGAACTATGGAAGATTTTCAAAACAAAATAGAAGAATTCATTAAAACACTTTAATCCTTTTCTGTACTTTAATAATATATGACGAACATAGTAGTTGAATTTTTGAGAGCGACAGCTAGGGATTTTACAAAAGGTTTCACAGATACTTTGTACGACATCGACAATGATGGAACAAGAGCCAAGACAGAAGGCTTGCAATATCGTTTGAGAACACTCAGAGTCAGAATGCTGGACGGTACAGACAATGTTTATCAACAAGCTGATGACTTGGCAAACAGAATCGGTAGATATACTCCGGAAATTGATTATCACCGGTTTTATGTTTTGGCATTGTTGTCATTCGGTTTCGATAAAAGGAAATTAATGCAAGTTGTGAATAGTGTTTGCCCACCAAATTTTACCTATGAAGTTGAAAGATTTGCCGAACTAGTTGAAAAGGAAGTTAGTAATCCCTTTCTTGGAACACCAGCATCATATAAAATGACTGTCGTAAAACAAATCAAACCAAACATATCCTACTGATTGTATTTATCTTTTACTTGTCTATTGGATTTATGGAATGGCTTGAAAATCTAAAGCAAACTGATCCTGAACTTTACGATTCCATACAGAAAGAACTCGAACGTCAGAGAACAGGATTGGAGATGATACCTTCCGAAAATTTCACAAGCCCTGCAGTGATGGAAGCGATGGGTTCTATTCTTACGAACAAATATTCCGAGGGCTATCCGGGAAAAAGATATTACGGCGGAAATCAGTTCATTGATGTTGTTGAAAGATTAGCACAAGAACGCGCGAAGAAATTATTCAATGTCCCTCATGCGAATGTACAGCCTTATTCTGGCTCTCCTGCGAATTTCGCAGTCTATGTTGCATTATGCAAAGCAGGTGATACGATAATGGGACAGGAGTTGACGCATGGCGGTCATCTTACACACGGATGGAAGACAAGCGCGACAGGAATGTTCTTCAACAGCGTGCAGTATCATGTTAAACAGGATGGTTATATCGATATTGATGAAGTCAGAAAATTGGCGCATGAAAACAAACCAAAAATAATCTGGGTCGGTTCGACCGCATATTCAAGAGAGTTTCCGTTTGAAGAATTTTCAAAAATCGCAGACGAAGTTGGCGCATATCTAGTCGCAGACATTGCACATATTTCCGGATTGGTGATTGCAGGTGCGCATGCAAGTCCTACACCGTATGTTCACATAATAACAACTACAACTCATAAAACATTGCGCGGTCCACGTGGTGCGATGATAATGGTAACACAAAAAGGATTGGACAAGGATCCTGAACTCGCCGATAAGATTGACAAGGCTATATTTCCTGGACTGCAAGGAGGTCCTCATGACCATCAAACAGCAGGGATTGCAGTCGCATTGCTTGAAGCATCGAAACCATCGTTCAAAAATTACGGCCATCAGATTGTGAAAAATTCCCGAGCGCTCGCAGAAGAATTGAAATCAAACGGATTGAAGTTGGTAACTAACGGAACAGATAATCATATGATATTGATTGATTTGACTCCGTTCGGAAAAGGGAAAGGTGTTTTCGTTCAGGATGCACTTGATGAAGCTGGTATCACACTGAACAAGAATACTATTCCAAACGACCCATCATCACCGTTCTATCCTTCTGGTGTAAGACTGGGAACTCCTGCATTGACAACACGAGGAATGTTGGAAGATGAAATGAAAATTATCGGGAAATTGATTTCCCAAGTCATTAATGAAGTTAAAAATTATGAATTGCCTGGGGACAAGGATGAACGTATAAAATACTTGAAGAAATTCCGCGAAGAGATTAAAAACAATCTAGTTCTGAAATATGTAAGGAAACAAGTGGAAGAGTTGTGCGGAAGGTTTCCATTGTACCCTGCATCAAGCATTTAAGGTTTAATATCGACCTGATAAAGATGGCTGTTACAAAAGTAAAGCATTTGTCACCAATAGAAGCCCGTATCATAGGTGAGCTGATTGATGCTCCTAGGGCTCAGGTTGCAGCATATTACGGTAGGTTTGACAGTTATCTACGCCAGATATCAGATATCCAAGGTTCACTTCAGAGGGCATTGACTTTTGGTTCAGAAGAAAGTTATGTCGAAAGATGGCAAAGAACAGAATCTAAGGTTGCTAGATTTGAAGAAAGTACTCGAGAGTTTTTCGGAGACGATATCGGAAAGAAAATAGAAAGAGCAACTTCAGGTTGCTATACAATTACTCCATTTGGTTTGAGAGAAGTAAGACCAGTTATAGGCAAACCATTAAATGCCAGAGTTGAAGATATTTCTGAAAGAATAGTTACTTCAAATGGTCGATATGAAATAACCCTGAAAGATGAATTGGCAAGGCTGGACGATTTAATTGAACATACTAAAGACGATATTTTCAGAGTTCCTATGGCCAGACGTCAATCAAGAATGATAATGCCGTTGAGAAAACTGTTGGCACAGGTAGATGAGATAATTGAAAATGGAAGTGCAAGAGCAGCACATGCTTATTTCAGTGGTTTTGTTTCATTGTTTTCAAGTTTCCCTTCATTCCTAGGAGATGGCGATGTTGGACCGATGCTTACTGAAATGAGCTCTGACAGGCCAGACTTTTCAGATTTACAAGATGCTATGAAATCGGATACAGTACCCGACTATATAGAATTAAGCAAACAGCCGGACGCGATGGAACTTTATGACATAATGTTTTCTGATTATTCAGGATTTCTCGCAACAGAAAAGGCGGTTGTATTTCCTAATGCTCCGAAAAGTGCACAGAACAGAATAACAGACTTGGAAAGACGTGGGGTTGATATAAGGTCTGCACTGGAATTGCTTCGTGCATATGACAGACAAGATCGTTCAGACGGTCTGACTCTGATGTTAAACAGTCCACAATACGTTCAACTTTATACAAGATCACACGGTAGGATACCTGCGGCAGATTATGTGAAATTCCTCCAAAAATATGCATCGGTAACGCCAGATGGTTCGTCATCAACTTATTTCGATAAGGCTGTGGAAATTGCACAAAAATCTCCAAAGGATTTACCTTCATTCATCCAACATCCCGAATCGTTCGATAGGGCACATCAATACAGACCATGCAAACCAGGGAATGAATTGACCGATGCAAGATATCCTCCGGGACATGAATATCATGATGCTGTGGTTTCTGCATACACCAAACTTTGCAGGATGGGATTGGCATACAGGTTGAGGCAAGTTGGAGAAGAAAAAATGCACAGGGTATGCGTCGATGTAGAAGAGCTGCCAGATAACATATTGAAATTGGTGTTTTCGGATAACGGTTTCTTTGATGTTTACAAAGGTGTAGCAAGCGTAAGACTTTCAGCGAGGCTTAGTGGTATTTCTGGAAAGAATGGTAACACCTACGGCCTAGTGAAAGAATTGTTGCTTTCTAAAAGTCATTGATTCACATTGTATCCAAATCTATAAAACGGCATAGATAAAACGGTTAAATACGTTATAATATTCTGTTGATATATGAGCAATAAGGCATCTCGAAGGAGAGCACGTAAAGACGATATCATTACAATGGCAGAGATCGCAGCAGGTCTATTGGATGTTTCGGAAGATGTTTATCAAACACATTTGCGAAGGGTAAGAGGACACATAAGCAAATTAGATCAGCTTCATGCAGCGGTCAGAAATCTTGTTGATTACGATGACAGTTATTCCGCCAGGATTGCCAAAGTCAGAACACGTTTGTATGATTTTGCAGAATCGGGTGCACGCGTTTTAGAAGATCCGATTGTTGTCAAGTTAGATGGCATAACACATGGCTGGTATAGCAATGTTCCTATTCTAGGACATATGATTGAGGATAGAAAATTAAAAAGAGAATTGGGCAGTGCTACTAGAAGAACACTTGGTAAAAGAGGTAGAACAATTCCGCTTGCTGATTTTGAAGATGCAGTAGATAATGATGCGAGAAATTTAGTTGTTGGAAGTTGGGTGAGAGAACAGAGGAATGTAATTCGTCCGTTGGAAATATTGTTGGGCCAGCTTGATGACTTGAACGAAAGAGGTGGCGGGGAATCCGCGAACAGGTATATGAAAAAATTCGTTTATTTATTTTCGACAGCACCGGCAGTACGATGGTTAGATGAAGCTGGCAGGATGATGCATTCGATGAGTAATCCCAGATCAAAGACACTGATGGGAATAAACAAGGATCAAATAAATATCTATGCTAATCTGGGAAGTTCAGGTGCGATCGGACTTTATGATTTGGTTGATAGTGACAACAGCATATTGCCACGCAATAGGGTTAGACTTGTAGTTGATTTCACTTGGAGCGCGATAAGGGCCGATGATTACGTACAGAAATTAAGACAGCATGATATTCCAATTGGCGTTGCTACAGAACTGGTAGGTGCATTGCCTGTCGGTCAGCGCAGGTACGGATTGAATTTACTTTTGCAGAAGCCGGAGTATGTAGATTTGTATAGAAGAATCGGTGTCGACCCGTCAGTATACATGTCATTCATCCGCGATTACGCAGATATTTCGATATCCAATACCCCGAATACAGTATTCGATATTGTCAATAAGATATCACAAGAAAGTTCGACAGCGGCTGTGAATGCAATCATAAATCCAGACTTGGTAACGCGATATTCTCCTGAGGAAATTGTAGAGATGTATCAACAGGCGAAGAGGATAGGAAAGAAACAATGGTTTGATTTGATGTATGCAGAGGACGATCCTATACATGATTCGGTTATCGCAGCCAACAGAAAACTCAAAGAAATAGGGATGGCATACAGATTGAAACAGGTATCGACTGCGCAAATGGGAGATTTCTGCAACGATGTGCTACAATTGCCTTTGCCATTGTTAAGGTCGTTGTTGGGAAACGATTCTGTATTCCAAGGTTATGTTTCTAGAATAGGGCCTAGGACATTGGACGAGTTGAAAAGGATAGCATTGGATGGAGGGAATACTTATGCGAATCTTGTCGGCAAATTCGCGCCGCATGAGAACCAATCAGAAGGGATAGTAAGAAGATTGTTTGACTTGAGTCGTTCAGAAGAACAGCAGGCATATGAAAAAATCACTGGCGGGTATAAATCGATAGTCATATTTGGTAATTTCAAACCTGTCCAGCAACAGGAAATACGTCAAAGAGTCAGGGAATATAATGTCGGTGAGCTGATTTTTGTGAACCCGTCTGAAAGACATCCGAAATATGGCGAAGCTGTAGTGTTGGTAGGCGCTAGGAGTCCTCACTCTGATTTGGCCAGGGCTGAAAACTATTACAGAGGTAAGACCGATGTTTACAAATACGCTGGAAACCAGGTTGGCGCAAAAGCAATTGCAGATATTATCAGAAATGTTCAGATTTCCAAAGCGGCTTGATTAGGGATTCAAACTTAAGCATTAACCTCTGATTATGGTAATAACATCCGAATTCTAAATACTATTTATGAGAATCAAATACCTCACTACTGACGAAATAATAAAAATTCATGACAGAATTATAAAACGCTCTGGAGGCCATTCCGGGATAATTTCTTACGGAAATTTAGATTTCGTTATAGCTCAGGCAAACATACCAAAAGGAATTGAAAGAATTGCAGCCACGTTATTTCA
>JACPJS010000015.1 GCA_016187405.1 Candidatus Aenigmatarchaeota archaeon
GTTTCCAGTAAGTCCATGAATATGCAAAACAACTTTTTTATTTTTACCATTCGACGCTAGAAAACCGTGTAATTCCAACCCGTCTTTTGTAACAAATTTAATTAATTTACCATCTATCATATCATCACTCAAAATCTTTCCTCTGTTCTTCTATCTCTGGCGGGAGTTCTTCGTAAATGTTCGTGAACATATCCAACGGTGAAGGTGGTTGTACAGCCTCGAACTTTTTGACAGCCTCGCTTATTTTCGCCTTGGCATCCTGTTGAACTTGGTTCTCGTATTCCTGATTCCACATCCCCTCTTCCTGCATGTACTTTTTCAATCTCTCGATAGGATCCTTGTGTTTCCAATATTCAACCTCATTCACATCACGATATTTCTTCCAATCGTCTGCAGTCGTGTGATTTCCCATACGATAAGTGACACATTCTATCAACGTCGGACCTTTTCCTGCACGCGCCCTCTCGATTGCATCCTTTACAATCTTGTATACAGCAACAACATCATTTCCATCAACACGTATACCAGGTATTCCGTATGCGATTGCTTTCTGTGCAATTGTTTCTGCAGCGGTTTGTTTCGCACGCGGGACTGATATAGCCCACTGGTTGTTCTGGCAGATGAAAACACACGGGACGTTGAACACACCAGCGAAATTTATCCCCTCATGGAAATCCCCCTTGCTCGTCGCACCATCGCCGAAATAAGAAAGCACTACCGCATCTTTCTCCTGTAATTTCTGTGCCCATGCAATACCAACTGCATGTGGGACTTGCGTACCGATCGGTATCGAAACCGGCAATGCATTCATGTCCTTAGGAATCACCATCCCCCTTTCGTCACCGGCCCAGTAAAGATAAAGAACATCCAACGGGAATCCTTTCGTGATGAACACGCCGTGCTCACGGTATGTAGGAACGAACCAGTCCTTGCTTTCGGATGCGAATGCCGAACCCACCTGCGATGCTTCCTGTCCGTTCAACGATGCGTATGTCAGCATCCTTCCCTCCCTCTGAAGAGCAATCGCTGTGTCATCAAAGACACGAGACAGAACCATCAGCTCGTACATTTTCTTGAAATCTTCTTTCTTCAGTCTCGGCATGTCGCGCGTGTTGACAATCTTGCCATCTTCGTTTATGATTTGAAAAATCTCTGTATCAATCTCAGGTTTTTTACCTAGCATATAAAGATTTTAACATTTGACAGTTATTAAAACTTAGATTGGTTGTGCAATTTTCTTAAAGTCCTTGTCTTCAACAGCGAAATACAAGCAATATCCAAGTCCAGTTCTCAAATTACCTGCTAATTCTTCTCCAGGTATCTCTTCCACTTCTCGGGTCGTAAGAGGAGGCTCACGTTCACTCACCCATTTTTCTCTTCCCAATCTTTTTCTGAGTAAAACTAAAGATTCGCGTAGCACATCGTCACCCACTTTCATTTTTGTATAATCTCCTTCGGTAACTCTTCTTAGAATTGCATCACCAACCAACTGTCTCAGTCTTCCATTTTCCGGATTGCTTCCATTCAACTCAGTTGAGACCGCAGGTGAATTTCTTAGCGCGTCATATTCAGTAAAAGTCTCATTTCCAATCATTCTCGATCTCAGATACACCATGGAATTTATTTTATTGACATCATAAGGTGTCAGTGCAATCAATCCGTGCAACATCGCACTTTTGATCCCCCAATAAATCGCATGTCCAGCTATAGGTCTACCACCGACATTTATTATTGAAGCCTTGTTGTCAACCTCAATAGAACTTAATCCGATATCTTCCAATGCACCAGCCACATGGGATGCATAATATTTGCGCATGTCTTCAAAGTGCCTGAAGGTTCCGTCTCTTGGAACTACAAAAGAATAAGCGATTATGTTAGGTCCTGTCTGAACATGCGAACCACCTGTCACACGTCTAGCTAAACCAAAATCAGAATCCAATTTTCTAATCACATCAGTTGCTTGGGCATATCCCAAAACTATAGAATCTTTATTGAAAGTGTAGAATCTCAACGCAGCTTTGTTGCCTCCAGGTTTTTGATTCCCAATTCTTTCTATGAGATACTGTTCAATTCCCATGTTTTCGTGCTGGGAGAACGCACCATTTCCCCAATATTCGTAAGCGAACAAGTAATCTTCCATTTATCTATTCTATGAGTCAGGGATTTAAAACTATTTCCCAGCCGCAAATTTCTTGAATGTTTCGTAATCGGTCGCGCCGCAGATGAACTTGCCAGTCTTCTTGTTGAAATAGAATGGAACCCCACCGCACCTTCCCTTGTCATACTCCTCTTCCATCATCTTCGCATTCGCGGCATTGTGCCACACTTCAATCTTCTTGAATTTCACTCCCAGTTCCTTCTCGACCCTTTCAACTATGGGTTCCATCTCGTGACAGAAATGACATTCAGTCCCGTAGAAATCCAATAAATCATCAGCCATAATTATCTATTGTCAACATACTTTAATTATTTTGCGCTTATCCTCTTTTGATATTCCAAATCAATTATCAATTCTAATCCTATTTCTCTGACAATACTATCCATAACCATTTCTAAATGGTGAATTTTAGGCAATGCCATAAGCCTGTCCCAATTTGCTTCTCCTATGTCTTCTCTTGGATAACCAGGATGCCATTCTACAGAGTCTTGTCTAGAATCTATATTTAGTCCGTCCCAATCACATTTGTAAACTCCGTGATACGTGACAAAATGCCTCTCATCGTATAATACTACAAACGAGACCTTTTGATAATCAAATACCATTGGTTTTCACTTGTTTCAATTGACTAGTAAATTATTTATTCCTATAGTATCTGGTCAACTGGCTCAGTGCCTGTATGCCGTCTTCAGGATATGTGTATGTTGGAATTCCGTTCTCCTCAAGCTTGGCTCTCATCGTTTCTGTATACTCCCCACCAGCAGAAACAACAACCATCGGTTTCTTTTTCAAGTTGTTGGTTTTCACAAGAAGATCCACAATATCAGTCGCAATCAACGGAGTCTGAACCAAGACAATCACAAGCAACGCATCAATATTCTTATCTTTCATGCAAGCATCCAAACACATACTGTATCGTTCTGTAGTCGCATCACCTACGATATCCAACGGGTTTGATATGTTGATTATCGACGGGAGTTTTTTTCTCAATTCTTTTGCAATATCTTTTGAGAATTCTGCTAACTTTACACCGTCTTTTGCAGCCGAATCTGTTGCGAGGATTCCATAACCACCACCATTCGTAATTATCTGAACCCTCCCACCTTTCGGTTTTATAGATTTCTCAAGGATTTTCGCATATTCAAACATGTCCTCGAGTGTCTCTGCACGGATTATGTTGGCCTGTTTGAAAATTCCGAAATAAACATCGGCACTTCCCGCAAGTGCACCTGTGTGAGATAATGTTGCCTTTGCTCCAGCTTCTGTCACACCGCCTTTGATTGCGATTATCGGTTTCTTCTTCGAAACTTTGCTACAGACTTCAAGAAACTTTTTACCGTTCTTCACACCTTCGATATACAGGCAGATTACTTTGGTTTTCGAATCATTTCCGAGATATTCTATCAAGTCCGATTCGTCAACGTCCACAGCATTTCCATAACTGATGAACCTTGCGAAACCGTATCCCTGCGCGGTTGCAAGATCTACAACAGACGAACCGATTGCACCTGACTGGCACACGAACGATATAGAACCTTCGTTCGGTCTTGACATCCTGTATCTAGGAAGAAATAATGAATCAATCTTCGAATATGCGTCAAACACACCGAGCGCATTAGGACCGATGATTCTTAACTTGTGTTTCTTTATCACATCCTCAAGTCTCTTTTCCAGAACTTCATTTCCGACTTCCTTGAATCCAGCACTGTCGATGATGATGTGCTTTATCTTCTTCTTGCTGCATTCCTCCAGAACTTTGGGAACAAATCCCGCAGGGACAGCCACTATGGCAAGCTCGACTTCATCCTGTATATCCAAAACAGACTTGTACGAGTGGTAGCCTTCTATGCTTTCAGCATTGGGATTCACCACGAATATCTTCCCATTATATCCGCCGTCCAGAAAGTTCCTCAGGATGACATGCCCTACCTTGTTCGGGTCACGAGAAACTCCGATTATGGCTGTGCTCTGAGCGTTGAAGAACTTGTCCAAATGCATTAAAGATAATTGTTTTTATGTTATAAAATAAATTAAGAATATGAAAGTTCTCCTCGGTAAGGACGCTGAAAAAATCCTAAAAGGTCTGCCTGTCGCCAAGAGTTTTATGGTCAAGGGCGAAAAAGAACTGAAAAAAATCAAGAAATATCCTGTCGTGATGAAGCTGGTCTCACCTCAGGCTGTGCACAAGACCGAGATTGGCGGAGTTAAAATAGTAAACAGTATACAAGAAGCACATATGGCATTCCACGATTTTCAAATAGCTTCAAAGAAAAATAAAATCAAGTTGGCCGGAGTGCTGATTCAAGAAAAGGTCAACGGAAGAGAATTCATCATCGGAATCAAGAAAGATCCGACATTTGGTCATGTAATTGCATTCGGTGCCGGTGGGATATTCGTTGAATCGTTGAAAGACATAACATTCCGTTCATGCCCTATATCAGACAAGGATGCAGAAAGTATGATATCAGATTTGAAGAACCAATGGCTGGTAACAGGAACACGTGGACAGAAACCGATAAATGTGAAATCACTTAGACAAGTTCTTGTGAAAATGTCAAACGTTCCTAAGAAATACAAGTCGATAGAAGAGCTTGATGCAAATCCAGTAATCTCAAATGAAAAAGAATCAAAATTAGTCGATGTCAGAATAGTTACGAAATAAATTATTTTATAAAAATTATTCAAGCTTAAATAACTTATCTGCTATTTAGTTCGTATGCCAAGACCTTCAATAATGCTTGCTGAGCAAGAATTGCCTTTAGGCGTAAGAGTTCATGCATATCAACATGGAAACGACGAACCTTTGCAAACTTTGCCAAATGGAAAACCTTTTGTTCTTATTAAATTATTCGGAGAGCCTCCTATAAAAGGAAAAAGACTGTACCACATTGAAGACGATCACGTTCGTGTCGGCTTTGAAGGTTTTTCAGATGGAGTAAGATTCTCCCCTGTTTCTGTCTATAGCGTACAGGATGCTCCGGCAGGAGACGTGTATTTTGCTTTTACGAATGGCGCAAAAGCTGTTCATGACCGTGGTCATAGCAATATACATGATTATAATGTAGTAAAAAGTGATGATGGTAAATTTTATGAGGCATGTGATGTTCCCATGAAATTTATTTCATATGGTCGAGTCGATCCGGAATTAAAAGAAAGGCCATTACCAAAAGGTCTTGATGAAACTCCTGATAGTAAATTAATTGATTTGTACAATAAAGTTGCTAAAATTCCTGATACTACTAAAAAATCAAACCCCCAGTTTGATATCTTTACATGTTTAGCGTTAAAACATAGACATTCATATTTGGAATTAATTCCTTTGCTACAACAATTAGAAGGATTTTTAGTAGAAGCATCGTTACCTACTAATACAGAACTTGTTCCTTACGAGGGAGTTGACCACACTTACTATTTTGAAAGGGTGATGTCAACTAGAGAAACGGTACAATTGTAGTTAACTGGATTTAATATCATCTATTTTTCCTCATAATTCTTTCTTCGGCAATCTTCAACGCGGCATCACGAGGTTTTATTCCTTCTTCCATTGCACGATCCAAAACCAATTTAGTATTCTTTGTAATCTTGTCCTGAACAATCTTGAACATTTTCTTTGGCGTATATCCCATGTATTCGCAGTATGACGATATCACTCCTCCTGCATTCGCGACGAAATCAGGAACGACAAGAATCCCATGTCTGTGTAGCATAGACTCCAGTTCATCTGTTGTAGGAATGTTTGCAGCTTCGACTATAATCTTCGCTTTGATATTGTTCACGTTATTCTTTGTTATCACGTCAGGTAATGCACCAGGAATCAAAACATCCACTTTCAATTCGAACAGTTCCTTGTTCTCTAAAACTTTACCAGGTTTATAATTTGTAACAGACCCAGTTTTCTCTTTCGCTTCCATCAATTTCTTGTAATTCAAACCATCCTCATTATAAATCACACCCTTACTGTCACTGACCGCAACAATCTTCGCGCCGAATTCAGAAAGATGCTTCGCAGCGAATGTACCGACGTTACCGAATCCTTCAATTGCAATCGTAGTTTTCTTTACATGTAGCCCCTTGTGTTTTATTGCGACAAGTGTCGAATATGCCACGCCGAATCCTGTAGACCCTAATTCATGTGGCAGTCCGCATTTCTTACCTTCACAATAGTCAGCAGGTTTCCCAGTGCACGAGTTCCAGTTTCCATTCGCCTCTGCAAACCATTTCATCTCCTCTTCAGCAGTGTTCACATCAGGAGCTGCGATATACTTTTTAGGGACAACGTCTCTCAATGCTTTTGAAAAAGCCTGTATCAAAATCTTCTTCATCTCCTTGTTCTTGATGTCTTCATGTGAAGCAATTATTCCTGATTTGGCTCCACCAAATGGTATTCCAGCAAGAGCAGTCTTCAATGTCATTGTTCGTGCAAGCCTGAAAACTTCTTCGGTATTCACAGTAGGTGTCATCCTTATTCCACCTTTGCCAGGACCGAGTTTTGTATTATCAATCACAAGAACACCTTTCAATCCGATCTTCTTATCCTCAACTTCGATAACCTGTTCAGGACCGAACTTGTCAGAAAAGTGATATTTCATAGTATTATTTAGATGAACTCCTATTAATTTTCATCGATTCTATGCCGAAGATAAAATATCCATATCAGTTTGATCCGAAAAAGAGAAAGATAGCGTCAGAATACAGACGTGCGAAGCTAATTATGTATTTCCTATCTTTGATAATCTCACTTGCGACAGGATTCTTTATTCTATATGGTGGATTACATCTTGCAATAAAAGATTTCGTAGTTCAATATCCACTCGAAACAATAACATATCCATTTCTGGTTCTGACGATATTCTCCATAACAGGATTACCTTTGTCGTTCTATTCTAGTTTCATATTCGATCACAAATTCAAGATAGCTACCTACAAACTTTCAGGATGGATTACAGATTATCTCAAGGGAACGTTGATATATTTTGTTTTCTCGTTGATCGTGATAGCAGGATTGTATTTTTCCATAAGAACATTCGATCCATGGTGGTTTACCGCAGGGATTTTATACGTAATATTTTCAATCTCGATGAATTACATCTTCCCATTCCTTATCATTCCTTTCATGTGGAAGACAGAAACATACAAAGACAAGTCGATGAGAGCAAGAATATTGAAATTGTGCAAAAATATTGGTGTGAACGGGATAAAGAATGTCATAGTGATAAAGGAGAGTGAAAAATCTGTAAGACCTAATGCAGTATTTACAGGATTTGGAAATTCAAAAGAAATAGGATTGTTCGATACGTTGCTCACCACTTTTACAAAAGATGAAATCGAAACCGTGATCGGACACGAACTGGGACATTACATCAACAGAGACATATTGAAAGGAGTTGTATTGGAAGCAGTTTTAATTTTCCCTATATTGTATCTTACAGATCATTTTGTAAACCTTTATTCGCCGATGTTTGGAATAAACGGGATAAACGATCTGGCGATGTTGCCTTTGTTCGGAATAATCTATGGGACTTTGAATTTTCTTCTTATGCCTCTATCAAACACATTCTCTAGATGGATGGAATCCAAGGCGGACAAATTCGCATTGGAACATGTCAGGAAGCCTGTAGCACAGGTATCAACAGAGAAAAGGCTTGCAGATTTGCACTTGGACGAAGTCGAACCTAATCCTATTATGGAATTCTGGTTCAGGTCGCACCCATCTGCTATAAGAAGAATAAGAATGGCCGAGAACTGGAAAAGGGCAAAACTAAAAAGATGATACGCTTAGATTAAAATCAGGTAAAATGAATTAATAATATGGTGAAAATAAAGCACAAAGAAGACAAACGTGATAAGAATCTGCGGCATGCTTTCATCAAACTGTTGTTGAAATTCCCTGTAAGAGACGTGAAATTTTCCGGCAAAAAAATATCACTCACGTTCTTTGGTCATCGACTTTCCGACAAGATTCTATCGATACGCGAACCTCATGTTGCCGAATGGAGCAGAAGAAGGAAAGAAATTTTTATCGACAAGAAAATCAGCATCAATGACAGGAAAAAATCATTCAAAGCACTGTGTGTACACGAAGTTGTCGAAAAATTCCTGACTGAACATTTCGGTTTCAGGACAGACACAGAATCACATGTTGTCGCCACACAGAAAGAAAAAGAATATTTGAAATACCTTGGTGGCAACTGGGAAAGTCACGAATTGATTGTTTATTGGGACTGGCACAATTATGGAGAACATTAGATGGAATTCACCAAAGTCAAACTGAAGAATAACTTGTTCTATTGGACTTGGAAAGATTTGCCTTTCCTTCCGTATGCATGGCTGGATAAAAAGGATTTGAAGAATCTGCCGAAACCATTCTATCTGCCTGAGATACATCCCGGTTGCACTGTCGGTTGGAAGAGTGATGATAAGGATGATTACACCAACATAATAAAACTGCCAAAAAGTTTCGAAGAAATAAAAATGGATAGTGATTTGAGAAAAGATTTGCGAAGGGTAGAGAAGAAGAATGTTGATTTGAAACTTGTATGGAATGAACCCAATGCACTGGAGAATAGCAAAAAGTGGTTCCTAGAATTGTGGAAGGAGAACAAAAAAGATTTTGCAAGAAGATTGGAATTATGGAAAGAGAGATGCCATACGATAAGCGCATATCTGAATGGTGAATTGATTGCGGTTCATATCGGGATGAAAGAAAAGGATATAATTTATTATTTTGGTTGCTGGTGGAACAGAAAATACAAAGGCATGTCAGTACCGACATTTCTTTTGAAAATTGGCATAGAAGACGCAATAAAAAATGGAATGAAATATTACGATTTGGAAATTGGTAATCAACCTTATAAAAAACAATGGGGCGTGATAGAAAAACCAACAAAATATTACGCTGTTGTTACAAAAAAAATCGCGAAAGAGCTTGGATTGAAGAAATTCATTGAACTTAAATAATTAACTATCTATTTTAGAAATATGATGCAACATAGTTATACATTAGTAATCGACGGAGCAAAATTACCTAATGTGGGAGAAGTTACAGTAGGAAGGTCTGTTGTTAAAATGTGCTATACATTAGCAGTAATAGCTCTTCCCAATTTGGAAGCAGATATTTGCGGAAGATTGGCAAGATTAGGCTATAATTTTAGAAGTAAATTAAGCGGAGTTATACTTACTGATAGAGAACTTGACCCACAACATGTTCATGAGATAGAATCTTTTAGCGAACAATACGGAGTTCCAGTTACAGTCAGATATAGAAGGTTAGATTAACTATTTTTTCTTCTTAGAAACCCAATCTGCAACGATGCATCCCTCTCCCGCCGAAACAACAATCTGTTTGAATGGAGTCTGTGTCAGATCACCTGCTGCAAAAATTCCAGGTCTAATCTTTTCAGAATCAGGATAAAATGTTTCAGCATAGTTATTTGTTATAACCTGTCCGATCTGATCTAGTTTCACCAATTGTTTGATGAACTCCGTCTTCGTAACAGAACCTATCTCGACGAAAACACCTGATACTAGTATCTCCTTTGTTCCGCCTTTGGCAAAATCTTCAACGACAATTGATTGAACAGAATTCCCACCCTTGATTTCTTTGACAGCAGAATTGTAAAGTATCTCAATATTTTTTCTTGATTTCACTTCCTTTACAAGATATTCAAATCCTCTGAATGCATCCCTTCTATGGACCAAATAAACTTTCGGACATATCTTGCTAAGATATTCCGCGCCTTCCAATGCAGAATTTCCACCACCGACTACGGCAACATTCTTTCCATTGAACAACGGACCGTCACATGTCACACAATAAGAAACGCCTTTCGCACCGAACTTACCCTCACCTGGAACATCCAAAGTCCTCGGTGTCTTTCCATAAGCCAGAATAACGGTTTTAGTTTTGTATTTGCTTCCGGCGGTTGTCTTGACATTAAAAATGGATTTTTCATTCTTTTTAGAAATTTCATCTATCGAATTCACTTCCTCGAAATTGATTTCCGCACCGCTTTTGGTAGCCTGTTTCAACATCTTGTTCATCAGAGGAATCCCGCCTACCGATAAGAATCCAGGATAATTTTCAATCACGTCCGTCATTGCAGCCTGTCCACCAATGCTTTTTGCGATAATCAAAGTTTTCATAGCACGTCTTGAAGAATATATCGCAGCGGTAAGAGCAGCCGCAGCCCCACCGATTATTATCACATCGTACATGGTTTCTTCTGCGATATTAACCACCCTTCGGTTTCAAAAGAACATCACAGTCAGGGCAGACTCCAGGTTTCTTGTAAACTTTTTTACATACGCTGCACGCGAACAAAAGTTGTGAGTATGCTCCAGTTATGTCATCTTTTTTTTCCGGCATTTACTTACCTGTTACAGCTGCTAGCGCCTTGTCTCTAGATGGAACTCCAGTGAACTTTACCTTCCCGTCAACGATTATCGTAGGTACAGCCATGATCATGTACTTTGATACAAGCTTTTGACCTTCAGGAGACATTGCGTCTACTTCTTCATACTCGAACTTGTGCTGTTTTTTTAAATCTTTGAATAAGCTTTTTGCTGCAGGGCAGTATACGCAACTCTTGGTGTAGACCAGCTGTACTTTTACCATTCAATTACCTTCCCTTTACTCCCTTCTTTTTCTTTTCATCCATTTTTGTACTGCAACCGCATGAATCACACATTTGTTATCACCTATTTTCTATTAATTATAAGCAAAATATAACTTATCTTTACTTCTTTAAAAACATTTTAACTCATTTTGGGAAGTAGATTGCATTCTTTGTTATTTGAAGATTACAGCTTTTGTGTTTGCTACACCATTTCTGACATTTCTGTGCAGTATCTTTATCACTATATCCGAATCCACAGATTCCACACTGATAAATTTTCTTACCTTTATACATAAGTTCTTTCATCGTATTACCTTCTGTTAGTGTTTACGGTGTTCATGGTCATGTTCATCATCTTCATGACTGTGCGAGGGTTGTTTGAATCGTTTTCCTAAAGCCCATGTTTTTAGAGTTTCATAGTCAACAGCTCCACAAAGCGATTCACAAGTTTTTTCATTCAAGTAAAATGGAACTCCTCCGCAAGTAGTATCAACTTGTTGCATTTTTTCTGCATTAGTAACATTATGCCATACTTCTAGTCTCTCTAATTTTATTCCGAGTTCTTTTTCTAATCTAGCATCTAACGGATCCATGTCATGGCAATGAGGACATTCTCTTCCATAGAATTTAATTAATTTCGGCATATTTTGTCTCAAATATTATTCTTTTTCGTGGGAATAAAACTTGTGTTTAACTTTTCAAATATGTTTTAAACCATTCTAAACTTTTTTCCGACATTTTGTTTAGATGTTCGTCCTTTAAAAACATATGATCGGCATCCTCGATTATCTGCAGGTCCTTAGGTTCATTTGCATTTTCGAACAAAGAGTGCGCATTCTTAACTGGAACTACCTCATCGTTGTTGCCGTGAATTATTCTTACAGGAACCTTGACATTCTTTATTAATTCAGTGCCGTCATATTCCTTCAGGTCTTCAATAAAAGTATGGTGTAGTTTTACATGGCCACGCTTGTACGTCGGATATTCTATCGAGCCTTGTTGAACCCAGCTTTTAATCGCATCCTCGTTAAAGAGGTTTTGCCATTCGACTTTAGCCGGTGCACTTATAGGAACTAACAGTTTAATTCTTCTGTCAGTATTAGTTGCAACTATCGCTGTCAAACCACCCAAAGAATGACCAGTCACACCAATCTTACTCTTGTCAACATAATCCATATCTTCTAGAAAGTTTACAGCTGATAGCAAATCGTTAACTTGGTGGCTGAGCATCATGTCTTCACATTTGCCTTCACTCTCACCTATGCAATCAGAAAAATCGAATCTCAGTGCAACGAAACTGTTTTCAGCGAATGTTTTAGCCAAGTTATGCAGAGGTTTGAATTCTTTAAATCCTGTGAAACCATGACAAATAACGACTGCAGGTAAACTGGTTTGTATATTGTCTGGCCTGTCAATAATACCCGCGAGTTTTAATCCTCTACTATTCTGAAAGAATACCTTTTCACTTGCCATCTGCTACACTGGTCACATAACCTTTTTCAAGCAACCTTCCCAATTCCGTTAACCTTATTTTAATTCTTCCTCTCTTCTCCTCTGTTTCAACCAATCCCATCACCTTCAATCCTTCTGATTTCATGTTGCCATTAATGTGATAAACCAACAGAGGCAAGCTCATCTTGACTTTCTTACTCAGCTCTTCGAGTGAAGAACAGCAATCGATTTCCCTTGATAACGATCTGATTATAGACATTTTTTTGTCTGACAGCAGCTTGTAATAAGAAAATTTCAGAATAGGAAACATCATTACCTTGTCGTCCATTACATCAATCGCTTTTAATCCATTAACAAATGCAGCACTAGTCGCAGCACACATCATATTCCTGTCAGCAGCTGCAACATTTACTATAATATTTTCTTTTTTGGATGAAGCTATGTTTGAGATTGTCTTGAAAGTTTCTTCCCACAAGTTCCCTTCGATTTCGACTTCATCCACATCTATTCTGAATTTCAAAAAATCTTTTTTGATTTTTTCTACTTGATTTAATTTATCCTTCGTCGCTATGGCAACAAGCCTATCGATTGGAAATTCTTTTATTGACCAGTACAGTGCATCTATATTGCCGCCTATGGGCGCTATCATTGTGTATTTCATGATAAACAACTGTTTCCTTGTTTTTTAAATACTTTGTTTAATTGTTAAACATCATTTTTATGCACCCTGTTTGTGGTATATGGAAAGGTGAAATAGATTAAAGTAAGCTTTGAGTTATCCAAAGGAAAAATAATTTTGATTGTTTTTGTACTTGGTGTTGGTTATTTACTGGGTAATGTTTTGAGTTTTTCTTCTTTGACAGGACACACTACAACAGTTAATTCTATTAATCAACAGCAACCTGCACAACAGCAACAGCAAAACATAAAATTTGATATACCGTCGTATGTTCCTGCAAAAGGTTCTGGTTCTGCAAAAATTTCAATAATAGAGTTTGGTGATTACCAGTGCCCGTTCTGCGAGAGGTTCTTCCAACAAACTGAGCCGCAAATATTACAGAATTATGTGAATACAGGTAAAGCAAAGTTCTATTTCATGGATTTCCAGTTTTTGGGCACTGATTCACAAACATTGGGGCAAGGTGCATGGTGCGCAAATGATCAAGGAAAATATTACGAGTATCACGACTACATTTATTCTCATCAGGGGCAAGAGAATATGGGATGGGCCACTCCTGATAAAGTCAAGATCATGACGTCTAACATAACAGGACTTGATACACAGCAATTCGGTTCGTGCTTGGATAGCAACAAGTACGCTTCGAGAGTTCAAGAATTGACAAAACTGGGCCAAGCAAATGGTGTGAGCGGTACTCCGACAGTATTCATAGGCAATCCGAAAGATGGATATATTCCAATAGTTGGTGCTCAACCATATTCTGTTATTAAGCAGGTTATAGATTCCTTATGATGTCTCAAAGGACGATTGTGCACAATCTGAATAAAATAAAAGAATCTTTATTCGTAGTTTTTGTAAACAAGCCTTTGTACTTGTTATCAGCGGGTTTAATCGCATTTTTTATTTTCGGCTTGTTCATCTTCGTGACGAATATGCCGATATTTATTCAGGCATGGAAGGTTACAGGATTCGCACTTTTTCCGGCAGTAACATTGGATATAATTAACACTATATTATCAGTCTCTGGCATACTACAATTGGTTTTAATGGTTGCTATTGCAGTTATGGGTGGCATAAACATTTCGATGATTATTTTTAAATTTTTAGTGACTAGAAATGTAGACGGGATCAATTTCACAAGTTTCGGCGGGCTTGTTGGAAGTACGTTTGGTGCAGGATGCCCCGCATGTTCAACATCTTTACTGTCTATATTGGGCGTTAGTGGCGGATTATCTGTACTTCCATTTAAAGGAGTGGAGATTACATCTCTCGGATTATTGGTTCTCGTTATTTCATTTTATTTCACATCTAGATCCATAAGCGAATGTGAAAAGTGTAAAATCAGCTAATATACGGGCAAAATATTGAATGTATAAAAATCTTGTTTAAGATTTAAATGATATCATTATCCAAATTGTAGTACAATACTTTAATGGTGATGAAATGACTAAATTTGCTTGTACATCTTGCGGAAATATGTCAAACAAAAAGACAAGTTGCTGTGGTGTATTTATGAAAAGAAAATAATTTCAAAACTTCTTTTTCTTTTTTTTGAATGATTTTACTATAAATAATATTCTATTTTTAATTCTTCATAATCAACATATAGATTATCTTTAGATATTAGTATAGTGGGATTATGGAAACTGTTATCGAGCTCAAAGATGTAAGCAAAGTTTATGATTTGGATGCGGTCAAAGTGAATGCACTCGACAAAGTCAGTCTAAAAATAACAAAAGGACAGTTCATTTCTATAATAGGACCTTCTGGCTCTGGAAAGAGCACCATGTTGCATATGCTTGGTGCATTGGACAAACCGACTTCAGGAAAGGTTTTCATCGATGGTCAAGACTTGTCAAAACTTTCTGATGATGAACTGGCGAGATTGAGAGGAGAAAAGATAGGTTTCGTATTCCAGTTCTTCAACTTGTATCCGACATTGACGGCAGTAGAGAATGTGGAGCTCCCTATGATAATCGAAGGTGTTGACAATGATGTCAGACGGGAAAGAAGTTTGGAACTGTTGAAACTCGTCGGACTGGAAGACAGGGCATATCATCTTCCTGCACAGTTGTCAGGAGGCCAGAGACAGAGAGTTGCAATCGCACGTGCATTGTCCAACAAACCATCATTCATTCTTGCTGATGAACCGACAGGTAATCTGGATTCGAAATCAGGCAAGGAATTAATAGACATGTTAATCAAACTGAACAAACAACAGAAAACGACAATTATCATAATCACGCATGATGAATACATCGCAAGTCATGCAAAGAGAATAGTCAGCATAAAAGACGGGAGAATATTTAAGGATAGAACAACACACTCTAATGGTGGGTAAATGAGAGCAGCAATTCCTATTTTCATCCTAACAGTCTTTCTGATATCAGGATTTGCTTTAGCAGATGCAACAATCCAAGCTAGTTTTACCACAACACCATCAAGTCTGGCACCAGGAACTGACGGATATGTGCAAATTAGTTTGAAAAACGCTGGCAGCACAGATGCGACAAATGTCAAGATATCTGCGACGAACGTTGATGCAGGAATAATAATCAAGGATGCACAGTCTGCACAGGTGGGTGGTGTTGGTGCTGGACAAACTGCAACTATTCTATTTAAAATTTCAACTGATTCTTCTCTACAATCGGGCCAATATAAAATAGGTTTCAATATTGATTATTGCCAGGGATCCTCGTGCAATACAGCATTGCAATATGCTATTGTGACAGTTAGCTCGCCATCACTTTTGGAAATAAAATCCATTTCTCCAAGCACAATCAACATAGGAACACAAACAAACCTCACGCTGACACTAGTCAACAATGGGAACGACAAGATTGAAAACATTGTCATGACATGGAATGAACCAAACAATAAAATTTTACCTCTGGGTTCCGATAACAGGATAATCATACCGTCAATCTCTGCAAAGGCAAGCCTGGATATACCATTGACTGTCATAACAAGTTCTGATATAACATCAGGCATCAAATATCTAACATTCAATTCAAAATACTCTGACAAGTCAGGCAGTTTACAAAACGTGAATTCCACAGTCGGTATACTAGTAGGCGGCAAGACAGATTTTGATATAAGCTATCAGGATTTCAACAACGGCGTATTTTCATTTTCAATTGCGAATATAGGATTGAATCCTGCAAAAAGTGTCAGTGTTAAAATACCTGATCAGGATGTTCTATTAGCAACAGATTCTAAAAGTGTTTTTCTGGGAGACTTGAATCCAGGTGATTTCAGCACGGCAAACTTCAAACTGGTTCCAAAGGATTTGTCAAAAACGAAAATAACTCTACAAGCGCAATTGACATACACAGATGAATCCGGTGTAAGACAAGTAGAGAACCATGATATAATGGTCAACCTTCAGAAAAGCTCGATTGATTATTTCAAATCAACCAACGGGGGACCTTCGATAATTTTAATTTTATTAGTTGCAGCTGCGATAGGATTCATTTATTGGAAATTCATTAAAAGGAAGAAGAAATGAGATTTGAAGACACCTTCAAGTTAGCCTTGAACAGTCTTTTACATAGGAAACTAAGAAGCTGGTTGACGATACTCGGTATCATAATCGGCGTGGCTTCTGTTATTGCATTGATTTCTATAAGCGAGGGTTTCAGTGCAAGCATACTTCAGCAATTGAGCGTGTTCGGTTCAGGAACTATCATAGTCACACCGGGTCATTCAAGTGCGATAGCAGCAGCTCCAGGTGGCGGTAGAATCGGTACAGCTGCGTCTATATCAGGAACACTAACATCAAACGATGTGAATGCATTGAAATCAATCGAAGGGATTTCTTTTATAGACGGGATTCTAAGTGAGAGTATTCAGATAAATTATCGTGGTCAGGAAGCAACAACATCAGTGCAAGGCGTTGATGCAGAAATATGGAAACAGATACAGAACGTCCCATTGCAGTCCGGAAGATATCTTGTTGGAAGCGATGTGACAAATGCAGTCATAGGCGATTCAATTGCAAACAAACTCTTCAAGTACAATGTTGAACTGAATTCAATCATTACAATCAATGGTGAACAGTTCAGGGTTGTTGGAATATTCAAGCGTGCAGGAAGCCAGCTTGGACTTCAGGACAATACAATAATTATTCCGAAGGATACTGCAAGAAAACTTTTCACAGACATACCAGAAAACCAATTCTCGAGCATACTGATCAAAGTCTCCGACACAGCGAATCAAGAACAGGTATCCAACGATATACAACAAAGACTGTTCACACTACATCATGTGAATGAAAACACACAGGACTTTTCCATAATCTCATCAGATATAATAAAACAACAGGTTGATTCGATAACACAGTCATTTACCATATTCACTGCGGGTATAGCGGGCATATCGTTGCTTGTCGGTGGCATAGGAATCGCAAACACGATGTTCATGTCAGTCATGGAAAGAACAAGACAGATCGGAATATTGAAATCACTCGGCTCAACAAATTATGATGTCTTGAGAATGTTCCTTACAGAATCGGCATTGATGGGATTCGTGGGCGGTGCTATAGGTGTTGTATTGGGAGCTCTGTTGTCGTTCGGATTTTCGCAGATAAGTCTGCAACCAGATGCTGGCGCATATGCAGGTGAAGCTGTGAGCATACCATTCGTGCTAAGACCGGAGATAGTGGTATTCGCATTGCTGTTTTCAATAGGTGTCGGTAGCATTTCTGGATTGTTCCCGGCAAAGAAAGCAGCTGAACTACAACCGGTAGAGGCATTGAGATATGAATGATTTATAGAACAACATCCACTGATAATTATGGACGTGAAAGAAAAGGCGCTTGAACTCCACAAGAAACTTCGTGGCAAGATTGAAATCAAACCAAAGTATGATGTAACTTCTCTGGACGATTTGACTCTTCTATACACGCCGGGTGTTGCAGCAGCATCAATGGCAATTTATCATGACAATGAAAAAAAATACGATTACACATCTAAATGGAACACAGTCGCTATAGTGACTGACGGTTCACGGGTTCTCGGTCTAGGAAATATCGGACCTGAAGCTGCGATGCCAGTGATGGAAGGCAAATCTCTGATATTCAAACTTTTTGGGAATGTAGATGCGATACCGATATGTGTTGATACGAACGATACAGAAGAAATAATAGGATTGGTGAAGAAAATCTCACCCACATTCGGCGGGATAAACATTGAAGATATCGATTCACCAAGATGTCTGGAGATTGTTGATAGGTTGGAAAAGGAATTGAACATACCTGTTTTCCATGACGATCAATATGGGACTGGGATTGTCGCACTCGCAGCTTTGACAAATGCATTGCGTGTCGTGAAAAAGGAAATCGATAATGTGAAGATAGTTATAGCTGGTGTAGGTGCAGGCGGCATCGGAATCGCAAAGATGCTGTTGAAGGCGGGTGCCAAGAATATAATTCTTGTTGACTCACTCGGTGCGGTTTATGATGGAAGGAAGGAAAACATGAATTCCTACAAGGAAATGATGGCAAAGATTACAAATCCAGAAAAAATAAAAGGTGACTTGAAAACTGTGATTGACGGAGCGGATGTTTTTATCGGTGCTACTGGCAAAGCAAATTCTGTAACAAAAGAAATGATAAGTTCGATGGCGAATGATTCCATAGTGTTCGCTCTTACAAATCCGGAACCGGACATCCATCCGAATGATGCCCAAGCGGCAGGTGCCAGGATAATCGGGACAGGAAGAAGCGATTTTCCAAACCAAATCAACAACAGTCTTGCATTTCCAGCATTGTTTAGGGCAGTATTCGATTCCCGCAAAAAGAAAATCACACAGGATATGATGTTGGCAGCGTCACATGCAATTTCAAATCACATAACTCCTGACAAGCTGAATGAAAATTATATTATTCCTGAGATGACAGACATGACAGTCAAGGATGAGATTGTCAAAGCTGTAATGAATGCTTAGAACACAGCCTGCAATCCAGTAATCACAAACTGGACAGATATGACACCAAGTATTATTCCCATAACTCTTGTGACAGTATCGGAACCGTTTTCACCTATCAATTCCATAAGCCTGTCAGCATACTTGAAAGTGAACCACATCAGTCCTCCAGCAGCGAGTATAGAAAGAATCGCAATCAATTTACCAAAAGTCTCTGAAAGAAGAACAGTCATAGTCATTGCACCAGGTCCTGCGACCAACGGTATCCCGAGAGGGACAACACCAAAACTCTTAGGATTGCCGCTCAAAGACTCTTTATTTCCCTTAATCATGCTAACCGCAACAAAAAACAGAAGAACCCCACCAGCTATCAGAAAACTCTGGTACGATACGTTGAAGAATTCAAATATACTGTTTCCAAACAGTGCAAAGAGTGTCAGAACCACAACTACCGTAATGAAAGCATGGTTGATGGCAGACATTCTCTTCTCTTTCTTGATGTTTTTCATCGCGTGAAGGAAGATAGGAAAGTTTCCTAAAGGATCGGTTATTATGAAAAGAAGAAATATGGATTTCAAAGCAACCCAAATGTCCAGAGTCATGAATAGAATTTGTTGTTAAAGCAAATAAAGTCTTACTGGCAGCCGCAGCCTTCACACATGCATCCTTTCTTGCTAGATGATTTTGTTTTCTTGACCATGCTAAGAATTGCATTGCATAAGATTTAAATCAGAGGCATCTAAAAGAAAACTATGAAACGTGTTCATGCAAAGGTTTACGGGTTCGTACAGGGCGTAGGATTCAGGAATTTTGTCAGAAAGCACGCCAAGGACCTTGGATTGAAAGGATGGGTCAGAAACAATCTCGATGGAACGGTTCAGGCTGTCTTTGAAGGAGATGAAGGTTCGATTTCGACCATATTGGAGAAATGTAAGAGTGGTCCTACGAATTCTTGGGTTGAGAAGGTCGAAACCAAGGAAGAAGAATCGAAGAATGAATTTGAGGATTTTAGCATCTTACGATAGGGATTTATAGCTGATTTGAAGTAGTTTTATTATGGTTTACATACCCAGACAAGAGCCACGAATAAATTTCAGGGAAATAACTGATAGCCTGAATGTCGGAAGAGAAGAATGTGGGAAAGCAGGCTATCATATAGGCGAAATTCAGGTTGAGCCACTTTTTAGAGATGGTCATTACATAACTGTTTACGAATGTCGCCATTGCGGTGACGCATATCTCGCTCCAACTAGAACTCAAGTTACCGTTTAAGCATTATCTCTTAGTTAAAGGATAGCTTTAAGAGTAGTGTTTCCAAATTAGATTTATGCCACAAAGAAAAAAGAGTCCACTGGCCATGCCAAAGCTTGGTGAATGGGCTTTCTTGATCGGCGTACTGCTAGCAGTAGTATTTGGATTGTTCTCACCACTGCAATTAGGTCTAGACACTAACACAGTTTTGGCTGTTCTAGTGCTCTTAGGTATTGTAGTAGGTTTGCTAAACGTAACAGTCAAAGAGACAACAGGATTCTTGCTTGCAACTCTGACATTGATTGTCAGCGGCGCAGTAGGTTTCAGTGTATTACCATATGTTGGAAGACAAGTTTCTGACATATTGGCTTACATCGCATTCCTGGTAGCTCCAGCAGCTGTAATAGTCGCATTGAAAACAGTCTTTGCTCTAGCAAAGGACGCTTAAAAACAAAGAAAAAATTAAAAGTTTTTTAATTTCCCTTTCTTTTTCCTTTTACAGATATGTATTCAAGAAGACAAAGTATAAAATAGTCACAAACCCTATGACAACCAATGCGATAACCAATGCAGGTATTGCAATAGCTGCTATAGCTCTGCCACTAGAAAATTTATGCAGCACCCTATAACCAACATAAGTTAAGTAAATTGAATAAATTCCTGTTAGCAAGTTCACAAAAGGTATCGATGACAGAAGAATTGTCGGTGCGCTACTGTATACGAAATGCTTGTAAGTTGTCGCATAGGATTCTTCACTACCGAATATCTTTGCAAACAAAAGCAAAATTCCAGCTCCTATGAAAGAATAGAAAACATTTCTTACAATACTTACAATGGGATAAACAACACCAAACACATCATTCAATAAAAGACTTGATGAACCATAATAACCTAGTATAGGAACATTTACATACTGCAAGAGAATTGAAACCAGATATCCCAAAACAACACTAAAAACAGCAATCAATGAAAAGAAAACAATTGCACCAGTCCATTCTTGAGTTTTAATCGACTCGAAAAATTGACTAGGACTTGTGAAGAATAGATTAAATCTGTCCCAGAAATCGAGATTTTGTGAAGGCATCTAATTATTAATTGATATTGTTTATTTAAATGCAATTTTCAATATGTTAATTAAGGAAAATGAAAGTCGAATATTTCTTCTACATCACAGGAATAGTTCTTCTTTTCGCTACCATATCTTATTTTTCCTATAATTATCTCTTCTCACTAACAAAGGAACTCAAGTCAATAATTTTGATTTTACTTGTAATAGTTTTCTTCTTCATAGGAGAGGTGTTGAAGGGTAGGGAGATCTAAATGGTATGGCATGAAATTATTGCAGTGGGTGAGTTTTTCGTAGGTGTGATTATAGCCCTAGCTCTATATGCAAATACAAGAAAACTCTTCCCGCTAATGTACGAGATATCGGTTCTTTTCTATATCTTCACCGTAGCTTATGTAATCGAAGAATTTAATTTGAGCAAAGATATGACAGTGATTATTCTTGCAGTGTCTGCCGTGATAATGATTTTGCTGGGTTTTTATCTTTCAAGACAAATACAACAGATAACATCGAGAACGAGAAGATGAGTGATTCTTTAAAAATCATATTGGGAATTATATTACCAATAACGTTTATTGTCCTTTTGGTTTTCCTTAGTTCATCCAGTACAGGTTTTAGTGTTGAAACAAGTGTAGCAGGTGGAGTCAACAAGATTAGTCTTTCAGCGCCATACGGATCTTATCCTTCGGATGTTAGTGTAGAAAAAATAAAAATTACGAACAATAACACTCTACCAAAAACATACACTTTGCCAAGTTTCCTTGCATGTCTTAGAGATACAGAAAATAGAGTTCTACCTACTTCACTTCAAGTGGTTACCGTAACTTCTAAAACTCCAGTTAAGAATACAGATTACAGTTATGGGACTAAAACATTAGAAATAGGCTCGAATAGTCTTGAGACAGTAGATGTGCGCGTCAAACCATATCAATATTACGATACAATAAACGATATTGTATTTCTGAGATTCGCTACTTTCAATGAACTTATTTTGCTTAATTATACAGATAACTCGTACTATTACTGTGATACACTATCAACTGAACAGATTGATAATGCATTCCACATACCATTGACGATAGGATAGTTACTCTGCCACATAATCAGTCGGATTTCAAAATTTAAAGCGTTTAAATTCAATGTAACATTACAATTTCTATGACGATTGAATACGAAGAAAAATTCAAGAAATTTTTACAGGAAAATGGAATAAAAGGCGAGCATCTGCATTTTGAGAAATCCGTGCATACAGTTGAGGATGCGTGCAGGGAAGCAAATGCGCAGCCTGATGATTTTGTTAAAACCATTTGCATGATTACTAACGATGGAAAAGTTATCGGCGCGCTTGTATTGGGCTCAGATAGGGCAAGCACAGAAAGGGTGGCCAAGGCATTGAATATGGAAAGACCTCATGTTGTCACCCCAGAACAGGCCTTAGAGAAAACAGGGTATCTTGTAGGCGGCACACCCCCATTTGGATATGATGCAACATTTATCATCGACACAAAAGTTATGGAAAAGGATATTGTTTATGCGGGTGGGGGAACGCCTAACGCTCTTTTTAAAATCAATCCAAAAGAATTACAAAGAATCAACCACGGCATAATCGTAAGAGTTCGAAAATAACCTTTTGGGTGCTTATTAATATATCACACAAGTTACGGAACCCTTAATTTCGAAGTTTAAAAGAGTTTAAATCTTTTACACTCGTCTAATTGATTATGTCTGAAGAAGCAAATTTCTTGATACAACCTAGAGGTTATTATCCAGCCGTACAAGAATTACTTAGAAGGACAGATGTACGCGGCTTGAGATCTAGGGATTATACGGAAGATATAACTCCTGATCATGAAGATACTCTTACAGTAGTTCTTTTACCATATCACAAAGGTAAGGTGAGTCCACGATACAGAACTAAAGGTGGGAAACCGCTTGGCACGTTTAAACAACCTATGATTGCGGAAGGATTCACAGTCAAAGAGGTTGGTGACTATAGATATGAAGTTGTTGTAGGAGAATTGATACGTTATCCTGAATTACAAGAGTTGGCAGATCAGGATAACCGTCGTCAAGATAGCTGGAATTACATAATTGACTGGGACGACACAAGAGGAGTTCCCATTAAATTTGGGTCCAGATCTCGTGTGATAATGGATTTAACTACGCCAGAGCATTATTCGAACACCCTGTGGATCTTGATTTTGGAGAAAGATTTGTTATGCGTGGATTAGATTTGAGTCCTCCAGAAAGCCGTCTTTATTCTGTATATTTCAGACCAACTTCTTCAGGATGCAGATTCAGGTTAATTGGAAAATAAGCTACTTGTTAACTTGCTTATTCAATTCACTAGAAAGATAATGCCCGCTCATGTTCAGTTTTACAGACTTGACCCCTTTGATTTGTGAGACAACTTTCTTCATGTCAAAAGCCATCTTCATCGCAAGCATAGGCGGACAGTAAGGAGCTGTTACATGAAAATCTATCTCAACATTCCCGTCTTTAATCTCGACTTTATCCACGAGTTCCATTTCAATTATCGATATGTTTACTTCCGGATCGGTTACCTTTTCCAAAGCTTTCATTACCGTTTTCTTGTCTAACATCAGAATAGATTTAGTTTAGGAAACTTTTTATGCAATAATGCATCCAGTCCGTAAGCCCTACCGGCAGATACTAGAAGAAAGAACAGTTGACCACCGAACATTATGATGTTGATTCCTGCAGTTGATGGTGACGTGTGGCCAGATGCAAGAAAGTAAGTAAGGTTCATTATCATCCCGAAAATAGCTGCTGGCCTCACCAGAAATCCGAACAAATAAGACAATCCTACAAAAAATTCACCTATTGCAACCAGAGTAATGAAAAATTCTATGTTGGGTGCTACCACATCCTTCAGAAAACTAACCATGAACGGAAATGGATTTGGTTTTGCACCCTCTGTCCAAGTAGTTGATATGACATTCTTCATTACTGCAAAATATTGAGAAGAATCTGTCATTATTGATTGTATCTTACCGATTCCTGCATTCAACCATTCATATGCAAAGAACAACCTCAGTATCAAAGTCGCGACAAGTATAAACTGTAATGCTGAAACAAACTTTTCTAAATTCTTTTTTGCCATTCAACTGTCCTCATAAGTGACTTATCGTGAATATAATTTAAATTCATTTCAAACATTCCACATAAGTATCCGGATGATGGCTCATGTGTTCTCTCCATGTGGCGTCTGTATATCCGGAAGGTGTCGCACATTTGTTAGCCAGTTCAGATGATACGGCATTTGAATAATTGCTCCCATAAAATTTCTGATATACGAGAAATACAGCTACTGCAACAAACCCAGCAATAATTGTAATCACGATCAGTTGTTTAAAATCATAATTCATTAGATTTCTCAATATCTTGTTCTTGAACCTCACTCTACTTTTTTTCGCAACATTCAACATAACAAGTATTCCTATGACATTCGACACAATCCCAAAAATAAGGAATACAGGCTGGTATTCAAGCAGGAATATACCGAGAACCGATATGCCAAGAACAGGTATCACGTCTGTTATGTGATGTGCACAGCATGCCACCATCGAAACTGCAGATACACCACCAGACATACCAGCCGTGCCCGGAGACATCTTCATGAAATCTCTGATGTATGTGAAAAGACCGATCTGAAAACCGAAGCCAACTATCAGAGGAACCATCAGGTACCACAAACCAAGAAACCTGCTAACAGTATAATCTATTCCTTGGAACAGGCTGACAATTGTTATGTATAATGCGATGAGCGAACCACTGCCTATAATACCATAAACCACAGACCTTTTACCAATTGATTTAACCATTCTTACAGCACTCTTCAATGGATTTTATAATAATCCTGATTATTTTTTTGAGTTTTTTCATTTATACGCACCAGACAATATAAGATAGACAACCAGAGTCCCGAAAAGAATCACAAGAGGCTTCATCAAAAGTAATTTTTTGTTTTTAGTTGATTCCGCGCGTCTTTCTAAAAGATACATGAATCCCGCGACAGACTCCCCCATCAGTACGGCTATTATAATCTGATTAACTGCATATCCGGCAAGTTTCAATGTAAGCAACACTCCCCATGTAGATACCACAGTCGCACAAATCGCACAAATTTTAAAATCAAAAACATTCTTGATCACTTTACTCAGGAATATCCATGTTGCATATATCCCAACCATCGCTAGCAGTATGTAATAAATCACATCAATCATTCACATCACCAGATACAGAATAAATGAACTTGCCGCTAAAGATACGAGAAAAATAAAAATCGATTGGTATGGAAAATAATTTTTGTTTCTATTGAAAGTTCGGAGGATATCATGGCTCCTGAATGACGCAAAGGAAACTATCATGCCGATTAGCGCACCGAACAATATCTTGTCTATACCAAATATTTTAAACTGGTTATTCGGTCCAATCAAGTTAGCAAAGTAAAGTGTGGCTATCGTGAGAATGAATGATACGAGTAGAGATATGCTCGATTGGAATGGCAAATACTCCTTTCCATTGTTTCGTTTCTTTAATAAATTGTTAATCCATAATCCAGTCGCAACTACCATTCCACCAACAAATATGCCAACGACCGAATCATCCAATCCATAGAATCGTGTTACCGCTACCGCAGCTCCTGTTGCAGCTGTGCACAGTGGACAGTGTGCAAATACAGAAGGGACTAGAAGAAATAATGAAAAAATTAAAAAAATGAAAGAAATTTTCATGGTTTACCTCTTGCTGAAGTAATTGTACAGTGCTGCGAATAGCCAACCTGCTAGTGCTGTATATACAACTGCCTCTACTAATCCTATCACCAAGAATGTAGGGTCTGTTGCTTGTAGACCGAGTGCATGGAACATCGGCTTCCAGAGAAAGTCAATTGTTGTTGATGGAAGCAGTATGAAACCAACTGCACAGACTATGTAAAGTACAGCCATCCAAGCTGCAGATGTTTTTGCAATCAGCCAGCTATCCAATTTATTTTTTAATGGCAACTTTTTTCACCTTTGTTTCCCACTCTATAAGAACGTTTGCATTCTTGAGAACAAAACTTTTTACCTTCCCATTCATAGACATCTTGACCAAGTTTCATCCCACATACAGGACATTTCGGTGTTCCGAGTCCAAATAAATTAACCATGGTGACCAGCCATGCTAGAGAAATCTTGTGTTCTTGTTACTCTCGCATTTCCATCAGAATCAAGAATTTCCACTACAAGTCTTTCTGGACCGAACATGTGTATGCAAGGTTGTATTGCCATCTCATGGAAATAATGGAAATTTAACACACCGTATTCCGCAGTTCTAATCCCACCGTCACATTCAGTAACTTGATTGCCAATACAATTGCTATCATATGCACTTGTACCCTCGATCGTACCAGGGTTAACTTTTGCATTTGTTATCTTACCTTCAAACACATTGAGATTAGTTGGAATCTTGTATGTAGCATATCCTGTCTTAGGTGCATATAGTTTGTAGCCTACAAATGCTATCAAACCAACTAACAATACAATGACTCCAATGCTAATTGCTTTGTTAACTTTCGTCAATTTTACCAAGATTTAACACAGAGAAACAGCATATAAGGGTTGATGTGAAACTAGTTTCATTTACGATTTTAGGACAATGAAATTGCTCATCCCGTGCCTTCTTCTTTCGATCAATCCCTTGGTTTCCAACTTGTCGAGCACTCTGCTTACTTTCACCTTTGAAAATCCAGTCTTGTTAATCAAATCACCTTGAAAACTAGAACCTTCATTCTTCACTATATAATCAAACACCTGCTTTTCTTCACCTTGCAAAGTTTTGATCGATTTGTTTATCTGTGATTTTGGAATTGGTTGATTAGTTACATTCTTATTCAATGCCAGATAGATGCCCACACCTGTCATTGCAAGTAATATCCCTGATCCGAAATATGATTGAGGTGGTATGTGGCTTATCGATGAGCAATAAGGCGCACCGCAAAGGGAATGTGTAACCTCACCATACTGAACCGACACGCTTACTAGAATCAAAAGTGAAATCAAGGATACGGCAACTGTAACCAACCCGATGTAATTTATTCGTTTCAATTCCATAA
>JACPJS010000005.1 GCA_016187405.1 Candidatus Aenigmatarchaeota archaeon
CTTCAGATTCATGATAAGGTATACCAAGAAGTGGACTCTTGACTATCTCCGGCATTGCATCCTTGGAAAATCCAACACCTTGAATGGCTGGGCAATCTTGGAAAGTTTGCCTTTTCATAATTTTATTGAGACTGTTAATGATTTAAACATATGAAAAATGGAGTGCTCCCGCCGGGATTTGAACCCGAGTATGCAGAGATGTTAAACATCTTTACTGCCTAGCCTCGTTTGTTATCATCTTTTGTCAAACCTTTCAAAGTACAACTCGAAAGGGCATTGGACGAGGTTTGTCTCTGTGTCCTTGACCGGACTAGACGACAGGAGCCTAAACCTAATTTTATGGTATGGATTATTAAAGATTTGGAAAATTATCGTTTTTTACCCATCATGTTGTAAACTCGTAGCAAGTCAGAAAACAGCTCCAACACAAGAGGCCCTATCACTATACCACTAAAACCTAACAAACTTACTCCACCTATTGCACCTAAGATAACAGAGAGTGAGTGCATGTTCGAATTTATCTTTACTACATATGCTCGAATTAAATTGTCAGAATTGCTTATCACGAAAATTCCATATGCAAGTAGACCGATGCCTTGAAACAGATTCCCCTCAACTGCAGAGAAAATTGAAAGGGGTATGTAAACTATAGGTGACCCTATGAAAGGTAGTAATGATACGAGCATTGTTATGAATCCCCAGAAAACAGGATTGGAAATCCCAAACAAATAGAAACCTATACCTGCAACTACACCCTGTCCTAATGAGGTCAAAAGCAATCCTATGAACAACCCTTGGATTGACTTGTATATCCTATCATTGAGATAGGATTTGTATTTTTCTTTCAATGGTATGTGGTTGTTTATTTCTTTCATAATCATCTTCCCATCGATAAGTAAGTAAAACATCACGAAAAATACCACTGCCATTCCTGTGAAGAAATTGAAAACAGTTGTCGTGTATATAACAGCATTGTTTACAATATTCGCCTTTACAAGTTCTGTCAATCCGAATATCCAAGTGTTAAGATTTTGAGTGACTTTCAAATCAATTCCAAGACTCTGTAATCTTGCATCTAACCAATGTAAATCAAGATTCCCTACACCAGAAATGACATCTCTTGCCTGACCTATGAACACTACAGTCAAATATGTCAGTGGAATTACTATCAATAGTAGAACCAGTATAACTGTCAACAGCGCAGATATTATTTTGTAATTTATTTTCGACTCGATTTTTTTGTAAACAGGATACACTACTACAGTCAACACGACAGAAAAAAGGATGTAAGTTATGAACGGTTGTATAATCAGGAAAGTCAGAATGGCTAGAATTCCGAGTAAAATCAATACAAATCTGTCTTCGTTCATCATTAAGATTTTATTTTCAGTTCTAATAATATTATGTCTACAGATTGACTAAATTCTTTTTTGCAGCTGTCAGTATCTTTGGTTTACCTTTTGTAACAATAACTGTATCCTCAATCCTAACACCGCCTATCGATGGAATGTATATCCCAGGTTCGATTGTTACAACCATGTTTTCTTTCAGAATGAAATCTGCATTAGGTGTCAAAGTTTTTCCATCATGAATAGCAAGTCCAACTTCATGCCCTAGTGAATGAATGAAAGATCCCTTGTATTTCTTGTCAATCATTTTCCTTGCGAAATTATCTATATCCTTGCCATTAGCACCGTCTTTGACCATATCAATTGCACCAGTTTGCGCATTCAAAACAGTTTCGTAAATGTCTTTCATCTTCTTGTCAGGTTTACCGAAAACAAAAGTCCTTGATATGTCTGATGTGTAACGGTTGTATTCAGCACCAAAGTCAATCAAAACAAATTGGTTCCTTTTAAGTTTCATATCTGTCGGTGTATGATGAGGACGTGAAGAGTTCTTGCCGAATGCAACTATCGGTGGGGAGAATGCGAGATTTGTGGCGCCGTAATCAAATTGTAGATCAATCAAGACTTTGGATAATTGCTTTTCAGTGATGTTATTTCTGATGTAAGATGGGAATTTATCGGCAACTTTTGCAGAAATCTTGCAGGCTTTTGATATCAATCTGATTTCTTTCTTGTTTTTTATTGAGCGTGCAGCAGAAAACGCGTCTGATATGTCTTCGATTTTAGCTTTTGTCAATTCGGATATGTTTGAATATTGTTTGTAGGATAATGTGTTTGCATTTATCCCTAGTTTTTTCACGCCTGACAAAATTCTTTTCAATTGTTCTCTTCGTTCCTCTCTTGTTTTGAAAGTTAGAATTTCTAAATTGGTCTCTTTTCGTGCTATAGGTTCTTCTAGTTCAGATGTCATAAGATATGATTTACCATCACGCTTTGCTACAATCGTACAACCCTCAAATACGCCTGATGTTATTCCGGATACATAGAAGAAATTCAAATCTAGATTTGGATGCGCCCCGTTACTAATAAGGAATGCGTCAACATTATCATCTAAATTGGAAAATACCCTTTCTATCTGAGTTTTCATTATTATTATTGTGTTTGTAAGTCTGATATAACTTTTCAACGGTTCTTCTGTTCACATAACCATGGCCCTTGAATCCACCACCGAATGCCTTAGGTATGTGCATCAGTTCGTGGATTATGGTTTTGATTTGCTCCTCATTGCTCTGCCTGTCGAAATTCTCGGAGACAACTTCAATGACATAATGTGCCTTTATTCCAAGACCTGTCTGTATCGCACGTGAGATTGTATGGCATCTTGCGAGAACACGCCTGCTTTGCGAACCAGTACTGCGGATACACACCACTCTGGATAAATCATGACTGAGATTAAGTTTCTGGGATACATCATGGACCAGTGATTCTATGTCAGGAGCTCTTTGGTATTTTATCATAGATTGAATAGGATTTTGTATTTTATTAAAATATTCTGAAAACAAATAATACCTAATGAAGAAAAAACCCAGCATGGATGATATAAAAAAAACAATGAAAAAGATTAAGGAAGATCTCGAACAAACGTACATTACCTACAAGTATAAGACTGTCCCTTCATTGAATAAGGCGAAAAACGCATCTGAAGATGCCCTGAAAAAAGGATTTGAAACTTCCAAACATGTTGGGGAAGAGATTAACAAAAAATATGTGAAGAAGGCGGGTGATTATTGGGAAAAACTGGGCCCTGGACTCACAACAGGTGCTGCTGATGACGATCCTTCTGGTATAGCTACTTATTCTCAGACTGGAACGAAGTACGGATTTCAACTGTTATGGCTGGCTATTTTTACGTTCCCATTTATGTCGCTTGTCCAAGAGATGTGTGCAAGAATCGGACTCGTCACTGGAAAAGGACTTGCTGCTAACATAAGGGAAAATTTTCCGATACAGATAATTTACCTTTCAACATTTTTCTTGCTTGTAGCAAATGTTTTCAATCTCGGAGTGGACTTGGGGATGATGGCAAGGTCGACGCAACTTATTTTTCCACAAATTGATTTCACTGTCCTGTTGATAATGTTTACAACTGTCAGTCTGGGTTTTCAAGTCTTCACTACATATCCACAATATGCAAAATATCTGAAATACCTTGCATTGATTCTGTTTTCGTATGTGATATCCGTGCTTGTGATGAAGGATCTCAATTGGAGTCAGATATTAAGTTCTGCTATCACACCAGCAATTACATTCTCCAAAGACCAAATAATTTTAATCTGCGGTATTCTTGGTACGACAATATCGCCATATCTGTTTTTCTGGCAGACGTCACAAGAAGTGGAGGAACTGCATACTGAGAAAGGTGACTACAACGTTAGGGCAAGACAGCATGGCATACAATATGAAGGATTGAATAGCGAAATCAAAAAAATGAGGATTGATGTATGGTCAGGAATGTTCATATCAAATCTTGTAATGTTCTTCATAATCGTCGCGACCGCTGCAACTTTGTTTTCCAATGGTATAACAAATATCAACACCGTCCAAGATGCGGCTACGGCATTGAGACCTATAGCAGGCGAACAGGCGTATCTGCTATTTACAATAGGTGTTGTTGGTGCAGGACTTTTGGCAGTTCCTATACTGGCTGGATCGGCTTCGTATGCTTTGTCTGAAAGTCTGAAGATAAAGGGAGGATTGAATTACAAACTTAAAGATGCTCCGTTATTCTATGGAATCATAATAGCTTCGATGGTGATAGGATTTGCGATAAACTTTCTTGGGATAGATCCTATAAACGCATTGATTTATTCTGCTATCATCAACGGGCTGATTTCACCATTGATACTTTTCATCATCGTGAAAATTAGCAGCGACCATCATATCATGGGAAACAAGGTGAACCATCCTTTGGTCACACTTTTGGGATGGGCTATCACAGGACTGATGACAGTCGTAGGGATAATCACTGTGGCGTCATTTTTCTTGTAAATTTGAATTATCATTTAGAATATTTTTTAGTCTATTCTTAGTCTTCTATCTTGTACCTCGTTCAATTTCAATTAAATGATTTCTGGCTCGTCTTACCCATTCATATAAAAAAGAGATTGCATTTGTAGCAATAGGTATCGCAAGATATTTCGGATCGCTTACATAACCGGATATTGCAGCACTATCTAATATAACTCCGTATATTCCTCCAGCTATAACTCCGAACATTTCAGATGTGTCCGGAGGAAGTCTTTCTAGGTCATTCAAATGTCTAATAACTGTAGGAATTGCATAAGGAGTTGTAACAATACCGAGACCACCTTCCAACATACCTTTACCGAAGTATGCCATACTTTTTCCTATACCATGAGGATACAACTCACGCAATTCAAAAGAAAATATACGCTCCATTTCAGATGCAATTTCTCTCAATCCTGGTCTGTAATCAGTTGACATACAAAGTAATGAGAACGTTAAAGATTTAAATTAGATAGTGGGCACGGCCAGATTTGAACTGGCGGCCGCCTGATTATCAGTTTCACCCTTAATGTCAGGTGCTCCAACCAGGCTAAGCTACGCGCCCGTAAAGTTATTAATTAATTAGAATTACTTAAGTTTTTAATAGAAAGGGCCAGTGGTCTAACGGTATGACACAACCTCCGCAATAATACGGAATAGGTTGAGACTAGGGGTTCAATTCCCCTCTGGTCCATCATAATTTTTATGATAATGAAGAACTACAAGGAACTATTAAAGAAGTATGGAAAGCAGAATTGGTGGCCATCGGTAACAAAGAAAGAATTTGAAATTTGCTTAGGTGCTATACTAACACAAAACACAAACTGGAAAAACGTGGAAAAGGCGATTGCTAATTTGATTGATGCAAATGCTATGGATCCTGAAAGTATACTGAATATGCCTACAAACAAATTAGAGGAATTAATCAAACCATCAGGTTTCTTCAAACAGAAAACAAAAAGATTGAAAGAGTTCAGCAAATTTGTACTTTCATATGGTTCGTTTGAAAATTTTAAGAAGAACGCCACAAGAGAGCAATTGTTGAATGTAAATGGAATTGGGAAAGAAACTGCAGATTCCATACTTTTGTATGCTTGCGGCAAACCGTATTTTGTTGTTGATACATACACAAGAAGATTGTTTTCTAATCTGGGGCTGATAAAAGGCGATGAAAAATATGACAACATAAGACAACTATTCGAATCGAAATTGCCAAAGGATGTGGAACTCTACAAGGAATTTCATGCATTGATTGTGAAGCATGGTAAAATGGGAAAATAGCATTACTTGACAAAATCGTCCCATTTGACTTTTGCCCGTTCAACCCAAGAGAATTTTTTCTGCAATGCAGATGTGTATACTTTCTGCCAGTCAACACCAGCCTTATCCAACCATGCTTTGAAAACACGGGGGTCGATATAATTTTTCACAGATGTTCCGAGATTGTATTCCTTTGTCTTTTTTGATAATTCTATATCCAATTTTAATTTTTCAATCCTTTCCTTGAGTTTCTCTTTCTGTTTATCTGTCTTAGGAGTCGTACTCATCCATTTTGTTAATTTCTCTTGTTTCCTTTCCATTGTTTGTTCCCAGGTTTTTGGCGGAGTCTTTTTGTGATTGCACAGCATTGCAACCTGCAGGTTTGCGAGTTTAGCATTGTACAAGTTTGTTTGCGTATCTTTCGTCAGTTTTACATTCTTCAGATAATTCAACAACATATTCGTGGCATGATAAGTTCTGAATACTTTTGCGCTCAGTCCTTTGACACAAGAACTGAAGAATTCATTCACGTGCCTTGAATCAATACCATGAAATACTAGGTCTGTTTTCTTTTTGTCTTTTACAAATTCTTTCATGTTTATTATGAAGGCAGGATCTGCATTCGAAAATTTAATTATCTTCTCCCATCTCACACTGTCCTTTCCTAGGAAATCGAATTCTATAGAGTCTGGATTGAATTTAATATGTTCTACGCGCAATGTCGATGCGCCGACCGTGTCAGCCTCGTCTTCATCCTTTTCATCCCCGACTCTCATGACGAGTTTGTCAATCAAATAGCATGCAGTCGCAACCTGTCTTGTTTTCTCATCCTTTGAATTCATCTCGTCTGATATGAACTTTCTGATTTTCATTATCTGCTGATTCACTGATAACGCCTTGTCATATTTCTTCATCTCACGTTCCTGTCTCAATGAAGACCCTTCGCTCGGCCAGATGTATTTCATCTTGTCAGACAGTTCATCCTTCCATGACGCGACCCACATATAGTCAGAACCATTTATTATTTCTTTCCATTTTCCTGGAACAGTCGTGTCCTTGCTGAGATTCAAAATAACGTCTTCTGATTTTATTCGTGACTTCCACTTTCCTCTCAATGGATGTTGACCACGTCCCATGAAAATTCCCGGAGGCTCTACCATCCAGTTTGCAATCTCTGCTTTGTTCCCATCAATATCGACATAGCCGTATTTCTCCTTCAACGATTCCTTTATTTTCTTCCTTTCAACAGCGAGAGCTTTCTTTTCTTCCTTTGTGAGATTCTTTTCATTCTCTTGGAACTCTACCATCTTCGACAAATCAATATCATCCATTGTTATGTCAGAAAAATTCTTCGGGAGAACTTTTTTCAAGTCGTTTAGAAAATTCTTCTGGAAAACAGGGTCTTTGACATAGGGTGTATTCAATTTTTTTGTCCATGCATACAACATCTCTTCTGCCTCTGGACCCAGTTCAACTTTCTGTCCCTTTATTTTCACTGGCAATCTTCTATACACATATTCCGGTGGGAAGTACACGCCGTTGTGTTTGAATGTTTTCCATTTTGGCATAAGGATCTTATTCTTCAGCTTCGGCAAGTTTCTTTTTCATGCCTTCAATCATTTCAACAAAATCGTCAATCTTGTCCATCGTCAGGACGAATCCCTGTTTAGTCGGACCTTTGTATTTGGAAGAGTTCATCCACACCCTGAAATCTATTCTGTCCTCGCCGTTGTAGTTTGTTTTCTTTATCACAAGAACTGCAGTGTCTTTGAGTTTGAACTCACCCAGTTTCACGTCCTTAGGATTTTCCGTTGGTTCTTCTTCATCGTCCATAATCATCATTCTCTTATTAAAGGATAAGTTTTTAAAGTTCCTATATTTAATAGGGAAAATGATAATTGCCGCCACAAGTGACGTCCACGCCCCGAGATTCTATGAGGAGTTTGTCAGAGCTGTCGATAGGATTGATATCCAACCAGATTTGTTCCTTCTTGCCGGAGATATGATTGACCGTGGTCAGATAGACTGGTATCACAAGATATTCAATGCGTTTCGTGGGAGATTCAAATGCCCGATAATGGCATGCTTCGGGAACAACGAGTACATCCCTGATATGAGAAATGAAATCAAAGAAAAATTCCATGAGATAAAATTTCTGGATGACGATGCGACACAGTTTAAGCTTGATTTCAATGTTGTGAGTGTAGTTGGGAGTATTGGTGCGCTGGACATACCGACAAACTGGCAGAAGGCACACATACCTGACATAGAAAAAGTCTATCAGGAAAGAATAAACACCGTTGACAGACTGCTGCACAGAATGGTGAGTAATATCAGGATTGTTGTGACACATTATGCGACTACATACAAAACTCTAGTCGGAGAGAACTCGCGGGTATATGGTGGTATGGGAAGCAGGATGTTCGAGCCTGTATTGATAAACAGAAAACCGACTGTCGCTATACACGGTCATGTGCATAACGGGAGCAAATCTGCATGGGTCGATCACGTGCCTGTATTCAATGTCGCATTCCCGTTGAACAGGGAGATTGTAATCATAGACACTGATAAAATAAAGCCTGGTTTGGCAAAGTATGTTTAAGTATTCTACAAACTGAACAGATTATATGAGATATCTTGTAATTCCTGCTCATCCAGATGACGGAGAGTTTCTTTGCGGTGGAACTGTTGCTAAACTGGCGAAAGAAGGAAACGTAGTTTATTATTGCAATATTACTAGTGGTCAGAGAGGTATAAGTGGAAAGAGTATTAAAGAATCTGCAAAAATTCGTGAGGCAGAGCAATTGAATGCATCCAAAGTTCTTGGAGTAAGGGAAGTTATTTTTCTTGGATTTATGGACGGTGAAGTTGAGAACACACCGAAATTGAGAAAGAAGATTGTAGAAGTCATTCGATTAGTAAAACCTGATGTTGTAATGACATTTGATCCTGCACATAAATATGACAACTATGCACGATTGCATCCTGACCATAGAAGAACTGCAGAGACTGTGTTTGATGTATTGTATCCTGCAGTTGGAAATGATAGTTATTATCCAGAATTAATTAAAAAAGGTTTCAAACCACATACGGTTAAGGAGGCTTGGTTTTTCGGAAGTGATAATCCGACTGACTATATTGATATAACAAAGACTATCAAAACTAAATTACAAGCATTGAGAGAACACAAAAGTCAGGTAAAAGAGCATGAATTTGAAAAAAGAGTAATGCATTGGGCAGGAGAAACTGGAAAGAAAGCCAAGGTTAAATATGCAGAAAGTTTCAGGAAACTAAAATTATGGCGATAGATTTATTGGCAATCGATGTAGCAGTCCTGATGTTCATCAACAAATCTCTAGCGAATCCTGTTTTTGATTTAGTGATGCAATTTCTACAGAATTTCACTTATGTCTTCTGTGTATTTTTGATTTTATTTTTTGCATTCAAACGAAAGAAAGAATTGGCGTTACTTTTGATATTAGCTGCAATAATCAGTCTTGGTACGTCGTATGTATTGAAAACAGAAATACATCGCGATAGGCCGTATCAAACTTTGGATGTAAGACAACTTGTAGACGAGGATGCTGGGAAAAGTTTCCCGTCGAACCATGTTTTAATTATTACTGCATTATCAACTGTGATATTTTCATATTATCGTAGATTCGGAATTGCATTATTCGCATTTACAGGATTGGTTGCATTTAGTCGGATATATGTCGGTGTGCATTATCCGAGTGATGTATTGGCTGGAGCCATCATAGGGTTGTTAATCGGATTGTTGATTCTAAAATTATTCAAGCCACGAATAAATAATTTATTAAAAAAATTATGAAGACGTAATGTTCTCGTAATTTCCTAGAATTGAAGGATCTTTCATTACAAACCAACCGTCTGGTTCTATAATCCCAACACTATTCCACGCTTGAACTAGAGAATTGTATACGTTGGCTTCAGGTGAGAGAATAATGACTGGCGCACGTGTGATGTTATATTTTGATATCAGCATCTTTCCTTCGGTAGATGATATATCCAAAGTCGTTTCATTGTTTATTCCAACACCGAAATTTAACAGAATTTGTTTGTTTGTCAGGACGTTATAGCATTTCGTGCAAGATGTGTCATTCAAGTAAATAACTTTTACAAGACCTACTACTTTACCACTCGATATATTGTAATACGGCGGGAGACCACTTAACACAAGAGCTCCATTGTTTGCTGGAATCGTACTTGATAAACCAGATTTATCAATCTCCCCTGTGATTATCAATGCTGGTAATTTTGTGATGCTATATCTATCAATCAAATATTTTCCTTCGTTGCTTGAGAATGAAACTGTATTTTCGCTCGTAACTTTAACATTAGGAACCTGCTTCAACTGACTGACTATTTTTTGCATGTCATAACAATCACTACAATCGTTCTTCACGATAGTTGTAAGAATCGATGCAGATGTAGTTTTACTAAGATTGAAAGGTTTCAATATAGAATATGTCAGATATATGTTGATCAAGAAGACAACTGCTAGAGATATCAATAATCCTAACAATATCTTCTGCTGCGTATTTACTTTATTCTTTGCGATGTAGTTGCCCCTCAGTTTTATTTATCAACATCCGCCTACTTGTGATGGCAACGTTGATAGTGCACTAGATTTCACGCCTGAGATCGCCCCAGTCGAAAGTGCCTGATACATTGTGTTCAATTGAACTGCCTGTACGCCAGCTATTACTACCAACAATCCCACTAGCACTAGTAGCATTGTGTTTGTATTCATTTTCATTTTTTGCCTCCTAAACTCCTGCGCTCTTCAAGTAATTTTGCACGTTGTAAGAGCCAGATAAGGATGAATAATCTTTTCCTGCGACAAGTTCCCTATCAACATCACTCCAATCTTTGTTTTGTGCCAATTTGAAATACATCGCGTCCTGCACATATGTTGATGGGAACCAGAATGAATTCGCCTTGACAAACGAATCGAAGATGTCCTTTTTGCCATGCCCTTGTGACGCCATCAATTCGACCAATCCCAACGCCGAGAAACCATGTGAACAATCAGGGGACGATGTAGGATTGCTGCAACAAGGTCTGTACGAATTCTCTGCGACATATTTTGCAATCTCCTGTTGTTCTGGTGTGAGCGATAAAAGTTTCATATCGGAATATCCTGGCTTACCCACACCATTGTTGTAATTGTCAAAGTAACTTGCAATAGGACTATCACTCAGTATAGTATTATTGTTGTGTTGTCCCAATGACCAAAGAACATACATTACAAAAACTGAGTTGTCTGAATTGATTGTTATTTTTTCGTTTAGGTTCGGTGTTGTCAATATTCTATTTTCATCATCAGTTATTGAATGACCGTATTGATTTTGGAGTACGGATTTCAACTTGTTTGTATCCAAAGCACCCGACTTAATCATGTCTTGAACTACATTACCCCATGTTGCATTCAATGTGAATCCTTCCTTTGGAACGACTTCCGAAGTAACTTGTGCCAAATCAACTGGTGAATTTGTTGTCTGAGGTTTGGATATAGATATCATTCCAAAAACAGGGAGTATCTGAACTACAAGTATTATCGCTGTGACAATCAGCATCGAATAAATCAAATATTTGTAAACAGGGTGTGAGAAATTGTCAATTGCTTGATTTCTCCTTGTTAATTTCGTCGGCTCTCCGACTTTGCAGTATATGCAATAGTTTTCATACGCATTCCTTACACTGAACCATAACGCCATCCCCAAAAGTGCGAATGCACCTAGCTGTACAACTCTGATATACGGTATTAGATTAATCAAAAGCAAGGAAAACACATTTCCGAAAACAAGTAGATTAATTCCAAGACAGGCTGGACATATCAGTCCTATTAATCCGACAAGTAAACCTCCGAAAGAAACACCTTTGCCTGTGGTGTTTTGCTTGGAAATAGAATAACTGGATAGTGCAAAAATAATTCCAATCGACACGGAACTTGCGAATATGAACAAATAGTCTACCAGTTCCAGAGGTGTTGTACGTAGATTTGCGAATATCGGTGGTATCGAAAAAACACCATAAGCAAGAGAATAGATTACTGCAAATATCACTGCTGTCACGACTGCTGTTATGCTATATTTAGAATCAGACAAGACTTTAATCGCATTTGACAGTACATTTAATTTTGGTTTTGTTCTCATCAATCAATCACGAAATTTAGAATGATTATTGTAATAAGTGAAGGCTTGTTTATAAGGATTTTGGATTTAAAGTTTATAGAAAACTAATATGCCCTTGCCCCGTGCTTCTATGGTCATAGTTGGATTTGTCCAATACTCAATAAAGGCGTTTAAGGCAAGGTAAATAAGACTTGGATTATAAAGTTTAAAAAAGAAATTATTTCAATCGAATGACATGGAACCTAAGATAAAAGAGATCCGATGGGAACCAAAACTGGAACATACTATCGGCAAACAGTGGGAGAAGGAGAAGATATACAAGTTCAACATAGGCTCCAAGAAGAAGATATTTTCTATTGATACGCCACCACCATATCCATCAGGAAGGCCGTGGCACGTAGGTGCGGCAGCACATTTTTCCCAGATAGACATGATTGCACGTACAGCAAGGATGCTTGGACACGAAACATTGTTCCCAATCGGAATCGACAGAAACGGATTGCCTGTAGAGATTTACACAGAAAAGAAGTTCAACATCTCAATTCACTCAACACCCCGTGAAAATTTCATCGAATACTGCAAGATTGCATTGGACGATCTAGAAGCAGAGATGATACAGATAATGAAAATGATGGGAATGTCGGGTGATTTTGATAATTATTACAGGACTGATTCGGAAGAATACAGGAAATTGACACAGTCTACGTTCATCGAAATGTGGAACAAGGGACTGATATACGAGGACACAAGACCTAACAACTATTGTCCGAAATGTGGGACGACATTGGCAGATGCCGAGATAGTCTATGTTGATTTACCAAGTCAATTGGTTCATGTCAATTTCAAGATAAAAGAAGGTGGACAGATAACAATCGCCACGACAAGACCTGAATTCATTGCGGCATGCCAGGCAATTATAGTCCATCCAGATGACAAGAGACACAAAGACTTTGTAGGGAAGACTGCTATACTTCCCTTGTACAATCGTGAAGTGAAGGTCATCGCACATCGACAAGCTGATCCAAAATTCGGTACAGGTGCTCTGATGACTTGCAGTTATGGTGATTACGAGGATGTTAGACTGTTCAGGGAATTGAAGCTGCAGGAAATAATCTTGATTGATACTGAAGGTAAGATTACACACAATGCAGGAATTTATGCGGGACTGCCAGCATCCGAGGCGAGAAAAAGAATCACAGAAGATTTGGAGATTGAAGGTTTTCTTGTGAAGAAAGAACCTATAATGCACCGTACTCCGACATGCGAGAGAAGCAAGAATCCCATCGAAGTTGTGCCAATGGACGAATATTATTTGAAACAGGTCGAGTACAAAAAACAGATTGCAAAAATTGCAAAGGAATTAATCTTCCATCCAGAATCTCATCGTCAGCAATTGTTGGACTGGGTTAATGCAGTGTCTATAGACTGGCCAATATCAAGAAGAAGATTCTACGGGACAGAAATACCTATATGGCATTGTAGGGATTGTAAGAAAGCGAATCTTCCCAAACCTGGAAAATATTATCAACCGTGGAAAGATGCTGCACCACTTGCCAAATGTAAATATTGTAAATGTACAGAGTTTGTTGGTGAGACAAGAACGTTGGATACATGGGTTGATTCAAGTGTATCACCATTGTACATATCGAAATACGGCAAGGATAAAAGATTCTTCAATAAAACATATCCAAACACATTGAGACCGCAGGGAAAGGATATCATACGAACATGGTTGTATTATTCATTGCTGCGTTGTTTCTTGTTGACAGGAAAGTCTCCGTTCAAGCATGCGTGGATAATGGGTCATGGTGTCGATGAACAAGGAGAGAAGATGAGCAAATCAAAAGGGAATGTAATAGATCCTATTCCTATATTGGAAAAATACGGTGCTGACATGTTCAGATACTGGGCGGCAAGCGAATCTGCATTGGGATCTGATTACAGATGTTCTGAGCAGAGAATTCAGAGCGCAGGCAAGTTCCTTACAAAACTGTGGAACATTTCCAGATTCATCTCGATGTTCCCTAAAGTCAAGAAAGTAAAATTAACTGCAACTGACAAATGGATCCTTTCTGAATTGGACAAGTTGATACAGGAATGTATGAAAGGTTATCAAGATTTTAATTTCTTCGTACCTGCAAACAAGATTCGAGAATTTGCATGGAATCTGTTCGCAGATCATTATGTCGAGATGGTAAAGGTCCGTGCATATGGTGAAGGTTTCACAAGGGAAGAGAAAGAAGCTGCATGGTATACGCTACATGTTTGTTTGGAATCAATATTGGAATTACTTGCGCCTATTGTTCCTTATATGACGGATTTCATTGCACGTGAATTGTATCACAAGTACAGCGTGCATACAGAACTGTTTCCAAAACCTCAATGGAAAAGTCCACTCGTTAAACTGACTCCGAAAATCATTGAATTCAATTCAAAGGTCTGGAATGATAAGAAAGGTAAGGGAATTTCATTGAGGGATGAGATCAAAATGAAAATACCTACCACATTGAAACAGTTTGAGAAAGATTTACGAGCTATGCACAAGCTCACTGGTTAAACTCTGAAGATATTTGTGAGACTTGTAAAACGAAAATCCTATTGCTAACACAGTCACTACTGTCGGGAGATATGTTGGTAATTGTATATGGAAGCTCTCAAGAATCATGAACACGCCAAGAAAACCTATAACTGTCATTGCACCGTTCTTCAGCCATTTGTATTTGGAGATTCTGCTTATACCCATTATTGTCAATTTTCTGAGAACAAGAGCTCCTATACCAAGACCTATCGCTATGTAAAGTAAGTTTGTTGTGAATGCAAATGCTCCGACGACTCCGTCGAAACTGAACGTCGCATCAAGAACTTCAAGATAGACAAATTTCGATATGTCAGACATTCTACCTTTCAATAATTTTTCTTCTTCCCTTTCGGCAGTTTCCTTGAACCCATAAACAATGAAAAATGTCGCGCTGCCTATTGCGGCAGCCAGCATCAAGTTAGGATTTTGTCTGGCAAAGAAAAGTACTGTTACCAAAAGTATTGCTGCGAAAGCAAAGAACCACACAGCGTATTCCTCTCTCAATAATTTCTCGTGAAAAAACAATGTGTCCTTTTTCTCCATGAACAGCCAGTGGATGTATAAAAGAAGCAAAAACATACCACCAAAAATCAGTATCAACGGTTTCTGCATTTCGATTGCCTGAGCAGCGACTTGATTGTTACCGATGAAAGCCTCGAAAAGTTCTCCTAATGATATGTTGGGAACGACAAGCAACACTATAAGAAGAGGTACTATCAATCTCACAAGGAATACTGATGTAAGAATACCGACGAAAAGAAATCTCTTCTGCCATTTATCGCTCATCGACGAAAGCACATGAGCATTGATTATAGCATTGTCTATACTGTTGGCTATTTCGAATAGAGAAAGACCAAATATCAGCATCAATGTTTCGATTAGCGCCATTTAAATCAATATACTCTTTAAATCTATAGACTATAGAAAATTAATATAAGGTCGGTTGTATTTAACGAAGAAGAAAAACTGAGGATAAAGAAAATTCTGAAAGAGCTAGAGGCTATACGAGGGAGGCACACTGAACTTGTTTCTGTTTATGTTCCTGCCGGATATAATCTGTTTGAGATAATCAGCCAGCTCTCGAATGAAAAGTCCACTGCTGTGAACATCAAATCCAAAAGCACCAGGAACAATGTCGTTGATGCACTGGAGAAGATTGTACAACACTTGAAGATATTCAAGAAGACTCCTGTGAACGGTTTGATTGTTTTTTGTGGGAATGTTTCACAAGACGAGGGTAATCCTGACTTGAAAATATGGAGTTTCGAACCTCCTGAGAAAATGAACTCAAAGATTTATTGGTGCGACCAGGTTTTCGTCCTGGACCCGTTGAAGGAGATGGTAGCAGAGAAAGAAGTGTATGGATTGCTTGTCATGGATGCGAGTGAAGCTGATATCGCGTTGTTGAATGGAAAGAAAATTATACAATTGAAACATCTCGATTCGCTTGTTGCTGGCAAGGCTATCAAGGGAGGAATGTCACAGAGACGTTATGATAGAATCCGTGAAGAGGCTCTTAATGATTACTTTAAGGAAGTCGGGGAGATTGCATCCGAGGCATTCTTGAAACAGAAGGAACTGAAAGGAATTTTAATAGGCGGGCCTGGACCGATAAAAGATCAGTTTGTCAAAGAAGAACATCTGAATTATCAGTTGCTTTCAAAGATTCTAGGGGAGAAGGATATTGGATATACGGGTGACCAAGGACTGGAAGAACTGGTGCAGAAATCGGAGGATTTGTTGAAGGAAGCTGCAGTAATGAAGGAAAGGAAACTGATACAAAAATTCTTTACAGAGATACAGAAAAACGGAAATGTTGTTTATGGATATACGCAAACAATCGAGGCAATGAACATCGGCGCCATTGAGACGTTGTTGATATCCGAAACTTTCGATTGGGTAAGGGTAAAATTGAAATGTGATAACACGCATGAGACTGAAAAGGATTTGCCTCAAGATGACATAGACAGACAGGTTTGCGATGTTTGTGGACAATTGTTGAAGGTTGAAAATAAAGATGACCTTGGAGAGTTGTTATCTGAAAAAGCTAAAACTTACGGAAGTACTGTTGAAATCATTTCTAAAGATACGCAAGAGGGAATGCAATTCGGAAAACTTGCTGGTATCGGCGGATTCTTGAGATACAAGATTCAGTAAATCACAAATCTAAATTGAAAAACCTTATCGCATTACTTCCGCATTTATTCCAGACTTGTTCGAATGTTAATTTCTTTTCTTCAGATATTTTTCCACAAGGAATTTTTATATTCACAGGCGTTCCACGTACTCCATCACCGAACCACGGAGAATCTGTCTCCAATAAAATATTTTCAATCGGCATGTCACGAACTACTTTCTTGTGATTCTTACTCTTAGCAATTATAGGACCTACTGTTATTGAATATTTATTTTCAATCACGCGTGGAATCAAGTCTTTGAATCCCCACATGTGGAGTAAAACATTCTTTGCATCTTCCTGTTCTAAGATTTTCAAAACATCTTCACCAGCATCACGCGTATGAATAACCAGTGGGAGTTTCAGTTCCTTTGATAGTTCAATGTGCTGAATGAAAAGTTCCTTCTGTTTTTCTCTCCATTCTTCCTCTCTCACCCAGAAATAATCAAGTCCAGTCTCACCTATAGCAACCAGATTTTTTTTATTTTCTCTTAATCGTTCAAGATGTTCATCGATTTGCCTTGGAGTTATCTCCTTGACGAACTCTGGATGTATGGATGCAGATAGGAAAACATAATTCTTGAATTGCTTGGTGATTTCAAGAGCACGATTCCATTCTCCGATATCGCAACATGTAGTTACAACAGCTTTGATTCCTTCGTCATTGCAATTCTGTATAACCTGATCTAAATCTTTCAGGTAATCTTTCTGTTCCAAATGGCAATGAGCATCAATCATCCAATCAACCAAAAAGTTTAACTGAATATCCTATCATCAGAATACCTGTAAAATTAAGTGTGTATGATACGAATAGGAAATTTTTGGTTGGAAATTTAATTGCGCCAAACAATGCTATACCTATCTCATCAGGTAAAGGAGATGCGATTATGAAACCTGCTATGACAGGGATTATAGAATGCCATATCTTGCTTTTAGAAACATCACGCCATAAATTTACAATGAATCGCTGTTCCGGTTTGAAAAGACTTAAGATAGGACTGTTGATGTTTTCTATTTCTCTTGATAACAATTTTATTTCCTTCAAAAGTTTGCTTCTGACAAATTTGAATATAAGATAATCACTTATGACTGCACCGAATGCGCCTATGAAAGCAACATAGAAAGGATTCAAGTCCTTTGAAAGATTAAACAGGAATGCTGTAGCAATGGGTGTCGTTATACCATATGTGAATAACAATCCTCCAAAAAAGGACGCTGGGTATCCCAAATATCCCAACTGATTTATGAATTGAAGTATTGAATCGGTGGATAGGATAAAATAAGCTGCTACGAAACTTGCAGTCAGTAAAATAAGATTATGATATTTAAATTCAAACTTTTCTATAGTTTTCAAAGTTTTCGTTGCGTTATTTTCAGTGTGTCTAAAAAATCTCTTTTTCATTAAAATTGATTTGATTTAGTAGAATTTATTCTATTTTGATTGCGTTAGCCACGCCATCTTGTCCAGGACGTGAAACAATCCTTGCTCTACCTGCCTCTGTATTAACAATAGCACCTTTTGTTATGACCTTTCTTCTTGCCAAATCAGGATTTGCAAAATTCGATATTACATCAATTATCTTCACTTTTATAGTCTTGTGAGTCTTCGTATCTGTCAGATTAACAAATGACAAAGAATGCAATCTTACTTTCTTTCCGCCACCTTTAGTAGACATTATGATTCTTTTTTCCTCGCCTATCTTCGAATATGTAGGATATCCGCCAAGCTCGTATCTTCTTTTCTTTCTGGCTAGATTTATCTTTCCGCCTGTGTTCTTTCTTCCTGATTCACCGTGCCATGTTGCCATAACAATCTAATGATGATTGTGGGTTTATAAATGTTAACAGTATCTATCGTTTTATGAATTATGCAGGAATTGTTTTGTCTGGTCTACCTGCTTCAGGTAAATCTTCTCTTGCAAGAGAACTGTCTAGAGTTTGTGGCTGGCAGATTTATTCTATAGGAGATGAATTAAAGAGTAGATGGTTACTTGGTAATAATGGGGCTTCCTTTGAAGATTATGTGACACATTTACCATCGGCAGCTTTCCTACCAGTTATTGAAACTGCAAGAAGAAACTTAGAGACAGGAAATGCTGTAATAGATGCAAGATACACGCCTCCTTATGATGATCTTAATCCGTTTAAGATTTTTGTTGCTGCTAGTTTGGATTTAAGGATAAGAAGAGCCTTGAAAAGGTACGAAGGTAAGTCATTTGAAGAAGTTAGGGCAATTCTTGAAAGATTGGAGGAATTTGAGTTAAGAATGGGTAGAACTCTATTTGGACAAGATTATGATTATAGAGATCCGTCACATTATAATTTAGTTATTAACTCTGAAATTTAAACTGTTGCAGAAGAAGTTTCTGTTGTAACTGATTTGATTGTTTAATGATAACGATAAAAAAAACAAAACGCTTTTATATTTGTAGTACATAATAAGGAACAGAATTAAATGACAGATAGGCCAATTGATGTTTTAGACAAGGCAAAAGGAAAAAGAGTGATAATCAAGTTGAAGAACGGTGAAGAAATCACTGGAATTCTAAAAGCACTTGACCTTCATTTGAATCTTTGGTTGGACGAAGCAGAAGTCACGAAGAATGAAACGAAAATAAGATTGGGGAGTGTTCTAGTTCGCGGTGACACGATAGTCTATGCAAGCCCAGTATAAGTTTGGATTATTTAATTGAAATTTTAATGAAAAGAATTCACTAGAGTCAGACCTAGAGTTCTACAACATAAGGAGTTATCGAGTAGAAAGAAGTACGATCCATGCGACTTAATCTGGTGTAAAGTTCGCTAGCTATTTCTGAGTTAACAACGGAACCGTGTATAATTCCGACTCCCGAATGCTCGGGTGACATCGTTGCAACAACATACACGACTGGACCATTCGATACATGATCTGCGGAGTTAAGATCGCCGAATAATCGAACGCTTTCGGAATGATAATTTGCCGATATAACAGCATCACCTGAACTAGTCTCTACTATTTTTTTGTCCCTGTCTCTACGATTTTTGTTGCGGTCTTCTGCACATCTTTTGACATGCTCTTCATCAAGACCTAGCGTCATTATGTCTCTTCGATTGTCCATTTCCCTAATTAAGGCATACAAATGCCCATTCCATTCTAAAGTCCACCTGTCAGTCATAATCAACAGTTGAATAGTAAATTTTAAATAGACCAATGGAATTTTTGTTTACAGTAGTCCTGTTTAAGCTTATAAGTTTACGGTCCTATAATTATTTTATACGGTGTACTAATGGGAATTTTTGATATATTCAAAGGCTCAGGTTCAAAAGAAAAAGTGAGTGGAGATTCTGTAGAATTTCCTGAAGATTCAGAACCAAGAGAGCAATTGACAGTAAGAATTGAAAGCATTGGTGGATTGCAGGATGTTGAAAAGGCTGCAATGTTATTGAGAAAGGGTACAGTTCTTTTATTGAAGATAAAGGACATACAAAGAAGAGATATCGGTTTGGCTCAGACTGCGTTGCAGAAATTGAAGAGATTGAGCACACAGTTCAATTGGGATCTTGTCGCATTGCCAGAAGGATATTTGATAATGACTCCAAACTTTGCAAAGATTGAGAGACCAGAGTCATCAACACCATCAGTAGAGTAAATGTAAAATATTTTCTATACTAGATTTTAAAACGTGGCGCATATCTTTGATCAGTTAAAACTCTTCTCGGATCTTCTGATCTAAGTATCCTTAAACCCAAATCAAGTATTTGATATGCATTATCAGATAAACCAAAATTTATTCTTTCAGTATCTAAATCATGATTATAAGGTAGGCTAAATCCTTCTTTTTCAGATATTTGTAATTTTTCAAAGATGTCTAGAATTCTTCTATTCCTAGAAGTTACATCCATAATTGCCCTTACACCGTCGTCACTGGTGAGAGATTCTCTGTATCTTAATAAAACATCTGATAATTCTTTTGCAACAAAAAGATATGGATTCAATGCTACATATTTAGAAACATCTTCTTCAAGGGGAATGTATCTAGCTGCCATAAGTTAAATCAATTCTTTAAAGATTTAAATTAGGTTTCAAACGGTCTTTGATTTCTTCTTGGGATAAATAGATATCATTTCAACTTATTTTATGTCATTAAGATATTCAGATTTTGTCGATTATGATAAACTAGATCCTGTAAAAAGAATGGCATTGGAAATGTTTGAACCAACGTTAGTTTATCCTGAAAGATTAGGAATAAGAGTTGTGTCAAGTACTTTAGGTAAAACTGCTATGGGATTTGATTTCCGTGGAGTTGTGGATACTGATTTTATTTTAACCAGTAATGTGGAAGGTCTGGGAACCAAAAATAAAATCGCTGATGAAATGTATGCAACCGTACTTGCTGAGAAAAGGAAAATTGCTGATGCAATGGGTGAGAAAAGATTATATAGAGGATTAGGACAGGATACAGTTGCAATGTCTGTTAATGATCAACTTGCGATAGGTGCAGATGTTTTTTCTTATAATGATATTATTTCATGTGGAAACTCTTCTTGGTTTTCAACGGATATGGAAAGAGTTAGTGAATTATTGCAAGGATATAGAGACGCTGCTGATGCAGGACAATTTGCTATACCACAAGGTGAAACATCAGAATTAAGAGATGTTGTATTTCCTGATACACTTCATTTGGCTGGTTCTTCGATTGGATTGATTAGGCCACCAAGTAGACATGTTACAGGAGACAGGATACAAATTGGTGATATAATTTATGGATTGGAGAGCAGTGGTATGCATGCAAACGGAATTGCAAAAGCGAGAAGAATCACAGAAAAATTGAAAAATGGTTACTTCACTGAATTAGGAAAAAACAAAACAGTAGGTGAGGCTTTGCTTGCTACCACAACATTGTATTCAAGAGCTGTAATGGCAATGTTGGATGCAGGTGTGGATATTCATTATTTGCAACCTATTACTGGACATGGGTGGGAAAAAATTGCACGACCGAGAAAACAATTCACATACGTTATTGAAAGGTTACCTCCTGTTCCATCACTATTTCGAGCTTTGATCGAATGGGGTTCTAAAAATGGATTTGATATGTCTGATAAGGAAAATTACTTCACATGGAACATGGGAATTGGATATGTTATAATAGCTCCCGAAAGTACACGTGAAGCTGTTTTGACTACTGCAAGAGACAAATGCGGAATAAGTACACACATACTTGGTTATGTTGCTGAAGGTGACAGGCAAGTTTTAATGCCATTTAGTGAAAACGGAAAACAAGTTGCATATACACCTTAGAATGGTCTTTGGTTTCTTCTCTGTTCAGATAATCCTGGAATATTTCCTGTCTTGTTCAAAATATCCTGATAAACCATTTCAAGTTCGTTCTCTTCAAGTTTCGCCCTCTGATCAGCTTCTATTATGACAGAAGGCATTCCATATCCTTCATGCCCGACCATCTTCAACGTTATAGAAGAAATGAAATTCGCTTTGTCGATAACACCTTTGTCACCGAGAAAATCTATCCTGACAGGCCTGTCGAATTCTGCAGTCTTCAGATAGAATGTAAAGATTTTATTATCGCCGAATTCTTTCAATATAGGATGTTGTGCAGCTTGAGCCGAATATGGAAACACAAGACTTCGTTCATTCTTCTGCAGTGCGTATGAAAGCAGATTAGAATCTTTTGTCCGTGTCAGAACTATTTTCATCTCCGGAGGAAATTTCGGATTGTTGTGTATGAAAAGAAAGTTGTTCAATATATCACAAAATCTCAGACCTCTACTGTCTTCTATCACACCAGCCAACACGGTCTTCTTTTTCTTGACAGTGTCAAACAATTTGCTGTAAGTTTCTATCATTCTTTTGTAGTTTTCACTGAGCAGTGTCCCTTTCTCTGGGATGAACGTGTAATGAGGTATGACAGAACCGTGCATGAATAAAATATCCGGCTCGAATTTCTCTATCGTTTCAATCGCAGTCTGGACTTCCTTTATCTGACGTTCGATGTTTGAGTTGACTTCGAATTCAATGTCATTGAAAGGATCCATTATGATTCTAGGTTCTGGAGTTGGCATCGAATCAGGATAGTATTCTGTATTAGCGAGTTTACTATCTTCATAAGAAAAAACGACACCACATGCCTTCAATAGCATCAAGTCTATCCCATGGAATGATTTCTTCAATAGTCCGCCATCAACACCAGCAACTTTGAAATTAGAAGGTCCGTCTTCAGTAATCGGGATTATCAGTTTGTTCTCAAGGATTTCATCTGTCAATTCCAAGTCTGTCAATGAGTTTGTTTCCCGCAAGAATGTACCTAAATTCTTCCTTTGAGTCTCCATCTGACCGATGATTTTCGCGAGATTTTCAGTTATCTCAATGAGTTCTTTCACAAGAAATATATGACTCTTAATTATTTTATATTCAAACTTTATCCTACAGTTCTAATTATTCTTGGTGTACCCTTATCTGTCGGATTTCTGGGTACTGATGTTATGCAATATCTACCGACTACATTCCCAGATTCATCGGATGTATAAGAAATGCCTAAAGAAAATACGTGATCTCTCGTGTAAGCATTAAAGGCATCATCACCACGATCAATTCCACCAAGGTAACAATATCTTTGAAGTAGAGGATGTCCATTAAAATCTCGTCCATTTAAAAGAAGTGTTTTTCTCCCCACATAGCTAACAACAGCCGATTCTATATCGCTCCATGTCAAACCCTGAGCGTGCAATGCTTCATCCAATTGGTCGTATATTTTCTGCAAATTTGTTGATGCTTCCCATGTAATATTCCGAGCCCGTCGAGTCAATGACTGGGATAAACCTTCGGCTGGTACGACTAAAGTCATATTATAGAGTTGCGAGACAAAAGATTTAAGAGCGTTATTTTTAAACTATATCTCAAATCTAATTAGGGTGATTCACTTAGTCAAGGGAAAATTCTACATTACAACAGCAATACCATATGTAAATGCAGCACCGCACATAGGACATGCACTTGAATTCGTCCAGACTGATGTGATAGCAAGATGGCACAAATTGATTGGTGATGAAGTATTCCTTACCACTGGTGCTGATGAGAATGCACAGAAGAATGTGCAGGCAGCAGAAGAAGCAGGCATAACTACGAGACAATTGTGCGACAGTAATGCTGCTGTATTCAGGGGACTAGCTGATAAAATCGGTCTGTCATATGACAGTTTTCTAAGATCTTCTATTTCAAAAGATCACTGGCCAGGCGTCAACAAACTCTGGGAGTTGTGTAAGAAATCCGGTGACATCTACAAGAAAAAATACAGAGGACTTTACTGTGTTGGTTGCGAACAATTCTATACGGAATCTGAATTGGTAAATGGATTGTGCCCTGAACATAAAAGAAAACCGGAAATCGTAGAGGAAGAAAATTATTTCTTCAGGTTATCGAAATACCAAAAGCAGATTGAGAAACTGATTGAATCTGGAAAATTGAAGATAGTTCCTGAGACAAGAAAACACGAAGTCCTCAGTTTTGTAAAGCAAGGCCTAGAAGATTTCAGTGTATCACGTTCTGCAAAAAGATTGAAAGGATGGGGTGTTCCTGTTCCTAGCGATGATTCACAGATAATGTATGTCTGGTTTGATGCGCTGAACGTTTATCAGACTTCGATAGGGTTCGGGATTGATGAGAAGAAATACAAGAAATGGTGGCCTGCAAATTTGCATGTGATAGGCAAAGGAATTGTCAGATTCCATGCTGTATACTGGCCTGCGATATTGTTATCTGCTGGATTGAAATTGCCTGAATCAATTCTTGTCCACGGTTATATCACACTGAATGGTCAGAAGATTAGCAAATCATTGGGCAATACAATCGACCCATTGGAACTATTCGATAAATATTCGGTTGACGCAATTAGATATTTTCTGGTTAAAGAAATTCCTATAGGTGACGATGGAGATTTCTCAGAGAAAGCCTTGATCAATAGGATAAACGGTGAACTTGTCGCCGACTTGGGAAATCTTGTATATCGTGTACTGAGTCTTTCTGAGAAATTCAAGGGGAAGATTGAAGGCAAACCTGAACTCGACAAGAGACTGGATTTGAAAAAGATACAGGACCGTATGGAAAATTATCAGTTGAACGAAGCACTTGAAGGTGCATGGGAATTCATCAGGGCTACGAACAAGTATGTGAATGAGAACGAGCCGTGGAAATTGCAAGGAAAGGAATTGTCGAATGTTTTATATAACTTGTTGGAGGCATGCAGAGTTATTTCAATTCTAGTTTCTCCTTTCATTCCAGAGACTTCGGAAAAAATAAATGAACAGCTTGGCGTCAAAGAGGGCGAATTGAAGGATTGCAAGTTTGAAAAATTCATTGGAAAGATTAAGAAAGGACAATATCTATTTAAAAAGATTGAAGATAAGATTTGAGTATGATGTTTCCAATTTCATATTCAAGAAGAATTCCGGATGAAGAGGTTACAGAGGAGACATTTTTCAGATTGTTTGATAGGGGACCACCTGAGGTAATATATAGTGATGGGCAACGATATAGGGCAATATCTTACAAACCTGAAAACGACGAAAGATTTTTTGGCGGATTAGTTAGAATTTCAACTGCGGTTTACAGAAAAATGCTTTAAATCTTCTAAGTGCTTATAAACTTCGCATAGTAAATTTTCTTATGGAAATTTCATTTGATGAATTCAAAAAAATAGAACTCAGAATAGGAGAAATAATCTCGGTTGAAGAGATAGAAGGTTCTGAAAAACTGATCAAGCTAAAAGTTTCTTTCGGTGATGAGGAAAGACAGATTCTAGCAGGGATTAAAAAATATTATTCAAGTGAAGACTTGGTTGGGAACAAATTCATCTTTGTCACGAATCTTGAAAAAAGAAAGATAATGGGACTGGAAAGTCAGGGAATGATATTGGCTGCAGGAGATGAGAATGGAAATCCTGTATTGATATGTCCGGATAAAGACGCGAAAGTAGGAAGTATAATTAGATAAAATCAAATATTATTATGAAGCTTGTCAAGGACTATATGGAAAAGAAGGTCAAGATTGTAAAGCCGAGTGATTCCATATTCAAGGTTGCGAAATTTCTTTCCAAACATGACATATCAGGTGCACCTGTTGTTAGCGGTAAGAAAGTCCTCGGTGTAATAAGCGAGACTGATTTGATAAAATTCATGAAATTGGATAATACAAAAAACTTTACAGAATTCGCTACAGAACCGCATACATTGACCATTGCTCTTATAGAACTTTTGAAAGAGACATTCGACATGAAAGAAAAAACTATTGAACTCAAGAGAATACGCGCGAAGGATTTCATGACAAAAGGTGCAATTTCAGTGGGACCTAATGAGGGTATGCTTGAAGCTGCAACAATTATGGAGAGCAATAAAATTGACAGGCTGCTTGTTATAGATAGAGGGAAACTTGTCGGAATAATTTCAAGGCTCGATTTAATCAGATCTCTTATTGACTAGGAACTCTTTGACGTTGTGCACGATTTCTTTTGCTGATTTGATAACGGCTTCTTTTGTAGATGCGCCGATGTGTGGCGTTAGGATGAGATTATCATGAGTTCTTGCATATTCAGTCAATTTTGAATTCGATGGTAATGGTTCTTCTGTGAATACATCCAGGGCAGCTCCGGCAATCTTCCCTTCATTCAACGCATCCAATAAATCATCATCGTTTACCAATTCTCCTCGCGAGACATTTACCAAAAATGCATTCTTCTTCATCTTGGAAATTGAACTTGAGTTTATCATGTCTCTAGTTTCTGGTGAGAGAAATGAATGTAGCGTGATAACATCAGAATTATGAAACAAGTCGTCCAGTGTAACCATTTTGACTCCGATTTTTTCTACAATTGATTTGTCTACATAAGGATCGTAAGCGATTATTTTCATTCCAAAAACTTTCGCATATTCTCCAATCCTACTCCCGATTCTACCGAACCCTATTATCCCAAGTGTCTTTCCTTCCAGTTCTGTACCGACGAACTCATGCCTGTTCCATTTTCCCGAAGACAATGAACTATGCGCACCCGGTATTTTTCTCACAAGTGAAAGAATCAGCGAAAATGTAAGTTCTGCGGCAGGTACTGTATGTGTACCGGATAGATTGAATATTTTTATCCCTCTTGCAATCGCATCTTCAACATCTATATGATCCAGACCTGTTGTGGATGTTCCTATGACCTTTAATCTGGTCGCTTTTTCTAGGACATGTTTGTCAAATGTTGTATCGACTCGAGTTAGTACGGCATCATAATTTCCTATTTCATTCAACAGTTCTTCACGGGACATGTCTCTACAGACAACATCTGCAACTCCGTCAAACTCTGACAAGATGTCTTCTGGGAAATAATTTGGTGATACAACCAATACTTTCATGATTATGATAACGTGATGAATTATTTAAGTTAGCGCTGGAAGCGAGATTTGAACTCGCAAGTCCTTGCGGACGCAAGCTTTCGGTTTTAAAGTTCCAGGCTTGTGCCATACCAGATTAGGCGACTCCAGCATACAATGATTCCTAATTTCTATAAGATAAATCGCTTGCCCATCGATCCCCGTCTATAAGAAAAATCACTTTATCGCTGCCTTTACTGCTACTCACATAATCCTCAAATCGGATACCACCGAATGGACCCAGAGACGAGGTTTCCCAGTCGGTATACAATCTCACTTCATAGTCATCTGTACTGTAGTATCTTTCTCTTCCACCTTTAACATACATTTCAGCTGCACTCAAAACAAGATCGATAATCTGTGGGAAAGTAAGATAATTGGATGTGCGTAAAAATACATGCTCTACCACATTTCCGTTGTAAGTTACCATATAGATTAGAAATTAATTCTAACTCAACGTTTTTAAGCTAAAATCACATATTAACTTAAGGAGGAATTCAATGTTTGGCGCAAAAAAGAAACCATTTGGTGGATATGCAATCAGCTTCAAGGGAAGAAAGGAGACTTTGGAACAAGTTTTCGGGTCTGGTAAGATAGCACCATCTGAAATGACAAAGAAATTGTGGCATTTTGTAAAGAGCAGAAAATTATCAAGCAAGGGTTAGAGAATTTTTTTGTTTTCTCTTTATTTCCTTTAATGTCTATTCGGTTTAATGTATATACATAAACCTTTAAATATTGTCACTTTCTAGTAATGAATATGACTGGACGATTAGAGGACTTTAATCCATTGGAATTAGCACATTTGAGACAAAGAAAACCAATATGGCTAACAGATGATGAGTATAGAAGTACATTTAGCCAAGTTCCTAGATTATGTGCAGATGGCGTCGTTGTAACTGATGATGACAAAAGGGTTTTGCTTATTCAAAGATCAATACCACCTACCATAGGAAAATGGTGCTTGCCTGGTGGCAAGAAAGACCTGAATGAAAAACTAGAAGATACGGTTAAAAGAAAGGTTTATGATGAAACTGGAATTTATGTTGATGTTGATAGAACTGTTGGACTAAGAGGGCTTGTTGGAGTGTATGATGACCCTTTAATTGATAGAGTATATTGGCAAAGGGGTAGAGGCTATCAAATAGACCCTGATTGGGAAAACACTTTTACAGATTCTACTGGAGTCACATATCTAGTGAGACAAGTTGGTGGAACACTAAGGGCAGGAAAAGATACTGGAGATGTTTCGTTTTTCTATTTCGAAAATTTACCTGGCGTTATAGCATCGCATCATTTTGATGTATTGCAAGATGCATATAAATTACTCAGAAGAGTTAGTTGATTTAGAATGTTCAAAGGAGATTTAAGACAAATATGTATAGATGCTCTGATCAAGTCTTATAAAAGGCATCAAAAGTTGGGTAAAGATGGTTTGAAAGAACTGACTAAAAATTTTGCGGGTGAAACCTCTCTGGTTGCAGATTGGGATGCAGAAGAAGCGGTGATTGAAACTTTAAGAAATCACAAGGTTCCCATAACAATAGTTTCTGAAGAACATGGTACAGTTAGACTAGGTAGTGAATTCACTGGAGTTCTCGATGGTTTGGATGGAACTAATCGATATGAAGCATTTATATCAGGTGATAGGACTGCAAGATATGGTACGATGTTCGCAATTTTTGAAGGTACGAATCCCATATACGGTAATTATATTTTCAGTGGAATAATGGAGCATCCCACAGGGAGATTAATAACAGCTTCTCGTGATAAAGGAATACATCTAATCGATCCGTCTACAGGAAAAAGTAAATTGGTTGAATCTGATCTACGAACAGAACTTGACCCGAAAAGAATACGTGCAGATACTGGTTCGAAAGCGAAACATTTTCCATTTGTTGTCGATGCGTATATTAAAAAATTACCTGAACTTCACTTGTTATCAGATAATATATCTTTAAGATCATCCGCTGCACATTATGCTGATTTTGCTTTGGGTGAAGCCGATTGGGTGTTTGAATGTACCAGAAAACATAATCTTGAGATTGCAGTTGCATATGGGTTGGTAAGGGAAAGAGGTGGTGTGATGGTATCATTAGATGGAAAAGATATTGGCAATCAAAGATATTTTGAATTTCATTATGACCCAGAAGATTATGTTGTTGTAATTAGTGCACCAAATTTACAAGCTGCTAAGACAGTTATTAAACGATTGAAATAATTGGAATATAGTGCGCCAATCGGGATTTGAACCCGAGCAACAAGCTTGGAAGGCTTGTGTCATACCAGGCTAGACCATCGGCGCTTGGTTATTTTATATTAGACTGCTATTTTTAAATTATGACCACAGAGGACATTATCAGGAGGAGAATAAAGAAACTCAAGAGACAGTTTCCAGAGATTGACGAGAAACAACTGGAAAGAGACATGATTCCTTTGTCAGGTGAGAATATCACAATAAGGAAAAAGAAGAAAATTATTTGACATATTTCAAAATAAACTTCACCCTGTCTTCAATCGGCATAACACGGACCCGTATGATTTTGTATCCAAGGTTTTTGTATATTTTTTTAATCCATGCATGTATTTCTTTCGCTTCTTTCTTTGATTCTACACGTGCAGAATCCTTCCTGTACGGGAGCATATCCAATATGAAAACTTTTTTGTATCTGTCCTTGCTTTCGAATTTCAATCCCATCGGGACTCCCATCTTTAAGAAATGAAAATATGCAATCGAATCAGGTATGCCCCTGTCAAAGAAAACTGTTTTATTTTTCGGTGCTTTCTTTTCCAATTTTAATTTTCCCTTCAGAACCTGATGCTGGAACTTGAACTCATGCCTCCTTACATCATTGCCGTTTTTCTTTTCTTTTTCAATCAGCATTCTCGCATATTCAGGAACTGTATAGTAACCCAGACCGGTGAAATAGTTGATTATCGTAGTCTTGCCGGAATTTGGTCCGCCGGTGATAACATACCAGTTTGGAACTTTCTTCATTATATTATTTGTCCATACAAAAAGAAATTACAATGCTAATTGAAGCTGAGCTGAGCTAACTACTGGACGAATGTATCTGTCGGGAAGAGTATAAACACCGCTTGTTTCTTTTACAACGCCTTGAGAAACCAACATTTGCAGACGTTCAACAATTCTATCTTCGAGTGTCCCGTCCAATTCTAATCCTAGACGTTCTCCAGAAGCGTACAAATCACTCATTATAGCGGATCCCTCCATTAGAGTTGATAAAATTCCAACGTTTACAGAATCGTCAAGAAAATAACCCATACCATTCAATCGTCTTTCTATGTCTGGTACTTTTCTTTTCCATAATGCAACATCAACATACATATCGTCAGCAACAGGTTTCACCAGATTTTTTTCCATCAGATAACTAACAGCACGCTCGATATCTTCGTCGTCACGGCCGCCGAAACGGTCATCTGTGAACTCGCATGCCGACCCATACCCGTCTGTCTGTAATACATCTGTAACATCTGATCCGTAAGCATAAGTTGGCGATACAACAGTCATTGCACGCAATACCCTCAAAATAAAAACATCGTCTGTCAGTGTATCTATTTCAGGGAAGTAAGGTCTAAGATAATCTCTTAATTCTTTTCGAGTTTTTTCATCTACATGATTGGTGTATGCACGAAGGACATCCCTATCATCACGACGGGATGGAATGGCTACGTCAGGCGTACCAACATATGTGACTTGCAATTCTTTTGCATCACCGAAGATAGCTGCAACAGATACATGACTGGACAATCTTTGACCTTTATAGGAAATAGTGTTTTGTCTGACTGAAAATCTTTTATGGTCATCATCTGGATGTATTCGAGGTGTATAGTGTCCAGTGCCGTCTCTGACAAACATATCATACGGTTTTCGCAATAAAGATCTAATTCTCACATCTAACACATCGTCTGGTTTTTCGTAAAGTAAGTTTACACGATCTACAACGTCACTATCATCAAGTGCGCTGATTAAATCATCCAAATGGTGTTTCAGAGGTCTCTTAGTATCAACCTCTACAGCTATGGGATCTACATCAACAGGAACATAATGGGATTCCCCCTCGCCGCAATCTTCGATAGGTGATTCTAAATCTCCAGAAGCTTGAACTAATACTGCCATTAATTTTCTTTTGAATTTAACAGATTTAAGTCTGCGCTAGTTCTCTCTTCAGCCAAGAATCTGTGTCTTTAGTTCGTTTTCTCCTTGTTCTACGACTTCCTATATCCGATCTGGGCTTTCTCGGCTTTCTTTCTTTCACATGTTCTACAACCGCAGGCTGCTCGTAAGAAGAATCTGACAAAGAAGATTTCAAAGTCTGCATTATTTCTTTGTAACGTGGTTCGGAAATTTGTTTTACTTTGTTCGGATCAAGATATTCACCGTGTCCATCGTCGTCATATCTAGGGACAACGTGTATGTGGGCATGATGAACTCCCATTCCAGCAGTCAAAAACTGTACATATTTGGCATTCAATGAATTCATTTGTGCGAAAGCAATTTTCCTAGCAACTTCCCAATAGTTTCCGAATTCCGGAACGTCATAAGTCCAACGATAATGATTTTTCGACACGACTTGCACATGCCCTTCTGTCAAAGGTCTTATATCCAAGAATGCGATGAACTTGTCATCCTCATATACCTTCAACGATGGTATCTTTTTGGCGACTATAGCACAGAAAATACATTTCTCATCCATATTCCCAATATACCATTAAGGTTTTTAAGCATATAATTTGAATTACTGATGTGCTTATATGCCAAATGTCAAAACGCCTCGAAGAGGTTCTAAAGGTCACTGGCCGAGAAGAAGAACTAATCGTATATATCCTACTCTGAATACATTCCCTGAAACTGACAAGCCAAAGATAATGGGGTTCGCCGGATACAAGGCATCTATGACTCATGCGATTGTTTTTGATAACAGAAAAGGATCGTTGACATTCGGCCAAGAGATATCAACACCTGTCACAGTCCTTGATTGCCCGCCATTGAAGATAGTCGGATTGAGAACTTACAAGAACACTACAGATGGATTGAAAGTTATTTCAGAATCACTTGTTAAGGAAGTCCCGAAAGAATTGTCGAGAAAGATGAAGGTCGGGAATTTCAAGACTGAAGAAAAGATTGCTAACATGGAAAAGAAATTAGGTGATGTTTCGAAAGTAAGATTGATAGTTGCAACCCAGCCACAATTGTCTGGTGTTAAGAAAAAGAGACCAGAAGTTTTCGAATTGGAGATCGGTGGTAAGGATGCAAAAGAGAAATTTGAATTTGCAAAGTCAATGTTGAACAAGGAATTCACTGCGAAAGATTTTGTCAAAGAAGGTGAATTGATTGATGTTGTTTCTGTTACAAGAGGTCAGGGAACTCAGGGACCTGTAAAGAGATTCCATATAAGGATCCAAGTAAGGCACGCAAAAAAGAAATTGAGACACGTCGGTTCATTGGGACAGGAAAGACCAGGCAAGGTCAGACCAACAGTTCCACAGGCAGGACAGTTGGGATTCTTCAGAAGAACTGAAGTGAACAAGAGGGTTTTGAAAATCGGTGATGCAGGTGAAGAAGTGACTCCTAAATCAGGATTTATCAATTATGGTGTCGTTAAAGGAAATTATATTTTGTTGGAAGGTTCTGTCCCTGGGACAAACAGGAGACTGATAATGATGAGGCCTGCTATAAGACCTGGTAGATTAAAGTTCAATCTCCCAGAAGTAAGGGAAGTTGCCAAGTGATTTTATGACTTATGAACAAGACAGAACTCGTGAATTGATAAGAAGATTGCTTGAAATGGAAGGAGATGGATTTACTGACGAAGATGTAACTCGAAAAGAACGTGAATTGTATGATTGGGGAATGGCACGACGTTTGAAAATAGCTGCAGATATTGTTGAAAGATTAATTGAAAAAAATGTGATAACATCTGGACAAGCATACAAGATTATTCATGCCGATTATGATCATAGAGGAGAATGGCACGAACCGAGCATGTATTTAGAATATGGGTGGATGAGCCCAGATAGTTTAGGAATTCTAATGCACAATCGTTATGATAGTCCACGTTTTCCGTATATTGGTACGAGCCAAAGAACTAATAGTGAATATAGAATAGGTGATGCAAAGAAAGCTGGCGAATATGTAAGGATTGCTAGAGAATTGGGCCAAATATTAGAAGATGCTAGGGGTATAATGGCATGAAAGCGAATGTCATTGATTTGAATGGAAAGGCTGTAGAGAAAATCGATTTGCCTAAAGTTTTTGATGAGCCTATAAGACAGGATTTGGTTTTACGTGCGGTTCTTGCGACACAGAATAACAAGAGACAAGTTTACTCACCAAACTACATGGCAGGCAAGAGAACATCAGCTCATTATCACGGTAGAAGAAGAATATACCAGTCTATGATGAATCGTGAAATGGCAAGATTGCCAAGAATACATCCATCGGGTAGAACTGTTCCATTTTTGGCTATGGATGCAAGATTTGTACCACAAGCAGTAAAAGGAAGAAGAGCTCATCCTCCGAAAACTGAAAAGATATGGAACCAGAAGATAAACAAGAAGGAAAAAAGGAAGGCAATCGATTCTGCAATAGCGGCAACTGCTGTGAAGGAAATTGTCGAGAAGAGACATCGAATAAGTGAATTGAAAGAACTGCCGATAATTGTCGAGAACAAATTACAGGAATTGAAAAAGACTAAAGATGTTATTGATTTTCTAAAAAAGATTGGCCTCGACAAGGAACTGGTAAGAATCAGTGAAAGAAAGGTGAGATCAGGTAAAGGAAAGGCTCGTGGAAGAAAATACAAAACCAAAGTCGGACCATTGTTTGTTGTAACTAATGACAAGGATTTGGGAAAGGCTGTTAAAAATATTTTAGGATGCGACACGTGCAAGGTTGGAAATCTTTCGGCAGAATATCTCGCACCTGGCGCGATGATGGGAAGATTGACTATATTCACAAAAGATGCAGTTGAGAAACTTTAAACCAATCTTGCTTTTTCATACCTTATATGAGCTTCTTCTTCAGACAATTTTAATAGAAATGGTATCCAACCCAAACCCCGTGGATTATTTGGTCTCATAGCTCTGAAATATAATGTATCGACCAGAGATTCTGAATCTGCAGGATCGTCATAAATATTTAATTTATACGCATGCATGTCAGCAAGCATCTGTGCTTGAATATCATCTAGACTACCAGATTCAAAGCTACCTACTGGTCCTTCGATTCTTGTAGCAATGTATCGTGGCATAAATCCTATACAAAATTAAAACAATTTAAACCCATTTGTAAGAATAATTTAAGTGAAACCATGGATCCGTACAAGTCAATAAGCTACGCCTATCTTACAGAAAAGGCTATAGGCCTGATAGAGAAGGAGAACAAGTTAGTGTTTATAGTAAATAGAAAGGCGAATGAAAAGATGATAAGAGAAGCCATCGAGAAAACATTCGACGTCAAGGTCGACAAGATCAATACACTTATCAAAGGCGGAGAGAAGAAGGCTTACATAAAATTAAAGCCAGAGTTCAAGGCCGTTGATGTCGCTGTCAAATTAGGATTGACTGTCTAGGTGATGTAATGGGAAAGAACTTGATCATACAAGCAAGAGGAAAGGGTGGACCGAGATATCGAACACCATCACACAGATTCTTGGGCAGGGTTGAATATCTTCCTGTCGGAAATTTCACGGCGAGAGTTTTGGATATACTAAACGATCCTGGTCACTACACTCCATTGATGTTGATCAAAGGACAAGATGGAAAAAAGATTCTACAAGTCGCTCCTGAAGGAATACAGACAGGTGATTTCATTCATTATGGTGAATATGCGGGTATAGGCAGTGTTGTAGAATTGTCAAAGATTCCAATCGGAACCAAAGTTTCATGTATAGAAACACAACAAGGTTCTGGTCCGAAATTCTGTAGAAGTTCTGGTACTTTTGCTTTTGTAACTAATGCTAACGATAACAGAGTCACTGTCAAATTCTCATCTGGTAAAGAAAAGATATTGGACGGAAGATGCAGGGCTATGGTCGGCATACCAGCTGGTGGCGGAAGATTGGAAAAGCCATGGATAAAGGCTGGAAAGAAGGTTCATGCAATGTTGACAAGAGGAAAGCTGTTCCCTAGAAGCGCCGGAGTTTCGATGACTCCTACAGATCATCCTTACGGTGGTAGAAAGAAAGCTGCGAAGAACAAAGCAATATCCAGACATGCATCGCCTGGTAGAAAGGTCGGTAGCATTTCTGCAAGAAGGACAGGTAAGAGGAAGTAATAATGGCAAAAGAATTTTTGTTCAGAGGTCTGAATTTGGACAAGGTCAAAGCATTGACTATTGATGACTTTATCAAATTGCTCCCATCACGTGAACGAAGAACATTGAAAAGAGGGATGAGCGAACAGCAGAAAAAACTTTTGGAAAAAATAAAGAGACATCCTGACAAGGTTCACAAGACACATTTGAGAAGCATGATAATTTTACCTGAGATGATCGGAATAAAATTCGGTGTCTACAAAGGTGGTTCACCTGAAGGCGACAAGACAAACAAATGGGTTTCAGTAGAAGTCAAATCTGACATGATCGGATACAGATTGGGAGATTTCTCTATTCCTTTGAAGCGTGTCCAACATTCAGCACCTGGTATTGGAGCATCCAAGTCTACAAAGCACTCCAGCATGAAGACGACGTAAGTGATTGAATGAAGACAAGCACATCAAAATCAATAAACAGCAAAGTATCGTTCAAGGAATCAAAGTTCCTTACAGGAGTGATAAAAGGAAAGAATGTCGCAAAGGTGAAAAAATATTTGGAGAATCTTCACAAGAGAAAAGTTGATCTTGATGGGAAATATTATCCAAAGACCGTGGAGAAATTGTTGGAACTAGTGAAAAATGCGGAAGCGAATGCAAAGAGCAAGAAAATGAACGTAGAAAGACTATTCATCAAGAACGCATATGCAAACAAGGCAGAGAAGAGAAACTTGGGAAAATCAAAATTGAAATTGAGGGGAAGAATCGGAAAATCTGCCAACATCAACATAATTTTAGAGGAAAGATAGATATTCTGTAGTATAGAAAAGCTTATATACCGTCACTATACAGTAGTAACATATGAGTGACTTTGAACTTCAGTTGGATGGATATGAATCAGATTTATTCGATGAACGAACTGCTGTAGCTGTTTTACCAGCTAATAATCAAATATCTGGTGTAAAGAAATTAGCTTCTGTAGTAGCAGAAAGTCCTGTTGTTCCTATTGCGGGAGGCTTATCAGTCATTTCTGCAATGGGTTATGTTCATGAGCTTGGGCATTATTTAGTTGGTCTTTTGTTCAACTGTAATCCGGCAATTTATTTAGGTGATATCTCCAAAGGTAATCTTGCACATGTTAGTTATGGTCATTGTGCTGCTCCTCTTTCAAAAATTCAACTCATGGATATGACTGCTGGAGGGGATGTTCTTTTATACGCCACAGTCTTAGGATTGAACGTTTTAAGCAACACTATGAACAACTCGTATCGAAGTCTAGTAAAAGGGCTTTCCACGGTAGGGGGGTTCTTGCCAGCTCTCTATGCGATCGGTGATGCAGTGACGGGACACGCAGGAGATTATCACAAATTGAACGAAATGGGTATTGGATATATGGTAACGATACCGCTTGCTTTGGGGTTGGGCATAGCCAATGCATATCTTGCGAATAAAACCATGGAAACGAAATATGAGCGAGGACGAAGAGAACGAATCGAACGTGGCAGACGTATGCGCCACCAAAGTTCTGTATAAGTTTTTAATTTATAGTAGAAATAAAAACTCTCATAATTAAAGCTTTGTTTAAATAATACTTTTTGAGGCATATTACTTAAACATCACCCCCATTTCTTAATAATTCTACATGTCAATCGAGAAAACCTTCGTGAAGGAAGGAATAAAGGTAGCTGAAGTAGAGGAATTCTTGAGAAAGAAATTCGAAAAGGCTGGATATAGCCATACTGAAATCCAGAGGACTCCTTTGGGAACCAGAATAATTGTTCATGTTCACAAGCCTGGATTGGTTATCGGAAGAAGCGGTAGAAGGGTGAATGAAATAACAGAAGACATCAGAAAGAAATTCGGTTTCGAAAATCCATTGTTGGACGTTAGAGAAGTTTCAACTCCGTTATTGATTGCTAATATTGTTGCTAGCAGAATTGTTACTTCGATTGAAAAGGGAATCAACTACAAGAAAGCTGTCAATTATTACATGGACAAAGTCATTGAAGCAGGTGCAGTAGGAATATCAGTTGAGGTCGCTGGAAAGATCGGTGGTGTTGAGAGATCACGTGGACAGAAATTCAAGAAAGGTTTCGTCGCACACTCGGGTGAAATCGCAGAAAGATTGGTTGATTATGGATATACGCAAGCCAACATACAAGCAGGTGTTATAGGCATCAAAGTTAGGATAATGCAATCGCTTCCAAAGGAAGTTGCTGTCGAGAAGAAATTGCATCCGAGTTAAATTTTGATTTAAATATATGACAGATGAAATAGTGATTAAGTGAAGATAAAAGAAATTCGTGCAATCGACAAAAAAGAATTAAGCAAGAAACTATCTGAATTGAGATTGGAACTTGTGAAAGAGATTGCAAATGTCAAAAGAGGGCGTCCTATAAAGAATCCTGGAAAGATTAGAGTTTTGAAAAAGAGCATTGCTCGAGTCTTGACTGTGAAGAATCAAAAAGCTGTGGTGAAGAAATAAGATGGCCGTATGTCCAAAATGTGGTGCTCAAGCAAATCAAAATACCTGTTCAAAGTGTGGACTACCATTTGATCTTTGTGTCTGCGTTACAATCGAGAGAGAAGCAGAAACGATAAAAGTTTATGTCGAGATGAGAAGGTTCAACAAACCTATGACTATAGTTGAAGGGATTTCTGAGAATGCAAAACCTGTGGTGAAGAATCTCAAATCGAAACTTGCATGCGGCGGTACGTTAAAGGAAAATAAAATATCATTGCAAGGAAATCACAAGGCGAAGATTAAAGCTCTTTTAGTGAAGATGGGTTATTCTGAAAGTCAGATTGAAGTCAGTTAATTAAACGTAAGCTCTTTGTAAAGGATTTATTAGTCACGATATTTTCTAACGCATCTTTGTGCTATTTCATCTACATCAGAAGGGTAATGGAGAATCTACTTTTTCAAACTGAACAAGAAAATTTCCAATTCTATAACCATAGCCTCTCAAGTAAGTCTGTAGTATGGCTTCTGCCTGTTGAGGACTTTTTGCATGATAAACAACGTCTATAGCATCTTGTCTATCACTCCATGATGAAATTCTTCCTGAATCAGTCTCTAGTGAAGGATGATGGAGTATTAAAGGATTTTGAAATGATCCAAAGAGATCATAATCGTACCACTCAGCATTTGTCACTGGTTTTCTGAGTTCTCTGAATTCAGGTGAAAATTCTATATGCGCAATTACAAAGTTGTCTTCTCCTAGAAAAACTCTAGCACGTGTAACATAAGGATTTTGTGGTAGGACTGCATAACCTGCAATCCAAGGTTTCACTGTCATCAAATTAATAATTAAAACAAAAGTATTTATTAATATGTCAATAACACCACAGAACCTTGTAAGACATGAATTGATATCATTGCCAGTAAAATTGATGCAATCCACGGATTCTACACAAAAAGGAATGTCAGGCAAAGTTATTGACGAGACATATAACATTCTCACAATCGAACAGAAGAACGGAACTGAGAAGAAGGTTGTAAAGGGAAATTCTGTTTTTCTTTTTACTCTTCCTGACAAGACAAAGGTCATGGTCGATGGAAAACTGCTGATTTCACGTCCAGAGGACAGAATTAAGAAGAAATTCGCGAAATGGTGAGCTGTAAAGTTAGCGACTGGTATAACATCGGGCTTATATGCAGTTTTCTCGTAGAGAAAATTGGAGTGAGGCGATTTACCTATATGTTTTGGATAACATGGCAGAGACCATATAAAGAAGCGGTCAGATTGACAAAGAGATGACAGTCTTGAAGACCAGGTCAAAATTACCTTTAATTTAATAATACGAAAATAACCAGTAGGTTATAAAAACATATCTTTTGTTAATTAATAGAGTCGATAAGATGAAAGCAAGGAACATTGGGATTGAAGTTACCCCACCAAAGAACGAATGTGAAGATCCAAAGTGCTGCTGGCATGGGACAGTGCCGGTCAGAGGTAAGATATTCAAGGGCAAGGTTGTCTCAGCAAAGGCATTGAAGACAGCAATAATATCACGCGACTATCTGCATCCGTTGCCAAAATACGAAAGACTTGAAAGAAGAACTTCAAGAATTGTTGCTTATAATCCTGAATGCATCTCAGCAAAGGAAAACGACACGGTCACGATAGCCGAATGCAGACCAATCAGCAAGACGAAACATTTTATCATCGTTGAGAGGATGGGACAATGAAACCAGTAAAGACATCTGTTGCAAAAGGGTTGCTTGCAGGCAGTCATATCTTATGTGCAGACAATAGCGGTGCAAAGATATTGAGAATAATCTCAGTTGTTGGATACAAGGGAAGAAGAAAGAGAGTTCCAAAATGCGGTATAGGAGATATGGTCAAGGTTGTTGTTAAGGAAGGAGACGTTAAGATCAGAAAGCAGGTTTTGGATGCTGTTATAGTAAGGCAGAGACAGGAATCAAGAAGATTGGATGGATGGAGAATTTCTTTTGAAGACAATGCGGCAGTTCTGACAGATCTTGCAGGAACTCCGAAAGGCACTGAAGTAAAAGGTCCAATAGCAAAGGAAGTCGTCGAGAGATTTTCAGCAATTGGAAAAATAGCGAGCATAGTGGTGTAAATGAAAAGACCAACATCTAAAGCACCAGGAAAACAGAGAAAATTCTTGCACGATGCGCCATTGCATTTGAAGAGAAAAATATTGTCTAGTCATTTATCGAAGGAACTGAAAGCAAAATACACAAGAAGAAGTCTTGCTGTTAGAAAAGGAGACGAAGTCCATGTGATGAGAGGCAAGTTCAAAGGAAAGACCGGAAAGAATCCTAGCAAGTTGAAAATAATCAATTTAAATCTTGATGACAAACGTAGGATAAAAATATTGGAAAGGAAAGGTGTAAAAAGTGGCTCATCTTAAAAGACTAGTGGCTCCGGCATTCTGGAGAACACCAAAAAAGGGAAGCACATGGGTAGTGACACCGCATCCTGGACCTCATCCTAAATTCCAATCAATCCCATTGTCAATAATCATAAAATCATTCTTGAAACTCGGGGATACAACGACTGAAGCGCAGAAGATTATCAGAACAGGTGAAGTCTTCGTCGATGGAAAGAGGAGAAAGGATTATGCATATCCAGCAGGATTGTTCGATGTAGTAACAGTACCGAAGACAAATTCATTTTACAGATTGATCTCTTCGAAGAAAGGATTGGATATTTTAGAGACAAACAAGGCTGATGCCAGCTTGAAGATTTTCGGAATCAAATCAAAAACGGTCTTGAAAGGAAACAAGATGCAGTTGAACTTGCATGACGGGAAGAACATCACTGTTGAGAAAGGAAATTACAAGACTGGAGATTCGTTATTGTTGGAACTGCCTTCATTGAAAGTTGTAGAACACGTTCCATTCGAAAAAGGCGCTACAATAATGGTAACAAAAGGTGCAGACTCTGGAAAGATGGGTAAGGTAAAGAGCACAATCAAGGGAAACATGAGAGAGAATGAAAAGGTTGTTTGTGTGATTGACAAGGAAGATAGAATAATCGGAAAGAATAGTTTGATAGTTATCGGAAAAGAAAAATCAGCGATAAAGGTTGAGTGATATGGAAAACAAAATGAAAGAAATCAAGATTGAGAAAGTCACTTTGAATATCGGATGCGGTGACGACAAGTGG
>JACPJS010000016.1 GCA_016187405.1 Candidatus Aenigmatarchaeota archaeon
ACATTTTGCAATATGCAGTCCGACATCACCCTGATAATTCGCCCTTACAACTTTGGCACCACTGAACTCCAATATCCTTGCAACAGATTCACCAGTAGTAATATTTCTCAAATGTCCTATATGGAAAAGTTTGTGAGTATTCGGATGCGCAAACTCAACCAAGAATTTTTCTTTACGTTTACCCTTGCCGTAATCCCTCCCTTTTTTCAGAACATCATTCAAAACTATTTTTGAAACTCTGGAATAATCCAAGAAGAAATTCACATAAGCACCTTTCACTTCAACTTTTTCTATGATGGAACTTTTTAATTTTATTTTCCCTGCGATTTCATTAGCAATTATATTAGGATTTTTTTTCTGTTGTTTCGCCAATTCAAAGCAAGGGAATGAATAATCGCCGAGTTCCTGTTGTGGCGGTATTTCCAGAGTCTCTGCATTGACTCCAACAGATTTCAAAAGTTTCAATACTTCATCTTCAAACATAGACCTTCTTAATTTAATCTATGTTTTTGATTTATAACATTTGAAATTTAGTTTCAATTTTTAATTGGAGTTACTCTGCAGCTTTGCGTCATTTTGTCATACATTTTCATATGAAATGTATATGCCTCAGGGAGCGTTCTTTCTAACCGATTTCTGGTTACTAGATTATCATAATACATTCTGAATGTTTCGGCAAAAAATTCATCTGGATTTTTCAGAAAATAACTATCCAAAGGACTGTTTTTGTCATTCATATTGGTAGAATATTTCTTATAAATACCACTCCATTCTAATGCATCCGGATTAACTTTTAATCCTATGGATTTCAAAACTTCAGGTGATGAGCGATCAAGCATGCCATACAAATAAACATACGGTGAGAAATCCGTTGCATCAAAAATACCATGACCATATTCATGGAGCACGTTAGCTCTGCTGTTATAAACGCTATCTATGGGGCTTGTTGCTATTTTATGGCGCGAATCATAGAATCCAGCAACATTATCAACAGCAAGGTTAATTTCACCTACTCTAGAATATCTTTCTCTATATAGTTTTTGTACATCTCCTATGTCATTTACGATTCTGACGGTTATACCAAAATCATTAGCCAATTTTTGTATAGCATCTGGTACGTTTTCAAGAACATTTCTTATTTGCACTAGTGTATTATAACCATCATCAGCTCTGTTCAATCGTGGAAACTTTCCATAAAAATTGGCTTTAACAGATGATGTTTCACAACTTGTTCTTTTCAATTCATCTGGTTTGAAATCTACTATAGAACTCATGTGTATTACAACACCGTTTACTGTTTCGTCCCAATCCTCTATTGTTAACCTGTACCCATTCTGGTCAACTTGAGTGGATAATTTTACGTTTCCTGTTTTCACCTGATCTTTAGGAGATGGTGTAGGTTTAGACTCTACATTAACAGGTCCGCATGCAGATACCACCGCGCTAGCTGCAAATAATACGCCGATTAAACTTTTGAATCCGATCATATTGTCACTACTTATTAGTTACTAATATAGCTTATAAAGATATCTCTTCTACAGAATACAGTTCCAGAAAGATTAACCAAACCACAACTTGATTTCCTTTTCTGCCTCTTCTTTGTTACCAGATGCATGTATTAAATTTTTTACAGGTCTCTTTTCTGAATTAGCCTTTAGTATCGAATCCTGCCCAAGGTCACCGCGTATGGTTCCCTTTTCCGCGGTTGTAGGATCAGTATAGCCTGTGATTTCACGAACACGTTTTATTGCATTCTCACCTACAATAACCATGGCAGCAACTGGTCCGCTTGTCATATAATTTCTCATTGCAGTAACAATCATCAATCCCTGTTCTCTATAGTCTTTTACGACATCACCAGCCTTTTCACTTTTCTTACCAATTGATATCAGGTACTCATCTTCCGATGGATAATGTTCGCTTATCAGGTTTTTTGAGACCGTCAACATTTTTAATGCAACAATTCTCAAACCATCACTTTCATAACGCCGAATAATTTCTCCGATTAAATTCCTTTCTACACCATCAGGTTTTATTACAACTAGTGTCTTTTCTTCCATTAAATCACCTTTCCAATTTATCTAATATTTCTTTGATATCTTTAAACACTTTTTCAATTGATTGGTCACCGTTGATATCTATGACCTTTCCCATTCCCCTATAATATTTTATAACAGGTTCCGCTTTCGTCTCATATTCATTCATTCTGCTTCTGATTCCTTCTTCGGTGTCGTCAGTTCTTTTTTCTTTTTGACCTCTTTTTATCATTCTTTTAATCAGTTCTTCCTTGTCGACCTGCAAGTTAATTGCGGCATCCAATTCAATTCCAAGTTCCCTTAAAACATTGTTTAAAAATTCGGCTTGTACAAGTGTCCTTGGATAGCCGTCCAAAACAAATCCTTCTTTGTTGTTCCTCAATTTCAGTACTACAACTACATCCACGATTTTATCAGGGACGTATTTGCTAGCAGCAATGTATTCCTTCGCTTTGATTCCGACATTAGTTTTATTTTTGATATGTTCTCTCAGGATATCTCCTGTAGAAATGTGTGCAATCTTGTAATGTTGTGCTACAAGTTTCGCTTGTGTGCCTTTACCCGCACCATGTGGTCCAAGAATGATTAAATGCATAAATATACTTCCATTTAAATTAGTTCAAAATGTTTATTTAGTTATAGGGCTGGTGTAGTTTAGTGGCTATAACGCCGTGCTCATATTGTCTATGAGCTTCGATGCAAAGATGACAGAAGAAACGCGGAGGTCGTGAGTTCAAATCTCACCACCAGCATTTTCATTATGAGAAGGGAATTTGTAGTTGCTGCATATGTGATTGACAAAGGAAAGGTTCTTCTTGTAAACCACAAAAAACTGCATCAATGGTTGCCTCTGGGAGGGCATATCGAGAAGGATGAATTGCCTGACGAAGCTGTTGTAAGGGAAGTGAAAGAAGAGTCAGGTTTGGATGTCGATTTTTTACAAGAAACTCATCCAAAATTTAAAGGAAACATATTGAAAAGACCTTTTATCGTCGCGTTGGAAGACATTGATAGAGAGCACCAGCATATTGATTTTCAGTATATTTGCACACTGAAGGGAAATGATAAAATTACTGGAACTGAAGAATGCAAATGGTTTGATGAGAATGAATTGGATGATTTGGAGAACTGTTCCGAAGGGATCAAATACTTTGCTAAAGAAGCTATAAACACTATAAAAAGTTTGAATGGATAAAAATTATTAACATGTCCCGATTGGCTTAATGGTAGAGCGCAGGTCTGTGGCACCTGATGTGGGGGTTCGATTCCCCCATTGGGACCATCCTCTTATTTCCATGAATTTTTCAATTACGTGTCGTTTACGAGAAATTTGTATCCACGGTAAGACATACTTCTGTATAAATTCAATTGTCTTTGAAGAGACTAGGAAATCTAAATGATACCCTTTCTCCCAACTAATCGGATGACATTTCCACATTCTCACAGAACATCCTAGTATACTCTCGATGGCATCTCTTAGTTCCATCTGCATATCGCCCGATGTAATCTGTGCCCTACAGTCAAACCTTCCATCATCTCGTCGTTTAACAATAAAAATACAACCATCCCCATCAAGTAACCCAGCTAGGTATGCACCGAATAGTCTGTCTTCTTGTAAACACCAAAAAGGTGGTTTTGGTGGATCGTCGAAACTAATATCAAAAATCTCAAAAACCCTTGATTTTAAGAATTCCTTAACACCAACATGCCAATAAAACGTATCTTCCTTTTTATCTTTCCATATATGACTTTGCCGTTCAATTAACTTCGGTGTAAGTTCTTGAATCTTTTTGAGCATCTCCAGAGATTTCGATGACACATACAATGATATTCTCCAGTATTTGAATTTCTTAGAATATTTTAGAGAACCATCAGTCTGAATAACTCCAGTCCAATATGCCAATTCTTCAGACGGTTCAATTTCCATAGAAATTATTGTTGAAGACATATAATCCATCTTTCGGAGGGGTTCGTTTCTCTCTTTCAACTAAAAATTAGTGGGTGGATGGTAAATCTACCTCAACCCAGCTTTTATTTTTTCCAACTCTCCAAAGACCCTTTCGAACTTGGCATTAATCAGTTCTGCCAGATCTTCATGAGTTATTTCCCCATGTGGTGGCATTGGTTGTTCACGCAAATGTGGGGGTAATGGCATCTATTCACCTCCTAATTATTTTAAAGAATATCGCCAACGCTCTTCAGACCTGTGCAAATCGTCCCATATCCAAAGTCTCATTTCCATTTCTTCTTGACTGCCTTCATAGCACCTGTTAAAGGCATCCATATATGCAGCCATTTCCTTTCTTCGTTGTTCCCTGTATTCTGCAACCATTCTTCCAATGTAACTTTTCAACCCCATTTTCCTACCTCCTTGTTTCGAGTTTTCTAGAATATTATTATAACTGCAACTATATAAAGATTTCGATTTTTCTAGGATAATGGAAAAGATAGATATTTATATAGTTGTTTGAAATATTATACCATGAGACCGGACTTGGTTCACAAGGCTCTTGGAAATGAGATCAGGCAACAGCTGTTGCTGAACTTGGAGAAGAAAGAGAAATATCTTTCGGAGCTTGCAGAAGAACTCAAGCTGGCACCGCAGACAATTGATTTTCACCTGAACCTCCTGGCTGAACTGGGATTGGTCACTTTCGAATGGAAGGAAGGAAAGAAATACTATTTCCTAAAGGACAAGAAGATTTTGGAATTTCTGAAAGGGAATAAACCCATACCAGTCGGATTGCATCCAAAACCGCCTCACGAGATTGTGATGGACGCATGGGAAGATCTGTCTAAACGATTGGACAGGATTGAAAAAAAGTTGGACAAACTAACTAGGAAAAAATGAACTGTTAGTTGTTACTAATATGTAGTGAAGAATAGAAAAGCTTAAATACTTCAAATTTGTAACAATCTGTATGAAAGCATATCTTCAAAGAGCTAGAAATGCCGCGGTAGCTGGTTTAGGTTTGTTAGCGGTTTTGACTAGTACAGGATGTGGAACAGATAATAGAGTTACTGTGACGCCAGCACCAACTAGAGTAGAATCAACGGTTAGACCGTCACCGACGAACGCAGTTAATACTGCAACACCTTATACGACACCAATTGCAACACCTCTTCAAACATTGACAGTTCAGCCGACACCAACGCCAATACAAGTGTCTACTGAGAAGTTAAGAGAATTGCTCGGAACAAAGAGACAAACTAGAGATGGCAGTGTTCCTGTAGCGTATCTTGTTGATTCCTTGGGAGACTACAATGGAGACGGTATTGCAGATTTCGGTTTGCGTTACCGAGACAGTGCAAGCCTTACTGTTGCTGAAATTCTTGATGGTAGAACCGGTCAAAGCATCTTTAGAAAAAATGCACAAGCCATTTATGATAACTCTGGTTTTCCCAGAGAATTCGATAAAATTACTTTTCGTGGGTCAGAAGTTGTAAGAATTTTGGGTGTTATGGAGGAATACACTAAAAATAATCCTGATAAATACGGTAGAAAACCTTCTGTATTTCTAAGTGACGGGGGAGTATTAAGTACTTTTGGAACTGATAGTTTGCGTTATTCTCTAAAAAATAAAGCTGATCTTAATGGTGATGGTGTACCGGAACTTGGTGTTGTAGTATCATTCTCAGCACATCACAATTACAACGATAGACGCAGACTTTGGGGAGAATCCAGAGATTTTGTAGTGTTTGATGGTGCAACATACGCAGATCTTTTCAGACGTGTAATGAGATCAGACTTTTTATATCTAGACAGACCTGCAGGCGATACTTTCGAAAGAGAAGATTTCACTTTCGAAGATGGAAAAATAAAAAGAACTTCAATCTACAGAACAGATGTTACAAGTCAGGAAAAAGAATCATGTAAATCTCCTGCACAACCATCCGCTTCTCTGTACTTTACTGAATCATATGCTTGGCTTAAGGAAGACCTCAAAGAAGGCAGATTTTATGACGGTTTCTATAAAACTGGAGAGACTAGTAGAAGAGCAACTTTCTGTGGCGTGCCAGGATAATTAAAAACTTAATTTATACATGCGTCTTCCACCGCAAAATCGAACTGATTTTAAAAACTTTAAATATCATCAACACCTATAATTCTTCTGTCTCACGAGCTATTGGCGTTAGGCTTTGACCGCGTCTAATGACGGCGAATGAAAAGTTCTATTCTAGTTCGTGATATACAAGCATTTGTGCATAATCTGCATTTGCGTTGCAGGTAAGGTCAATTATGATGAAACCTTAGAGGGATAGACCCGCCAATTCTGGCTGATCCCGCCAGAGAGCATCGCTATCCGAGTTTTACTAAGCCATGCGAGCTGATCGAATAAGATTCGAGGCGAACTGCTCCGTAATATACAGTCAACCTACCCTTAGCTGGTGGACAATCTCTGGGAAACTGAGGCTAATCCACCATAGTTCTGGTTAACTGGAATGTGATTAGAATCAAAGCTTTTGCGGCTAAGGATGGGACTGTATCCCATCAGGCTGTTAATGGTGTAACGCACCATTAAACCCATAACGGGTACGGGCTATGGAAGTAGGAGCCCGGAGATGGACTCTGAGACATGAGTCCAGGTACTACGGTACGCAGCAGGCGAGAAACCTTTTCAATGCATTCACGTGCGAAAAGGAAACTTGGAGTGTTTCTGTTTTACAGAAACTTTTGTCCTCTGTAAATAGGAGGGCGAATAAGGACCGGGCAATACGGGTGCCAGCCGCCACGGTAATACCCGAGGTCCGAGTGATGTTCACTATTATTGGGTCTAAAGCGTCCGTAGCCGGCTTGAACAGTTCCCTATGAAATCTATCAGCAAACTGGTAGACTTGTGGGGAATACTATCAGGCTTGAGACCGGAAGAGGGCAGAGGTACTTGCAGGGTAGGGGTTAAATCCTTTAATCCTACAGGGACCACCTGTGGCGAAGGCGTCTGCCTGGTACGGATCTGACGGTGATGGACGAAGGCTAGGGGAGCGATCGGGATTAGATATAGTGATGATGAAAGTTTTTCTTTGCCAACTTACACCTCACTACTAAATACCCCGGTAGTCCTAGCAGTAAACAATGCCCACTTGGTGTTGCAATCTTCTTGGGAGATTGCAGTGCCGGAGCGTAGGTGTTAAGTGGGCCACCTGGGGAGTATACTCGCAAGGGTGAAACTTAAGGGAATTGGCGGGGGAGCACACAAGCGGTGGAGGCTGCGG
>JACPJS010000004.1 GCA_016187405.1 Candidatus Aenigmatarchaeota archaeon
AGTAGTATTATCTCCAAATAATGATGAGAAGATTAATCATATTAGATCTATATGGAACTATTGTTAAAGCTGATAAAAGGGACGGAGTAGTTAGACCTGGTCTACAGGAATTCTTGGATTACTATAGTGATTCTAAAAAAGTCATTTTTACTGATGGGGATATAGAAACAGTTGAAGCTGATTTGCGTCTTACTGGATTAACTGGGAAGTTTGATAGAATCTATGATCAAAGACATTGTATTGCTGAAGTTGCATATCACATGCAAAATGAAAAGTTTAGAAAAATTTTAACGAGCCGAGGGAGAGGCGATATCAAAAATCTGGAACAAGCATGTAAAGATTTTTCTATTCCAAAATCTGATGCAGTATTTATCGGGGATAACTTCTATGGAAGAGATTGCAAATCAGCAGAATTCCATGGAGTAAGATTTATCAGAGTACCACAGTATAGAACTAATCTCCCTGATTTGGATGAAAGAGACAAAACGGAAGGTTATGTCGAATATGAAGACCCTACGAGTCCCTTTTCTTTTATGTCACTTATAGGGAAGATATGAGTAAAAAAATTACTTGTCATTAATTTTACGCGACCAAAATTTTGAGAAGTATCTCAACAGTAGCGAGACCAAGAACTATGAAGACAACATGCTTTGGTTTCAGTTTCAGGACTTCTTTTTCCTCTTCATTGTAACGGATCAAACCACCGATACCGCTAGGCATATACATCTTGTCTTTCTTAGACGACATAATAATCAATTCTCATAAAGGTTCTTAAATCTAAGACCTTGTCCTTACAAATGACTTTAGATATCCTCTGCTCCACACCCACACTACAACAAGACCAATTCCCGACAATATGTAAGGCAAGTTTATTTGGTATGTTGCTATGGCTCCTCCTATTACAGGACCCAATACTCTTGCAAGCGATCCGAAAGATTGTGATATGCCCATTACTACACCCTGCTCATCCTTTTTGGATTCCAATGATATCAATGATTGCGTATTAGGATTGATGAAACTGAATCCCAATGAAAACAAGAAGCCAGCTGCAATGACATGATAAGCCGAAGTCGCGAATCCCAGCATCAGATAACCTACGCTGAACAAAACAAGACCGATTCTAATCAAAAGCGTTTCATTGACTTTTGTGAGAAGATATCTGATGCCAAATGCCTGACTGATGAAAGATACAACTCCAATCATTGCGAAATAATATCCAATCTGTCCTTCTGTCCATGATAGAAGTTTGTTTGCAAATAACGGGAATACACCTAACGTAAGTGCGGAACAAAAGTTTACAAGGAAGAAAAGCACCAGCAAGAAACCCATGTTCTTCGGTTGCATTATTTCTCGGGTCAGCTTGTAGTTGAAAAACTGTATCTTGACATTTTTCTTCGGCAAATGAAGAGATTCCTTGAGCAATACGAGTATCAATAGCGAATTGACAAATGAAAATATGAATGTTATTAGAAATGGTGTCTGTATGGAAAATTGTGCAGCGAAGAATCCGCCGATGAATGGACCGATTATGAAGCCGATGCCGAATACTGCACCGAACAATGCCATCAGTCTTGTTCTTTCATGCGATTCGCTTAAATCTGCGATATACGCCTGAGCGACTCCGATATTCGAACCGCCGATTCCGGAAAGTGTTCTGGCTATAAACAAAATCCAAAGGTCGTGCGAAAAGAAAATTATAACGTATGATAACGCATTCAGCATTGAACTGACGAACAGGACAGGTTTTCTCCCGTACTTGTCAGATAGTCTTCCTAGAACAGGGCCGAAAATGAACTGGAATAGTGAATAAGTCGCGACCAGCAATCCAACTACCAGTGCGTTCCCGCCATAATTCTCTACAAGAAAAGGAAGGAGAGGTATTATGACACCAAACCCGACCAGATCCATGAACACTACGCCAAATAAAATCCAGAGTTTCTTATCCATAGAAACAAAACTTTGTGCAAAAGAGTAGATAAAGTTTTATTTCTCAGTGTACCGCAATATATTCAATTCAGAAACGAAAACTATTACTCCGGTCTCATATATTTTGTTAGTTCCATTCCAGATGTTCTAACAAATCCAAATTTTTCGTAGAATGGAATGTTAGCAGGATTTTCTTCCCATGCGAATAGAGCAATAGAAGCATATCCTTTGTCCTTAACTCTGTTAATAAGCTCTTCAAGAATTTTTGCCCCTACACCTTGACGCTGATAATCTGGATGTACTCCAATATCGTAAAACATGCACATTATCCCGTCTTCCACTATACGCCCTGTACCGATTAATCTTGTACCATCCCAACCAGTATAGAAAAAAGAAGATTTGGACAACACTTCATTCCATTTTTCCCATCCTCTTGGTTTCCAACCTATTGCAGCCCATAAATCATCTAATTGTTGGGTTTCTACATCTGTTCCTTCTTTGTATGTGACATCCATACAATGAAATAAAATAATAAATTTAAAAAGTTTTACTTCTTTCTTTGCCAGAATGTGAACGAGTTATTGTTGTATCCTAGAACAGCCAGAGAAATTATCATCAACACGAATCCAATCACAACATGCGTTTCATGAGGAGTATCTCCCAATCCGATCAATGCACCCAGTCCACTGTGAAGTGCATGCGGCAGGAACGCGAAGAACACACCGATTACCAATCCAATCGTCCCAAGGATGTTTACGATGTCATGTGATTTCATAATTTTCCTGATAAGAAAGAAGAGGGCTTATCTCTTAAGCCCGTATGCAACACCCAGTGAAACTACTGCTATTGCCAAGTGTAAGTATGTGATTGTTGTATTAATCGCAAATACACTGAACAATACAGCAAGTCCTTGTGGAACTAGACCGACAAGACCTACAACAGCGGCTCCGATTCCGAGACCCATGTTATATGACTTGGCAGAACTTTTCATCCCGAACCAAAGACCCAATGCTCCTACTACGATGTGCAAAATGTTTTCGTAAGTGTTTGCTCCGAACAATGGACTAGTAGCCGAGCTTGATGCTGGCACACCAACCAATGGATTGGATACAAATCCTACAAGGCCGACCAGCACTAAAACAGCGCCGATGACCATAGCGTAAGTTTTTTGAACTTCTATGCGTATCACCTGAATCGTAATTGTTGGGGACGGTATATAAACTTTCACCAAACTTGGAGATAACGAAGTTTTAATCTGATTTTATAAGTTTAGAAAACAATTTTGATTAGCGATAAAATTTATGGATTTTTTTCAAGGAAACGGAGCCTATCAATTATCCGATGTTTATTTTGGAAGATACACGGATACTGACGAAGACCCGATTAAAGGTAAAAAAGCTACTTGGGGAAACGGTTTGGCAGCTTATCATTTACATGTACCTACAGCAACAGACATAACTTTCGGAGTTGTTTTTAACTTTGGTTCGTTAAATGAAGGCCGTTTACCTGTCGAGACTGCTCATGCATGGGAACATGCGGCATTCTCAGACCAGCAAATGTTGAAATTAGCTAGGAAGTACCATGCCAGAACACCACATGATGAAGGTAGTATTTGGACAGAGCTCCATCGTATAATAGGTAGGGTCAATTGCAGTAGTCAATGGTCGCTTTTCCCTGCATTAGAATCATTGTGCAGATCTGTCTATGGTATCACAGATGAAAAGTTAGCTAGTTTTGAACAAGAAAGAATTCCGATGGAAATAGAATCCCGTGCACACCGCAATAACGCCGACGAGTTCTTTCCTTATAGCGTTCTTGCACCAGCTGTCTTTCATGATACTTCATTAAAAGGAAGAATCGCGTATGCACGTCATTATGGACATTATCGTTCAGGACTACAGACAAGTCATGTTACAGCATACCATCATGCAAACTTCAGTCCCGATAAAATAGTAGTTGTCGTAACTAGTCCAAATGAGGACGACGATACTACCAAAACATTCAAAGTAGTTGATAGGGCACTGGGAAAATTAGAAATGCGTCCTACAAGAGATAGAACCTTATCGGTGTCAACTAGGGCACAGACACAAAAACTAACAGTCGACAAAAGATACGATGCACCTCGCGTTGGTATGGGATGCAGAATTCCGAACACTTTAGATGTGGTTGCCGCAGTAGACATACTCGATTCTATGCTTGCAGATGACGGTGCAAAAAGATATTTGGAAGTTGCTAGGTCCCAAACTGGAGGGTATCCTAAATTTTCCTACCATGTATATTCAAATCGCATGACTACCGGCACAGGTACAGACGCCTATCTTGTTTTTGGACCAACACTTCCAGGGCGACATAACGAATTACGAGATGCGATATTTGAAGCATGGGATATCGGAGGTCTCGTTAGGTACAAAGAGATATTTCGTAGCGGGAAAGAGCGAGCGCTTGCCCGTCATAACGAAAATTTGCAGACTGGATCGCAAGTGTTTTTAATGGCTAGCGATCTACATTTCGATCCAAGAGATGTTAATAATCCTGACTCATACAGGGAAAAGGTAGAAGGTTTGACATTTGAAGAAGTTTTAGACGTCCAACAAAGATACATCAGTGGTGAAAATTGTGCAGCAATAGCTGTCGCACGTCCAATCAGAAAAGGCACAATCCGGGTCACACATCAACCATCTCGACCACAATTGAGACTAGCCGCAAGATAAAGAATAAAGTGTGCACATCATATTTCTATACAAAAATTAAACCAAGCGGCATAATTTAATATCAGTCACTATAATACGTATTATGAACAAACTCTTTACAATAGCCTTAGCCTTGATTTTAATTCTACCTACGCCCTACGCCCAAAATCTTACAAACTATTCAATCCAAAGTCAAGAAATCAAGTTTGATATTCAAGCAGACAATTCAGTTAAACAAACCATGAAATTCACTTTCAACAACCCGATTAATACAGCTATTAACTATACCGTGGACAACAAAGTCCACAACATCCAGGTATCAGACGGTAAGCAGTATATAGATTACAGACTGATACCTAACGCCGATTCGTATATTATCGAAATTTTTCCGAAGGAACCTTCAACAACACTGATAATTTCATATAGAGCAGACGACGTTGTTTTTCACAGTGATTCTATCGAACACTTCTTCACAGAATTCTCATTTGGTAATACTGTTCAAAATCTCAAAGTCCAGGTTATGCTTCCGGTAGGTTACGGTGTATATCAGAATTCATATCTCCCAATTGACGGCACGATAAATTCAGACGGCCAGAGAATAATTGTTACATGGGAAAAAACAAACGTGCAAGGGAATATTCTATTTTCAGTCAAGTTCGAAAATCTAAACTCATCGCCAAATATTTTACCAATAGCAATCGTAATTTCAATCGGAGCCGTTGCTTACATCTATTTCCATTTCAGAAAAAAAACGAAAGAAGAATTCATCAAAGGATTCAGGGAAGATGAACAAAAAGTCATAGGTTATCTAGAACAACACAAGAAGACATTCCAGAATAGACTCCAAAAAGAATTCAATTTCTCCCGCGCGAAAGTAACAAGAATAGTGATGGTGCTTGAGCAGAAGGGTCTGGTTAAAAAACAGAGATACGGAAGGACAAACAGACTAACCTGGTTGAAGAAATGAATGTTTCACGACTGTTTCACCACACTTACTAGCGCCTGAAACATACAAATAATTCATAATCAACGAGGTGGTTGAATGCAGTTAAAAAGAACTCTTCTATTGGAATGGATTGAACCAAGTCCAAACAAAGTGGAGGATATCTACGAAGAACTAGTAAAACTTTACCGTAAGAAAACCGAACTGGCTTACGGTGCGTGCAGTAACTGTGAAAATCTATCAACCGATCTCTCCCTAGCTGCCAACGGGTGGCTTTGCGAAGATTGTAGAGACGAAATAATGGAGGTGGACAAATGAAGAAATGGTTTATAGCATTAGCAACTTCTCTAGTATTGCTAATGCCTGTAGCAATGGCACAGCAAGCAACAACAAACGCAACATCTGTTTCATCGACAGATTTGCAATTCAAAAGATTTGGTGAATCGTTTCAGGACTTTGTCTTCAACGTCAGGCATATCCTAACTTTCAGTAATGACGCCAAACTAGAATTGCTCAAGGAAAGAAACGATGAAATGAAATCAAGGCAACAGGCTTGGTTGGACATCAAGGCTCAAGCCCTGCAAGAATTCAGATCAGGAAATCTGACTGCAGAAGAAAAACAAGCAATCGTGAGCGAACTTCAAGGTGAGCACAAAGCGATAATCAAGAATCATCTGGAAATGACATCAGAAACGAAAGATATCGAACTGAAAGCGAAAGCACACAGCAACACAGAGTTGGAGACAAAAAGCCATGAAGAAGCTGATATAGAGGAACAATCACAACTGTCATCCGGGTTGAACCTGACAGACTCAGATTTCTTCCTAGCAATTCACTCAAATGGAAACACGACATTGACAGCTGACGAAGCTGCATCAATAGTGCAAAGAGACTTTGGTTTCAATGCGTCTCAAGTCAAAACAGAAACAAGAGGCAACACGACATACTATGTTGTGACAGGTAACAGTACCGAATCGTCTGGTGCGTATTCACTCACAAAGAATTTCGAAGTGTGGGTTGAATCAGACACTGGTGTAGTAGCAGCTGTAAACTTGGGAACAAACATAGCTAGTAAAGTTCAAGGCCATACATTAGTTGGAGTAGGGGTGGAATAACCCCAAATTTTTTATTTATAAAATACAAAATAGAAAGTGAAATAATGAGAACATATCTGATAGTCGCATTGGCAGTTTTGGGAATTTTTGTTACACCTGTTTTCGCCCAATTGGGATCTCAGGCATTCCCTGACGTGAATTTCAGTAACGAGAACATAACAGATGCAAAGATTACCGTGGCAGAGACGGCATTTTCCAATCCTGGATTACTACCTGACAGTCCTTTGTATTTTTTCAAGAGAGTGAAGGAAAACGCCCAATTATTCTTGACTTTCAACGAGGAACAAAAAGCAAAATTACATTTGGAACTGGCTAAAACAAGGTTGTCAGAAGCCAGAGCTTTGGTTGAGAAAAACAAAACAAGAGAAGTGGAAACTGCGGTTAATGAGTTTAGTGACGAAGTCGATAAGTTAGAAGCCTCTCAAGGTATTGGAAGAAATGTTTCAGCTTTTGTCAAGGATACGAACGAAACACTTGAAAAAAGCAGAATAGTATTGGCACTCGTTCTACAGAAAGTTCCTGATCAGGCCAAACCTGCTATTGAAAGAGCTCTCAACAATACTGTTGAAAAGAAAGTCAGGATAGAAATCAATTCTAATGAGACAGATTCTGAAAAGGCAAAAATCAGAATTGAAGAGAAAACAAAAAGAGAACTAGAAAAAAATAATGAAATCAAGGACACAGTAAGAAAGATCAAGGAAAGGTCCGAATCAGAAAAGCAAAACATAACAAGGTCGGAAACAACTCGTACAAGTGAGATTATAGAAAAAACTAAAAGCGAAACAGAACGTACTGTAAGAGAAATCAGCACTCAAACTGCGAATAGGATAGGAAAATCATTGCCTTCTATTGAAAAATAAAAAAAGGCGTGCTGGGCATAGCCCCTCTTCTGTTTTGGTAGCATTTATCTAAGCGCTAATGCTTGCATCCAAGGTTATACCAGTCCGTTTCATTCTGTCACCGGCACTTCTTTTCATCATCATACTGCCGTCAACAGATTCGTTTCTGATTCTGGTTTCTGACTTCTCAGCCAGCTGCTTCCACAGCACCTTACCGGATGGAGGGAACTTCCTCAGTTTTCCTTTGACAGAAAACCGAAGCTACCTGACCAGCGTCGCCTAATTACTAAGTAACAGAACTAGTTTATAAACTTTATACAAGGTCAATGACTTTTTCAATTTCACCGTACCCAATTACCAAGCTCTCCGTTGACATAACACTAAAAAGTCCGTATGTGTCCCTTTCAATATGAGCATCTTCCCATCCGGCTTCCCGATATCTTCTTGCAACTTCATATGCAACTCTTCGACTAGTGCCGTAATGTAACAAGAAATGAACTTCTTTATGTTCAACGTCATAACGTCCAATCACCTCATTTATTCTTCCTATCTGCCAGTCAACACTAGAAAGTTCTTCGTCAGAAAGTTGTCTTAATCCTTGATATGATCTTGCAGCTTGTACAGGGGTGGTAATCATTCAAATATTATTATAGCAAGTAAAGATTTAAGTAATTAAATTCTACGAAACCAAATAATATTATGAGACTTGTTAGGACGATTTTGGAAAGCCTTGGGAAAAATTGGAAGTGGATAGTGTTCGGAGCAGTACTTTATGTTCTACCTGCATTATACAGATATTTCACAACAAATTCACTGGTTCCGATACTTGATTACACACTTTTCCTATATCAGCAAAATTCACAGATAATTCCAGTCAATCTAGAGACTCTTGGAGCATTATTCCTGATACAAGGTTCGCTCGGTGCAATAGTAGGCAACAGTTTCTTTGAAATGATTCTGAAAAGAAAACTTGAAGGAACTGAAAAATATCTTGCTTATGTCCTAGGATCTGTATCGTTTGCTTTGTTATGGACGGGAGTGCAATTTGTAGGTTACAATTTCCTGAATCCGGTTGGTCCTTGGGGTAATTCTGTATTTCCAAGTTCGAATGTATACGGTAGAAATATACTGATTTCACTTACAGTCGCACCATTGTTGCCTTATTTGATAGAACTTCTTAACAGAAAAATTAAATTACATTAAAAATTATTTTTTCTCTGGATCTTCGCAGATTTTTTGGTATAACTCTGTTGCGAGTTGCTTTAAAGTTTCTTCAGTTTCGTTGCTTTCTCTAACAAATGACATACCATCTTTAGCTAAAGAGTTCGTGTAATCATGGAGTCCTTTTGGACCATCTTGATCAAAAACTCTTGCTGGATATCTGGCCAAAATTTTCCCCCCATTATCTTTAACTACGCTGCCGAAAGACCTTCCATACTTGTTCAATAAAGTTGCACATTCATTTATTCCATTTGAACTAACTACAAGCCTGTTAAGCTTTAACACCTGACCCTCAGCGTAACGTGTTACAGGTGTGACTGTTACATTGAGTTTTGGGCTTTCAGAAGCTGGTGAAGCTGGTGAAGAGGAACATGCTGATAACAATGCAGCAGCTAAAACGATGCCTCTCCCGAACCCGCTGGTTAAATAACCATTTGACATAGTTTTTATATATTCAGATAACTTTATAAGTTTAGTACTTTTTAGTAGTATAATGTCATTTCGAATAGGTCAAGTACTTCAACTAAGTCTTTTTAGTCTTGTTTTATCTTGCACAACTGGGGTAGCGCAGGCACCAAATTCACCAATACCAACAGTGCCTCCTCAAAGAGAGATAGAAATACAAAATGCTACAAAATGCGAGACACAAAAGGTTGTTAGAGGTCATTATCAATGGAACTGGTCCGATGGAACATGCTTTTTTGTACCTGCTGTGTCAATAGATTGCAAAAATTGCAGTAAGGAAAAATTAACTGAATTACAAAAAATATTCGATGCAGGATACGATCAAGCTTTGAAAGGCTTTGGAATGGAACCTTACGAAAATCCTCGTTTTAGAGGACTTCATGTAAAAATTCACGAAAATCATCTACAGTTTGGTCTAAACCATAGTCCATCAGATGCTTATCGAATCTATGAAGGACCTGGAGCAATCGCACATGAGATTACTCACGAATTCGATATCTATTTACTGGGAGATCACGGTCAATCATGGTACGCAGAAGGCTTGGCCGACTACATCGATGATGGTGTAATAAGAAAGAATGCACAGAAAGTTATCAACGATGTTAAAAAGGATCCAGAATTCTGGACAAAATATCCTGAATGGAAGGAAGTCCATGATACAGGTGCCCTTTACTTCGGTGAATTGATAAACAAAGGATTGACGCCAGAGAAAAACAGATTGGCTCTTAAATATCTCCATGATACACGACCGTATCAAGGGTCTAGATGGGCATCCCCAAAAATCATAAATGCCGCTTACGAAAAAGCATTGGGATTGAATTCGGGTGAACTTGATTATCTTTTAGCGCTACTGAAACCAGGGTTAGACGCAAATAGACGTTAACAACTGGAAATTTAACAGATATAATTAAACAAGTGGGTCCGAGGAGAATTGAACTCCTGCCTCGTCCACGTCAAAGACACGTCCTACCACTAGACTACGGACCCATGCTTAAACTTTGTACAGATATGAATAAAAATGTCCTGTTCTTATTTTCCTAACCTCCTTCCAGCCTTCTATAGGATGACTGGTTGAAACAATTCTAGTTCCTTTCTTCAGTTTCAACAATTTCGGTTTCAATCTCTGTGTAAGTTTGTGCGAGAGATACATCACAACCACGGTAGCATCTGATATGTTCTGTTTGAATATGTCGTTGTGGATTATTTTTTTTCCCGGATTCTTCATACGGGACAACCAGACCATGAATCGATTTTTTTCTATCCCAATTGACTTTGCGTTGAATTCTTTTGATGCGATACTAACAATTCTACCGTCACCTGAGCCTAAATCATATACAACATCATTTTTCTTCACATTCGCAAGTCTCAACATCTTTCTTATCGTATCTTTTGGCAAAGGAATTGGTGGCGCTTCGTTTCTGACAAGTTCCAACCACAACCAAACAAGAAATGGAATAGGAATTAATGTCAACCAATACAAATCCATAAATAGCTTTTCGTTTATTGTTTATTTATGGCAAGAGGTACTTTCCAAGGAGACGATATAAATATTTACCTAACTCCGGATGAAATAACAAATTTAGGGTTTTTGGAGATCAGGCGTGTTGGTAGTCGTGGCAGATTGGCTCATCCTCCACTTGAAGTTGAACTGGTAACCGATGGAGGATTAGTAAAAGCGACGATAGAAGTTACAAAATTGCAACAACCTGAAAGATACAGTGACCATATAAAAGTTGATAGACGTCCAGAAGGTTTCTATATTCAAATTGATGAAATAGCCCATGACAGAATGCATTATGACAGGCCAGATGATAGAAGGCATCCGCTTGCTGAAACTAGATACAACGGTTCTGACAAAGTAAGTTTTTGGTTAGAGTAAGGCGCTGAAGGCGAGATTTGAACTCGCAAGCAGCAAGCTGCGCTGGTTTAGCAAACTTACACGATATAAGGCTTTTACACCTATACATCTCAGTGCCATACCAGGTTAGGCGACTTCAGCATACATAAAAGATAACAGTTGAAATTTATAAAATGTTATTAGAATGCTTAAATCTTTAACTATCTTCTATTTGTTTAGATTATATGGTACAAAGGTATTTCCCTGAGAGTGCGATCGAACTTAGATCTCCCCTAAATGGTGAGAGAATTATTGCAGGAACAGGTGATATAATACAATTAAGAAATTCTCGAACTGGGGGTAGTGTTGCGGGTTATGTTAGAGAAATTCATGCACGCAGCGTTACTCTTTCACACGAAGATCCGTATTTTAGAACAAAATATCTATGGCATGTTGTTCTTGGAATGCATGATTATCACAAGTTTTTTCCAGGGGATAGAAGTTATGATTTGAGAAAATTCGATGAATTTGAAGTGTTGAAAAAACATCCCAACAATGTAGCGCCTCATAATAAATAAATTCTATCTTTTTCGTTTTGAAAATTTTTTATTATTCAGAAATATAACCTCACCATGAAAAAACAAATATTTAAACTAGTTTTACCAAATAACATAAGGTGAATGAAAAATGCCAGTATCTGTAAGAGAAGTTTCTGATATGTTATCAAAGGATGTTTTCACAAACAAGGGATTTTACGTAGGTAAGATCAGTGAAATGGAATTTGATTTGACAAAATTCAAGGTAAGAGCGCTAGTTATCGAGGCAGCAAAGAGTTCGACAGTAGGAAAGATGATTGGCGGAAAGAGAGGAGTAGTAGTTCCTTATTCCATGGTGCAGTCAGTCGGAGATGTCGTGATAATGAAGCACATCAACGAGAACCTTCCTGAAGGGGAAGAGTTGGAAGCAGCTCCTGTTGGAAGATAAATTCTAAATTAACTTCTAATTTGAACAGACTTTTCTAAAGCGTCAGCAGCATCTCTCAATCCAATCCAGTATCTTGCTTTACCTTCGACTATATATTTGTCATTTGGTTTGTAGAATCTCCCACGAAACTCTCGCCATCTTCCTTGAACAAAATCATATCCTTCGTCATCAACGCCAGTGATAAATCCCAATAATTCATGTGCAGGATCCAATCTTTGTAGTCTTCTATAATCTTGTATAATCAACGAAATTACAGCATCGTGATCACTTGCTATGTCACTCATAAAATTAATACTAACATTAAAGATTTAAGCATCTTAGAATTGCATAGAAAATTCTAAAAGGAAAAAGAGTAAAGGGGTGAAATAAATTTCACCTACCCTTCTTCAAATATGTCCATTTCTTCTACTTCTTCAAACGGATCCCATATGTCGTCTTCCATTTTCTTCGCCCCCTTTCGGTTAGATTAAATGTAGTAAGAGAGGCTGGGCCTCATCTTATTACATCAATTCCTAGAGAGTGACTGATTTCCCTTACGACAGGTGCTTCTCTCATTACCGGACCTAGGATGTACGGTGAACGGACGCCTGTTATGATGGCTATTACTTGAACCTTGCCTTCGAACTCTGGAAGAATTCTAGCCCCCCAGAATACTTGTGCTGTTGGGTCAAGATGTCTTGCGACAGTTTCACCAATCAAGTTGACTTCGTCTAACTTGAGATCTGGTCCACCTGCAATGTGAACTAGTGCTCCTGAAGCTCCAGTGTAGTCAACTTCCAACAATGGGTTTTGCAATGCTTTTGTAATTGCATCCTCTGCCCTGTTGCTCGAGCTGCTTTCACCTACTCCAATTGCTGCTACTCCACCTGAGTGCATCAGAGCTCTAACGTCTGCGTAGTCAAGATTGACCAGGCTTGGTAGAGTTATAGTTTCTGTGATTCCCTTTACCATGCTTGCGATTAACTCGTCAGCCACACCAAATGCTTGTTGTACAGACAGGTTGCCTGCATATTTCAACAGTTTGTCATTTTCTATGACGATTGCAGTGTCTGATACCTGTCTTACCGCAGCCAAACCCTCTTCGGCTTTGTTTATTCTTGCCCCTTCTAGTTTGAAAGGCATTGTAACTACTGCGATGACAATCGCACCAAGTGACTTGGCGATCTCACATGCAATGGAAACGGATCCAGTACCAGTTCCCTTTCCTAATCCAGCGATTGCGAATACAAGATCTGAACCATCAAGTTGTGCCTTGATATCATTTCTAGATTCTTCTGCTGATTTTCGTCCGATGTCAGGAATACCTCCTGCTCCGAGGCCTCTTGTCAGTTCTCTTCCGATCAAGATTTTCTTGTCAGCTTTACCGACTGCCAAGTGTTTAGCGTCAGTGTTGATCGATACTGTATTTGCACCCTCGACTCCCATTTCTGTCAATCGAGTAACTGCGTTCTGTCCAGCACCCCCACAACCAATGACTGTAACTTTAGCTTTCTTGACGGAGAAACCGAATTCTTGTTCTGCCAGTTTGTAGTAATCTACATTGCTGTATGTCGCACCTGAGCTTGACTCAAGTTTGAATCTATTCTGTAGAGTCTCACCCTGACCCTGGGAATTTCCCAGTACTTTTCTTACGATGCTGTCCATGTTTTTCTCCTCCTATCTCTTGCAAAACATATTTTGCGTAATCGAAAACTCTTTATTAAGAGATTTTCAATTAATGTTACGAGAAATGGAATTGGAGAAATAGTTGTAACTTAGAATTAAACTATACGTCACACACAAAACACACACGAGTAACAATTATTTCGTTCTGATTTATATATACTTATTGTAAATTCCATTCTATATTTTTCACAACATACATTTCAAATTTCGTCATTTTCTAGAATGTTGTAGGCTTTGTTTATTCGTCAATCAGATGCATTTTACGATTGTGCACAAAAAAAATTCATATACAACACGTTGTAATCACAATTTTTTCCTTCGAAAATGTTTAAGTTGTAGAAAAATCAAAATGATTTCATGGTTTTAGATTTTTCCCCAATTCAAACTGAAATTTTATTCAAACTTTTGGTAGCCACAGGTATAGGTGCTTTGATAGGATTGGAGAGGGAATTAAAATATAGTCCTGTTGGAATCAAGACTTATTCTATCATAGGTCTTGGTTCGTGCCTTTTCACGATTTTATCAGGTTTGGCAAATCAGGATTTTGTCGGGGGTATCGTTACTGGTGTCGGTTTCCTTGGCGCAGGTGCAATTTTCAAGAGTGACAAGGGAGTAAGAGGTCTCACAACGGCAGCTTTGGTCTGGATATCGGCAGCCTTAGGCATGGCGATAGGTTTTGGCTACTTTACATTAGCGTTGTTCGGAACTGTGATAGTTTACGTAATTTTGATAATCATTGGTTACATCGAAAGGAAATATATTTCAAGGATAGCTCAGGAAGGCGGTCTCGATATAGAAAGGGCTAAAAGAACTATTGACTCCCTTTCAAAGTACTTGGATGAGACTAAGAAACACATCAAAAGCCTTCATAAAAAACAAAAGAAACCATCAACCAAATGATAATTCCATCTGATTCTCATCTGTCTTTACTCTTCTATGCCTGACAGTCTTGTATTTTTCGAACCAATCCTTCACTTCATCGCCGAAAATAGGATGCATTACCTGACCAATCACACCTGAAGTGCCGTCTCTGCCAAAATCTTTCTGTCTGTAATAATCTAATGCAACAATGTCAGTTCCTCCAACAAATTCGGTCTCATCTATATCAACAGCTCTACCATCTCTTATCACATAACCCCTTATCGCACGTTCACCTTTCTTTTTTTCGTATTTTTGAGCGAATTTCACTTGTTCTCTTCCCAATGCAGGTGCCGAATACTGATGCCATTCTTTACTCATCCTTTTTATTCCACATACCAAATCTTTTCGAGGAACATCTCCTGAAAGCAATCTATCAATCTCAGTCTGTGCAAAATTTCTGGCTGAAGAGTAATCTCTCTGAACCAGTGTCCGATTTACAAGTTGTTCAACAAAATTTCTTTCATAATTAGTTCTGTCACGAAAATGCCAATCATATCCGGGAGTTTTAAGATTACCACCGACGTATGCAATTACCCTTCCATCTCCAACAAGTATACATTGTCCTGTTCCCAGTTCAATCATATTTGGATATTCAGTCCCATCATTGTCAACAAAGACAAAAATACCAGCTACTGTAACTATTTTTTCCTTTTGCAATTCTTGTACAAACCTTTCTTTCGTAGTTTCTATCCATGAATTGACTTGTTCCTTCCAAAATCCATGAATACCGTAGAAAACATTATCGTCCTTTGATTCTAGATCTTCCATTATGACTGCAGAAGCCTTTTCCATCCTTCTTGCCCAAGTTACCCTTCCAGTATTATCTTGAGGAACGTGATTGAACGTTCTGTAGAATCTGGATTTCAAATAAGGAGCAAGAGCTGTAGGGAAGAACGGTATATGAAGAACTTTAACGTCGTATACGCCTAGATTCATCCTTTCATCCCCAAAATCACCAGTTTCTTATCGTTCATATCGATGGAAGGCTGTCTTCTTTCACCCAAAGTCAACAGACTTCTTTGAGTTCTCACAGAATAATAATTCGTCACAGAGTTACCAGTGAAACATACTGTAGTAGGATCTGTTTCAAAATCTATAGCCTCAATTACAATCTGTGGTAAATCTAGTTGTCCTATTCGAACAGTTGTTAATGTATCCCTTGCACAATATCGTGCAATCTTAAATGCAACACCCCTGTCGTACTTTGCCCTTTCACCAAGTACGTCGAATTCATCTCCTTTGATTTCCTTTTCCATAGGTATTCCATGGTTTTGGGCTACAGTTGGTAATGTGTTGTTTGGCAATCCGAGATTATTTCTGGACCATGCAAGTGTATCTATCACAAATCTACCATCCACAACTACCTTGTCTGTTTGATTCTTCTCTTTTCCTGCTCTGAATGAATGGAAACCTGGAATGCCACCTTCAATCCTAGGTTCTGTTCCACCTATTCCAATTCTAAAATCACCACTTCTTCTCAAATGCGGTAAATCAAAATCCATCAGGTTATGTCCATAAATCCACAAAGGATCCTTTTCTATTATATCCTGCTTGACCAATTCTACCAGTCCCGGAATCGAATCAGCTCTCTCAACTCTGAAATGATGACCATCAATATCCATCCAATCCGTACCAGTATCATAAAGTGTGAAAATCGTGTTACCTTTGCCACTGACCCCAGCAACCATGTATATTAGCGGATTGTCGGTGTTCATACCGGTCAATTCAATGTCTAGTCCATAGAACGTATCTTGCAGAAGATGTTCAGGTCTGACCTTGCGCATTGTTACAGTTCCATTTTTTATGGCAAGCAGAGGAGGATATCTCAATTTCAACGATACTTCTGGCTTTGAAACCATTCTATATACCTTAGTCGCCTTCTTGAATTCTAAATCAGATTTGAGCTCTCTTGGACCGTAAAGTACAACAACATACATTGATCCCGAATTGAAAATTCTCGGATTATATTGCACCAATGAGGTGCCTCTCAGAGATTTTTCCAGTTCGTCTGCCTCGATGAAAGAGAGTCTATCACTGACGAAATGATCATCCATATCACGTTCGACTACATGAGAATGTCCTTGATAATCCCTGACATATAACAAAGTTTTTCTACCTGAATCAGGATTCTTCACTCTGATATCTAAAAGGAAACCGTCTTTGACTTCATCCATAAAGATGAATCTCTGATAAGGAATTTAAGCCTTAGATTTGCTGTAGTTTTATGCCACGTGTCATATCGTCGACAAGAACACTGACGAATCCAGTTTTGATAGACAGGTTGCTATTCGTATTGTTGCCTTTGTTGGATGATAGACCATTCTTTCCATCAAGAGAAAATAAATATGCAGAAATGTTCAGGCAGTCTCAAGAAAGAGTCCAAGAAAAACCGATAGGTGCATTGAAACTAGGACATGATTATCATGCACAGTTGAAAGACCATATTGGAGATCTTGTAGACAAAGTCGTCATTCATACGACAGGAGTTTCGGTAGATTACACACAGGGAAGATATCCTAGGCACTTGGGAATAGATCCGATGAGTGAAAGAAACAGGTTGTATGCCGAGATTCAGAGTTTGATGCACAAGATTGGTGTCGAATGGAAATATGACGGTGAATTTCCTAAAGAATTATTCGTTTGGATACCAGTTGCACATGAAGTTCATCCTCTTGTTGTAAGAAGAGATGATTCATTACAACATGCGTTCCCAACCGCAGTGAAACATGCAAATTCTATAGCAGAAGGAGAAAACAGGAAAACTTTCGGAGATTTGAAAAGAGAACTAGGTGACGAAGATTTCAAGAAAGGAAATTATTTATTTTCACCAGCGCTTTTCGATGTGGATGTAGCTAAAAGATTTTATCTTGATGTAGACGAGGGGCAACTTCAAACCTCTCTAACTTTCAACAGATATCTTCTGGGAAACGCATTTGCAAAATTGATGTTGAAATATCTGGAACATGCTGATGGAATCAAAGGAATGATAAACATCTATTCCGAACGTGGATCTTATGCATATGATGTTATGAAGATTGCTCAAACAGTTCTCAGAAGGAAATATGGTCAGATGTTTACAATAAACGATTTCGGAGGAATAATGAGGAATGCCGAGATGCCACAAGAAGCTGAAGCACACATATCTTCATTGAGAATATTGGAAGGTGCAATTAAGAGTTCAGCAAGGAAATATGCAAGGTGATTAAATGGGAGATTGTCCGTTCAAACCATATATCAGCTGTTATTTTTCCGATAGATGCCCTGGCAACAAACCAGCTCATTGTACATATGATCTTCTGTTAGCACACGGAACATCAACACTCGATAAAGATGCGATAGAAAATAATTACAAAGTCAAGCCAATTGAACAGGTTATAGATGAACTCAACAAAGCTGATAATTATGTATTTGATGAAAGCGGTAATCATAGAGATTTCACAAAGTTGCGAGCCGGCAGAAAAATAGAACCCTATCCATTCCAACCAGTTTCAGGAGACATGTATCATATCAGAGGAAGTGAGTTTGTTTCACGATCACATTTGGGGAGATTGGTGGGAAAAATGCGTTTTCCAGTTTCCTTCCCAGATCATTATAGGGATGCTGGTATTGCCATAGACGCAGTCGTCACGCATCAAGACCACGATGATTATGTTCATAATCAAACTTTGTCCAATCCAATGAACAGAAACGAATATTGCCAGAAGGAAGTCTTTGCAGATATAGGTGGTTTGGTGTTCATGGGTCACATAGACGTTTCATTGAGAATGGGCGATACACTTGTACTATTGGATGTCAAAAGAGCAGCACAGTCAAATCCAGGACACAAAAAACAATTGTTGTCATACGCTCTTGCAGTAGACAGAGCAGGCGAGTTTGATGATTATGTTCTGGTAAATATGAATCACGTGAATAAAATAAGTTCACGCCCGATGAATCCGAGGTTTGAAGTATTACATATTGACAAGGGAACATCAAGAATGATACCGGCATTATCAGAAGAAGCGAGAAAATCATTTACGATACAACAAAGCATGATGGCCAATCCTGATATCATGCGTGCATTGTGGGAATTAGAAAGGCCTGATGGCAAGAAATCTCTAATATACAGAGGACTAGTTCCGTATGTCCAATATCTTTTTGATCACATGGATGAAAGGTTCGATCTTCTAGATCCCAAGTTCAGAAGAGGATTGGAATTAGCAGCTTAACTATTTTTATTTCAATCTACCAATTAGAAGAAGTGATATTATAACAGATTACCAGAAAGTTGACAGCGAACTGATAAAGAGAATCGCAAAGAATGCAAGACTGAATTTGTCAAGCGAAGAGATAGAAAAATTCACGAAAGAACTGAAAGATATTCTGCAAGCATTCAAAAGTCTGGACGAGATTAATACCGATAAAGTTGAACCGTCATTTCATCCGCAAAAGATTTCTGATGTGTATAGGGAAGACAAACCTGAAAAATTCGAATGGAACCCATTAGGAAATGCAGAACATAAAGAGAAAAAATATTTCAAGGGACCGAAGATCATATGAAGCTGAACGACAAAGTAGCAATTGTAACAGGATCCAGTAGAGGTATAGGAAGAGCAACTGCTGTAAAATTGTCAAAGGAAGGTTATAGAGTTGTAATTAATTATAATGAAGATTTGGATGGAGCTAATAAAACAAAACAATTGTGTGAAAAAGATTCTTTAATTATAAAGGCCGATGTTAGTAAAATTGCTGAATGTAAAAAACTTGTTGATGAGACTTTGAAAAAATTCGGTCGAATAGATGTTTTGGTTAATAATGCAGGGGTTGCAAATAAATTACTAGTTGAAGATGTTACTGAAAAAGATTGGAATTACATAATCGAAACAAATTTGAAAGCCGTATTTTTCCTTAGTCAACTAGTTTCAAAAAATATGAAAAGTGGAAGTATAGTTAACATAAGTTCGATACGTGCTTTTGATGGCAGACCTGGAAGAAGTGTATATGATATTTCAAAAGCTGGTATTGTGAGATTAACTAAAGACTTTGCGCTTGAACTAGGCGGTAGAAAAATAAGAGTAAACTCCATTGCACCAGGATATGTAGAAACCGACATTAACAAATCCATGACAAAAGAAATTAGAGAACAGATGACACAACAAATTCCAATGAAGAGATTTGGTGAACCTGAAGAAATTGCAAATGTTATAGCATTTCTTGTTTCTGACGAAGCAAGCTACATAAATGGCGAAGTAATTGTTGTTGATGGTGGTTTTCTGTGCTAAATCTGAAAAAAATAATTACAAAATATTTGAAAGAAGCTAAATTAATGCAGATAGCAACTTCTAAAAACAATAAACCATGGGTAGCAACAGTTTGGTATGTTCAAGATGAAAAATTGAATCTTTACTTTATTTCTAGAAGAAGTAGGAGACATTCGTCGGAATTAAAAGACAATCGTAATGTTGCTGGTGCGATAGTTAAACCACATACAAAAGGCAGTGGTGAAAAAGTTGTAGGACTTCAATTTGAAGGTACATCACATGATCTTACAGATGAACCAAATGAAATAAAAAAAGCTGATAGACTTTATCATAAAAAATATTCCTTAGCAGAGCATATATCACTAAAGCAGTTAACTGATCCAAAGTGGGTAGCAACTTATTATGTAGTTCATCCAAAAGTTTTTGTTTTATGGGACGAGATTAATTTTCCCGACAATCCACGGCAGGAGTTCAAGTTATGAAGTTGGAAAAAATTTCTGTAAGGGATTTTGTAAGAGATGTTAAAGCTGGAAATATCGATTTGGAAGATTTCGCACAACATGTTGTTGAGAATTCAAAAACAATCCAGAAAAAATACAACCCGTTCATAACTCTTATCGACAAAATAAAAAAACCGAAATCATCTGGAAGACTTGCAGGATTGCCGATCACAGTAAAGGATAACATTTGTACGAATGGAATCCAAACAACCGCAGGTTCAAAAATATTGAAAGGATATATCCCGCCATTTGATGCGACATCAGTATCAAATGTGAAAGAGGAAGGCGGATTTATTTTAGGAAAAACTGCAATGGATGAATTTGGTTTTGGTACATTCTGCACTAATTGTGCATATGGAGTTCCTAAAAATCCTCATGATGTAGAAAGAAGTTGCGGTGGTTCATCCGGTGGTGCGGGCTGCATAACAGCAGCAAGCGATTTTCCCACAATCGCATTGTCAGAATCAACAGGAGGAAGCATATCAGCTCCGGCATCATTCACAGGAACAGTGGGATTGACACCTACATACGGATTGGTTTCACGATGGGGATTGATTGATTTTGCAAACAGTCTGGATAAGATCGGGGTTATTGGAAAATCTGTCTACGATGTTGCATTGGGATTGTCTGTTATCGCCGGAAATGATAAGAAAGATTCCACTTCACTAAATGTTCCTAAGAAAGATTATACGAAAACTCTAACAGGAAAAATAAAGGGAATGAAAATCGGAATACCAAAAGAATATTTTGATAATGTCGATGATAAGATTTCTAAGATTGTTTGGGCTGCCATAAAGAAACTGGAAAAGGAAGGCGCAACATACAAAGAAGTTTCATTGTCACATACAAAATATACAATATCGTCTTACTACATAATTGCTGTATCAGAGGCTTCCACAAACCTTGCGAAATATTCTGGATTGAGATACGGATTGCAGAAGGAACTTCATGGCAACTTTGATCAATACTTTTCTTCAGTCAGGACCGAAGGTTTCGGTGAAGAGGCAAAAAGAAGAATAATTCTTGGCACATTCGCACGTATGGCAGGTTATCGCGATGCATATTATTTGAAAGCACTAAAGGTAAGAACCAAGATAATAGAGGACTTCAAAAAAGCTTTCAAGAAGTTCGATGTATTGGCTGCACCGACTATGCCAATTGTTGCACCTAGATTTGACGAAATAGAAAAATTATCACCATTGCAGAATTATACAACTGATATTCTCACAGCCGCACCGAATCTCGCAGGTATACCTATGATTTCTGTTCCTGTTGGTAAGATTGGGCACTTACCAGTTGGCTTCCATTTGATGGGCGATCATTTACAGGAGGAGAAGATTCTGCGTATTGCTGATGCCATTGAGAATTGACGCCATATCTTTCCATAATTCCCTTAACATAACCAGCTCTGTAGTATCTTTTATGCCCTTCAATAACATATTCTCAGTTGTCCCTTATCACAATTTGTCTTAGAGTATCCTCACTAATTTCAAGAATGAATGCAACTCTACTTAAACCAAGAAGCTCGTCATCGTTACGTAAATACGAATCTCTTTCATCTTGATCTGAAGGTTTTGCCTCTCCAATCCTAGTGAATATTATATGGCCATTGATACAATGATACTCCTCTTCATTTTTGCCAATAAGTTTACTAAAAATTTGTCCGCCACATTTAGTGCAAGTTTCCATATCTAAACACTTCCCAATTAACCTTAAGTTCTTATGAACTGGCTCAATTTTCTCTGTTGAATTGTTTCTCTTAATAAATTGCTCTGCTTTATCCATTCTTTCATAGGAGTCTTTACTCTTGTCCCAACATATTCAAGCACCGTATTTATAGAATCGAATTTCTTAGGCTGTTTCTTCATGGCTTCTCTGACATTCTCTCTAACATTCCAGACACCCAATGGGATATATCCGGGATACGCTTCCCTGAATATTATCACAGCAGCCTGTCTCTTTTCATTCTCAAGTAATTCATTCACAGCCAGTCTTGCAGAATAATACGCTCCTCCTATAGACGCATAACCTTTCTTACCATCGAACCTTTCATAATCAGATCCAACCTCCAATTTGTCACCAATTATATTGGGGAACCAAACCTCCATGCTCTCATAAAACCATCTCATCGGAAGCAACATTATTACGAACTTGTTGTTGATATTTTCAGATTCGTAAACACGATACCCTTCTATCATTGGGTATGATTTTATTTTTTCCAAAAGATGCAGTGACAACATATCGTCTACTGCGGTTATGCTCCATTTTGTAGGTACGAGTTTTCTATTTTTCTCCAAACCGAATGCACCAACGCTCAAAGCCTTTTGAATCGCAGATACCACCAATCCATTATTGTATAAATTTACAACCGCTTCTTTTGATTTCAAGTCGGTGTCATAATAAAATTTTTCCATATGGCGTTCCATCTTGCCTGATGTTACTCTCATCTCCTTCAATTCTGCACTAGGACCAAACGGTTGGATATCCTCGTTGAAGAACACGCCTCTCGGTTTCTTTGTGAATTCAGCTTCAAGCTCCAGAGAATTTTTAGCAAGTGCGATCTCCTGTAATTTCAACGCAGTCTTGCTCTGGACGTCTTTTATATCCAAAGTCTCCTTTCCACGAACTAGTGACAGCCTGAAATTGATTACATCTTCCACTGTCTTGTTTGTCTTGAACCATTCCTCCGGCAAGTCCATCATCATCGTATCTCCATGAACGGGAGGAATCAACGGGCCTACAAAAACCTTAGGATAACCTTCTTTACCAATGAAGACTGAAGGTGGCGATGCACCAGAAACACTCTCCCCTACCTCGATTGTTTTGAAATTAAATCTCGAATACAGGTGGTTAAGATAGGTAGCTTTACCTTTTATCATAATTTAATAGAATGATTAGTGTTAGAAATAGTTATTGGAGGTTCATTTCCCACATCTTTCAAAACGTTTAAGTTCTTTTCTATACTTTAATTAATCATGGTGGTAGCAACTCAAGAGTTTCAATATCAAAAAGTTCCACAAATAGGACTATACGTAGCTGCAACCAAAGCTTTAGATGAAACAGGAAGACCGCTTGAAACAGGAAAACCACTAGTTGGAATAAAATGGTATCCTACTAAAGAATGGGTTCAACATGCAGGATTAATTCTGCCAACATCAAACCAATGGTCTATATCAAGAGATTATTTTCAAATAGCCCACCCTGAAATAGCGGACGACATGAGTACTAGTCCAGCAGAATGGACTGATTCACTGCTTGCACATCCAAGAGATGGGAAATACGCATCAAATCTAAACAATTCAAGAATTCCAGCCAAATGTAAATACATACTATTGATTGAAGGATCGACTGTGATCCTAGATAAAAAACGAGGTTACGTTGTTGACGGTGGAGAAGTGACAGAACTGCCAAACTTTCCAAAGAAATCAGATTATCCAGAACAACCTATTCCAGAATTGGGACTGATTGAAGGAGTTTACTTGATAAATTCAGATTTCAGTTCTGAGGAAGGTCTAAGACCTGTCGTTCGTGGGCGTAACTGGGGTGGCCCCATTGAACATTTGGACGCGATTGCGCTCAGTAGACCTTCAGTTTCAGATCTGAATATTGGCTTCCGTCCGGCACACAGAAGACTGGTCGAAACAGAACCTGAAAATGATCAAGACTTTGTTAGAGTTCCTCGAAGTGAATACGAAAGTTTGCTAGGAGACTCTGTAGCATTGAAAAAGGTTGGACAAACTTTAGGTTAAACAATAATTATTTAGCGATGAAATACTACCCTATAAAAATTCCTGTGTACATAGTAAATATTATGAAAGCTATAATGGGTTTGGAAATACACGTTCACCTACTAAGTGAGACCAAACTATTCTGCAGTACGTCTACCGATTATGAAAACAAGGAACCGAATGAGAACACTTGTCCGATATGTCTGGGATTCCCAGGTTCCAAGCCGCAGTTCAACAAGAAGATACTCGAATATGCATTGATGGTATCAAAAGCATTGAATTGTGAAATATCACCGGAGATGTTCTTCTCAAGGAAATCTTATTTCTATCCAGACATGCCGAAGAACTTTCAAATCACACAATATGAAATCCCAATCGCAAAGAACGGGCATTTGATAGTAGGCAACAAGAAAATCCGAATAAGGCGTGTGCAGATTGAGGAAGATCCTGCAAAGATTGTTCATGTCGGCGGTGGCATTACGAATGCACAATATACGTTGATAGATTACAATCGTTCTGGTGCGCCGATGGTGGAGATAGTTACAGAACCTGATTTTGAGAACACTCAACAAGTTAGAGAATATTTATCCAAACTACAATCTATACTGGAACATCTTGAGGTTTACGATTCTGGTAAGGAAGCGTCATTGAGAGTCGATGCAAATGTTTCGATTGAAGGAAGCAAGAGGGTTGAAGTCAAGAACATTACAGGATTTGTGAATGTCGAAAAGGCGTTGAACTATGAAGTCATTCGACAGAAGAATCTTTTGCAGATGGGAATAAAAATTGAACAGGAAACAAGACATTTTGACGAGACTACAAAAACAACCGCATCATTGAGAAAGAAAGAAACTGAAGATGACTATGGATATATTTTCGAACCTGACTTACCAAGATTTACAATTTCTTCCGCGACGATCAAATCAATAGAAAAACTTATGCCAGAGCTTCCGGATGCGAGAGTTGCAAGATTCGTGAAGAAATACAAAATAGCAGAGAACCAAGCACAAGTTCTCGTTTATGGGGACAAGGCACTAGCTGATTTCTTTGAAGACTGTGTTATGGATTTCAAGAAGCCAGAATTCGTCTCACGATGGATAATTACCGATTTGTTGAAGATATTGAACTGGAATAGTCTGACGATAAGAAAATCCAAATTAACCCCAAAGAATTTTATAGAATTTCTGAGAGCAATGGGCAAAGGAGAAATAACAGAGAGATTAGGTAAAGAGTTAATAAAAGAATTAGTACCTACAGGAAAATCCGTAAAGGAATTAATGAAAGAGAAAAAGGTTCCACAGAAAATTGATTTGAAGTCCGTAGTGAATGAAGTGATAAAAGAAAATAAGAAAGCTGTTGATGATTACAAATCTGGAAATGAGAAAGCATTACAATTCTTAATAGGACAAGTGTTGAGAAAAACGAAGTCTGCTGCAGATCCGAACAAGATTAAGGAACTATTGACGAAGATGCTATAAAAGTTTTGGCATGTAGTTCAAAAATTGTTCTAGATTTCTTAGAGTCAGTTGAACTTTGTCAGGGTCCGATAAAACTCCTGCAAGTCTATAAACTTCATGAGCTACAGTAGTAATTGTTGTCGCTACTACACCCACTTCTGCAATCCTTTCTCCTCTTCCGTTAGAAAACAAACGCCTAAGACCTTTCCCTATGCAGAATATACTTCCAATTAATGCAGCACCGATAAGTGCACCGTATAGTGCATAATTGATATCGTAAGTTGTAACTTGCACAGGGTATGGAAAATGTTCAGTACCTGCAGGTACAGGTTTTGTACCTACAAGTTCCCTAACCAAATAAAATGGTTCCTTATCCGTAACAGGCACTCTCACACTTACAGTTTTTGGCACTTCTGGTAGAATCAAAGGCCTTCCAGGGTATATCTCATCACCCAATATACCATCTGGCGCATTTACAACCCTACCGTTTACGACAGATTTTGTGTCAAGTACAATTTCAGGATTTGCTTTAACGTTCGGGGTATAAGTTGCAATTACATTGACTTGTTTTGCAGTTTCCTGATCAGTCTTTAAATCAAGATAGCGTTCTTCCGTAATCCGCCAAAGAGTCTGATTTGGTCGTATTGTTATATTTTCATCTTTTTTTACAGTTTGTGGAACAAAGATTTCTCCATGTTTATCCTCAAACTTATAACCAACAATTAATCCTGGGCCGGTATATTCCAAAGGTTTCACCACGGTCGTGTCGCTATATACAGATTCTTCTCTTGTCGTAGGTCTTTCACCGTCTCTAGTCTCAGTGCGATACCCTTCAGAAGCTGCATATCCTATTATACCACCGACTCCCGCACCAGCAGAAATACTAGCCACATTAACAGCAGCTTTAATCAGTTTCATTAAAAATCAATGATAGTATAGTAATCCAGTAATTATTTATCCTTGAACAAGGTTTAGACAGTATTTAAACTTTTTTTAAAAGAATTTCCAAAAGCTATTTAAGTTTCTTTCAGATATTCTATTAATGCCTCATTAGCTCAGTAGGTAGAGCAGCACGCTGTTAAGTTTCTGCAGATACGTGAAGGTCCGCGGTTCGAGTCCGCGATGGGGCGCTATTTACTAATCACGTACAAGTCAACTTCAATCTCTTTCTTTGGCTTGTCATGGAACTTGAACATATGCTGAATAGGAAACTTGTACGGAATGATTTTTTCCACTTGTCCTCCACGATCCTCTATGAATTTCGTCAGGAACTGAACAGTTTTTTCATAACCATCCTTGTGCAACGAATAGATTTTATTTCCACATTCCAATGCCTTTTCTAAAAATATTCTATCGGCATGTTCTTTCTGTATTCCAAATGGCGGATTTTGTATTACAGTGTCACATTTACCAGAGAATTTCTTCAGATCAGATTTGATAAACTTGATTGAACCCTTCACAGCAATATTGTTCGTTATAATGAATTCCATGTTTTGTTCTGCGACATTAAGGACTTGATCGTCTATGTCAACTGCAATCACTTCCTTTGCCCCGAGTATTAGTGCACCTATGGCAAGTCTACCACTGCCACATCCAAGATCGTACACAACCTTACCTTCAATGTCACCAGACATATATGCCTGATGCAGTATATCAGCAGCGAGTTCTCCTGGAATTGTATACTGTTCCAATGATGGCTTAGGAGTTTCTATTTGTTTCAGTTTAGAAAGAGTTATCTCGAGCTGTTTCTTGGAATGCATAATTATTGATTGGATTGGATATTTATTTTCTTGAATTGATAGCCAGTCTCAATGAACTTTCCATAAACATTGCACCATCTCTCATAAAGTATACATTATGTTCATCAACCACTTTACCATGTTCATCAACAACACCCTCTTTATAAAAAACTTCTTCCATCGTTATAATTTCTAATGGAATTCCATGCGAATACAAAATAGGATTGACGAACTCACCATGACGCAATAGAACTTGTAGAAGTGGAAAAGTCGCTGGTAAACTGAATAGATATGTGCTATTTCCATATGCTGTACTAAGTGTGCCGTTTGTCCCAGCCCTATAAGTCGGTGTTCCTGAGAAGAAATCCCCTACATTAGCCAAAGTCTCTACATAAGGTCCGCCATCAGAGAAAACCCTACGATAATCCACACTTGTTATTCTTGAAATAACCGATGAGTTTACCCCCATATCAAGAATTGCAGGAGGCAGAATTCTATTCTTGACTTGACTCAAATCTATATCTTTTATCTGACTCAGGTCTATATTTTTAATATTGTTTATGTCTATTTTTTTAGGATCGATTTTAATATTTTTTATCTGACTCAAATCCATATTTTTGATCTCGTACAGGTCTACACAAGGGTATACCTGACTTAGTACATCCTTCTCCCATTCAATTCCATGAACAGGACTGTTTATCGTGACTATACTGTGGATTCTACCTTTCAGCTCAGGATATTGTGCAAGCGCATAAAGCGCAACTATACCGCCTTGACTATGTGTAATTAGATCGACTGGAGTTTTTGATTTCAGAATGAAATTTCTCAGATTCTCAGCGCTACCACCATTACCATCAATAGATTTCATTGTTTCTAGAACATCGTATCTGTCTCCAGATAATCCTCCTGCTTGATAGTTGAAATAATAGAAATCGGAGCTGGTGTATTTCAGGTCTCTGGAAAGCCAAGTTGTAATTTCACTAAATGTATTTCTAGGATTTCCATCACACATTCCAGAAACGTAAACTATTGGATTTCTTGTTGGAGATTGTGTCTGTCTGACTGTAGGTGAAGGTTCTGGCTGTGGAGTCGGAGTGTTAGTTTTTAAAATTGTTGGAGAAGGTGATTGTGTTCTCTGCACTGGAGTAGGTGCTACTGTCGGCTCTGATGTGCTTAGAGTTGTCGGAGAAGACTGTACACTCGAAATTTCTGGTTTATGTGTCTCAGGATTGTATGTGGCATTCGATATGTCAATTGGTTGCTGGCATGCAGTTAGTGCGAGTGTTAATCCAAGTTCAAACAATTTCCTACGAATCGACATTAATTTTATTTTGTAGAACAAAGTTTAAACTCTAATTACTAATGTACCAGTAAGAGTTTCTGTTGTTTGTTGTGGCAACATATCTGAATTATCCACTACATTATCAAAAACTGATTGGTCGTATATATCAATGCCATACAGCTTTTCGAATAATCCTCTAGATTCTTCATCTTTCATTTGAATTAATCTCATCATTTCTTCTACAGTAAATGGTTTTTGCGTTCGCGAAGAATATGCAATTCTTGCTCTAGTTTCAAGCCTCGCTGCTAAATAAATTCTAAATAAATCAGCCCCTTCGTATAACCATGGTAAAGTCCACGAGTCAAAAATAACATTATCTCTACTCCTCGCTATTTCTAGAATCGTTTCATCAGTTCGTCTATCAATGGTCGGATCACGTACTCTTCTTCCTGTCAACTCTCTACCTGATCGTAACCAATAGTGGACTTCATCTTGAGGTGAAACTCCTGCATACCGCAATAAAACTTCAGAACCACTTATATAATCTAGACCGAACCTTTCAGCTAATTTCTTGGCTTGGTATGTCTTTCCACTGGCAGTTAATCCTGCTATAGCCAATTTCATGATGAAAGGATAATAATAAAAGAATAAATACAACTTTAGTTTTCATTCACGCTCTAACAGCCTGGTCCCAGTTCAACATAGGAATCTCGTATCTTTCAGTATCGTCTGTCCCGACACGTGGACATGTGGTGTTGATAAGAAAATCCAATTTCAATCCAAGTATTTTCTCTTGTGTTAGCTCATCACCAGCAAGGATGTAAGCCTCTTTACCCATCTTCTCAAGATGTTTCTTTATCGTATAAGGCAAGACTAACTGTCCTTTCTTCCACGTTACCAATATACCAACCTTCCTTGCATCTTTGAATAACGATTTGTTCCACGCGATTATTTTGTGTATTCTCTTCTTCTCGTCATCGACATTCGTCAATTTCTTAGCTTCCACATCAACAGTCAACATAGGCTTGTCTGTATTCAAAACCAATCCTACGCCATAAAATTTCGCAGCGGATACCACAAGGAAAACATCAACCTTGCCTTCAATAACTTTCCCAGCTTTCAATCTGCATCCTAGAATCTGTCCAGGATATTTCACACCCTCTACTTCTGCGATGAAAACTTTCTTTCCCTTACTCTCAAGATATTTCTTCACTTCAGGCAATTTATCCATATACTGTATGGAACCAACCAATCCGATTTTCTTGTATTTGCCTATCTTGCCTAATTCTTTTTCGATAATAGGAACAGGATCCGAACCTATGAAATATTCCCAGTAAACAACTGGAATCTCAGGTTTCACGCCAAAATCAACATGGCCAACATGGAGTATGACATCACATTTCATCCTCTTAGCTTCCATATCCCTCACATCGCATGCGCCATAAGTCCTTTCAACACATAGAACACATTCAAACCCTTCTTTCTCTAGAGATTTTGCAATCTCTTGTATCTCTTTGCTCTTCAATCCTTCTGGGAACTGGATGAACACACGCTTTCCAGCTTTCTTTAGTTCACCTATGATGTGTTTCGGTATTTCCATATCAAAGTTAAGTTAGTGTCACGTATTTATAATTATGGAAAAAGTTTCAAACGAAATCATGCGCAAAGCAAGAATGCTTTTAGAATTCGGCAAAGTGCAGAAAGACATCGATACCGAAAAGAGAACTTATTATACGGTTGAAGGAGACTCCGAAACTCATTCAGTGATATACGACAAGATAAAAAAAGAATTCCTATGTGATTGCAAATGGTCTACACTGACGAATAAGAAATGCAGTCATATGTTTGCAGTAGAACTCAAAGGAATGGAGTAAAAATAAAATCAAAAATTAAAAAATCTAGATTTTGTTATTAGAAGAAATTTTTAAATTATTTCTTCTTTTTCTTTGCCACCTTAGTTACACCTCCATGGTATATACCATTTGTAATAATTATTTGTTTTTCAGTACATATATAATTAATTCTTTCAGAAAATTTTGTTTAAAATGAAAATTTTTATGGAATTATTCTCTGAGTGTCTCTTGGAAACAAAGTTGACTCTCTTACATTCTCCAAATCCAAAAGTTTCATCACAAATCTTTCTATTCCAAGCGAGAATCCACCCATCGTAGGCACACCATATCTGAAAACTTCTGTGAACCATTTTAGAAATTCCAGATTCATTCCCTTTTCTTTCGCCTGAGAAATTAATTTGTCATATCTGTGTTCCCTCTGCCCACCAGAAGACAATTCTGTACCTCTGAATATCATATCAATGCTTCTTGCGTATCTCGGTTCATCGTCCACTCTCATGACATAGAATGGTTTTACTGCAGATGGGAATCTGTTTACAAAAAAGAATTCGCTTTTGAATTTTTCCTTCACATAATTTCCAAGAGCTTCTTCTGCTTCTCTGTTCATATCCTCGTCTTTGCCTATAGGTTTCCCAATTTCCTTCAAGATATCATAAATTTTTGGAAATTGTAATTCTGGAAATGGTGTTTTAGGTATTGTAATAGTTTTTCCAAGTGTCTCCAACTGCTCAGCGCAATCTTTCTTTACTTTTTCAAGAGCATGGACGACCATACCTTCTTCAACCCTCATCACCTCATGTTCGTCTTCGATAAATGCAAGCTCTGCCGCGATTGTCCTGTGTTCAGTCATGTGTCTTATTGTATGGCTCTTTTCAGCTCTCCAACTCGGTCCCATTTCAAATATCTTTTCGAACCCACCAGCTACTAACAATTCTCGATGTAGTTGTGGGTCTTGCCTGAGGAACACTTGTCTGTCAAAATAAACAACAGAGAAAACCTCCGAACCACCTTCTGATATACCTCCTATCAATGATGGCGTGAAAACTTTCATGAATTTCTCGCTTGATAGATATTCGTCCATTGCTGTCATTAATCTCGATTCTATTTTGAAAATTGCAAGATTTTCTGGTGAACGCAAGTCGATTGATCTCCAGTCAAGTCTCGTATCCAAATGACTCTTGGTTACTTTTCTCGGATCTATAGGAAGAGAGGTCTCTGCTTCACTCAATCGTACTATCTCTTTAGGAATGATTTCTATCTTGCTTTTCGTCTTTGCAGTTTCTTGAACAGTTCCTTTAACTGCTATAACGTCTTCACTGTGTAAATTTTCAATCTGCTTCATTATCTTGTAAGTCGCTTTTCCTTTTTGCACCGTTATCTGAACAAGCCCTTCAAAGTCTCTCAACAAAAGGAAATTTATCCCACCTAGAAGTCTTATGTCATGAATCCAACCAGATACTATAACATCCTTCCCAACCATCTTTTTCAATTCGTTCGTATAGTGAGTTCTTTTCATATCATCACTTTAGATTGTACACTAGTATCCATGCCACCAACCATACCAAGAAATATGTCACCGCTGTTGTTGTGAGGAATACAGATGTTTTCTTTACTTCGATGAATTTTCTAGTTACAAAATAAGAAATCCCGTACAAAACCAGTGCAAGTCCAACTTCAATCATCGTATCAATATATACTGACACCAATGCAACCAACACTCCTAGGATAAAATAAATTATCGTCAATTTTCTGTCGTTATCCATGAAATCACTTTCTAAGAACGAACTCCATTATCTTTTTCTGCCAGTTCTTCTCCTGCATCATTTCTGTAGTCACCCATGATTTTCTTATGTAATCCGGCAAGTTTTTACCGTTTGTTTCGGCAATGATTTTCTCCATGAATTGTATTGTCAACGGGTCATGAGGATACCCTACACCAAAATCCACGCCCAAAGTCTGTTTCAACTCTGCTATCTCTCTGTCTCTTTCGACTTTAGCAATTATAGATGCTGCACCAACGACTACAACCGACTCGTCCATGTAATTATCAACAACTAAATCAACATTCTTGGTTTTAAGAAACCCACTTATCACTTCCTTGAAGCGTTTTGGATTCTGTGTCAATGCATCGACATAGAACTTGGCGTCTGGTTTGAACTCTATTATCTCTGCCATCTTCATGGCTTCAATCTTGTCAAGGTTTATCCCCATCTTCCTGTACGAATCTATCCTACATGGAGCTACTTTAAAGACTATGATGTCTCTTGCAATTTTCTGTATGTGGTCGTATAATTGTTCACGCTTCTTCGGTTTGATATCCTTGGAGTCTTTCACACCAAGTGTCTTCAATTTCTTTTCAGACTTTGGGTCGATTGTCACACCGGCTACTACCATAGGACCTATTACAGCACCACGTCCAGCCTCGTCTATTCCACCGATTAATTTCATGACTTCACTAGAATTGTTTTATGTTTTCACTTTTATTAGTTTATTCTAATGGTAGACATCTCTTCTGTAGTCAAAGAACTGGAATCTGGCAAAGATTTAGACGACATACTGCAGAAATATGACTGGAAATCATTCGAGGAGTTCGTATCAGATGTGTTCAAAGAGAACGAGTTCTCCACAAAACTGAACTTCCGTTTCAAAACAACCAGAAGATATGAGATAGACGTGGTTGCAATCAATGGAAATAAGATATTCTGCGTCGATTGCAAGTGGTGGGGTAGCGGACGGTATAAGAAATCTGGTCTGAAGAAAGCCGTTACGATGCAAGAGAATCGTATAAAAGAATTCAGAAAATTTCTGAGAAAAAATCCAATTAACGACGTGAAAATAAAATATGAGATATATCCATTATTGGTTACTTTGCACGATGAGGACATGATAAGATTCAAAAATACATTTTTGGTTCCAGTTTGGAAGTTGAACAAAGCTTTAAATGACAACTTGCTTTAAATTGCTTTGCGACATCTTTATAAGCAACTATATAAAGATATTGATATAATAAATATTTCTGTGGTTTGATGGTTAAAGATTTCAAAATAAGAATTGAAAATATCGTTGCTTCTGCGTCAATGAATGTCGTTATACCTCTTGAAAAAATTGTTAAAAAGATGGAAGGTATGGAGTATGAACCAGAGCAATTCCCCGGCCTTGTTTATAGAATGGAAAAACCAAAGGCAGCTGCATTAATTTTCGGTTCGGGTAAGGTCGTATGTACAGGTGCCAGAAGCATCACGGATGTCAAAACAGTTTTCAAGAAAGTTGCAAAGATAGTCGAATCACTTCGCATAAAGGTTCCTAGGCAATACAAGACACAGATTGAAAATATTGTAGCTAGTGCGAGGCTGGACGCGTTGTTGAATCTTGATGATATCGCATTTACGTTGGAAAATTCCGAATACGAACCAGAACAGTTCCCTGGATTGGTTTATAGGATGGAAAATCCAAAGGTTGCATTTTTGCTATTCGGATCCGGAAAGATAGTGTGTACAGGCGGAAGAAGCATAGACGATGTGAAGATTGCGGTTGTAAAGCTACACAAGAAATTAAAATCAATCAAGGCAATGTAAGTTGTTCTCGAATCGTAGTTATAGATTACAAAATAGGTTTTGAAAGTTTTCAATAAAAAGAAGCATTTATATTTCTAAAAATATTCCTATACATGGATAATTCTAATCTTATTGAAAAGTTTGTAGATTTCCTAAACGAATATTACAAGGACGAACTGGTGCAGGCTGCGAATGAAGGAAAAAAATCAATTAATGTTGATTTTTCAAAGCTGGAGCAGTTTGATGTCGACATAGCAGATTATCTTTTGGAAAATCCTGCCGAGACTATACCAACTGCACAGAAGGCTGTCAAGCAAATCGATGTCGGATATCTTGATGAAGGATTCAGATTGAGATTTTTCAACCTGCCAGAGAATAGAAACATCAGAATCAGAAATGTAAGAGCGGAACATATAGGGAAATTGATTGTTGTCGACGGTATTGTAAGACGTGCGAGTGAAGTAAGACCTGAAGTAAGCGAAGCCATATTCCAATGTGTTGAATGTGGGAGTAATATGACGATGATTCAGGTTGAAAGGACGATTCGTCCTCCGATGGAATGCGAGAATCCTGCATGCAAGAACAGACGCGCATTCAGGCTTGTCGATCAGAGATTGTATGATGCAAGGTGGCTTGTTTTCGAAGAGCCATTCGAGATTGTTGAAAGTGAGAAACCTTCCACACTAAGGGTGTATCTGAAAGAGGATTTGACGGTTCCTAAGATGCAAAACAAGACTGATCCTGGAAACAGAATCAAGGTGACTGGAGTAATAAAACAACTTCCGGTAAGGATGAAAGGAACTGTTCAGAGACAGATGGATATTTTCTTGGATGCAAATTATGTAGAATCTGTAGAGGCTGAATGGGATGAGGTTGAAATAAAACCTGAACAGGAGCAACAAATAATAGAACTAGCAAAAAGTCCAGATGTTTATGAAAAACTTGTGAAGTCAATAGCGCCTACTATATACGGTCATGATCATATCAAACTTGCAATTGCATTACAGCTGTTTGGTGGAGAAAGACATATACAGACAGACAGGTCACGTGTGAGAGGAGACATACATCTTTTGTTGATTGGTGATCCATCGACTGCAAAAAGTGTATTGATGAAAGTCACATCGACATTGATTCCACGTGGAAGATACGTATCAGGCAAGGGTGTGACACAGGCTGGATTGACTGCGTCTGTTGTGAAGGATGAAGAATTTCTCGGCGGTTGGGTATTAGAAGCTGGTGCACTTGTTCTTTCAAACAGATCAATGATTGCTATAGATGAGTTCGAAAAGATTGAAAAGACAGATCAAGTTGCATTGCACGAGGCTATGGAGCAACAGACAATCAGCATTGCCAAGGCAACTATAGTGGCAACATTGCCTGCACAGACTGCGGTGTTGGGTGGTGGTAATCCAAAGTTGGGAAGGTTCGATCCTTATGTTCCTATCAAAGAACAGGTTGACATACCAGAAACTTTGTTGACAAGATTTGATTTGAAATTCGCATTGAGAGACATACCGAATGCCGAGCGTGACTTGAAGGTCGCAGAACATATTTTAAAGGCAAGACACTTTTCAGAAGATACTGAAGAAGTAAAACCTGAGATAGATCCAGAGTTCCTAAGAAAATATATTGCATATGCAAGAAAGAATTGCCATCCGAAATTGACACATGAATCTGCAGATGCTATAAAAAACTTTTATCTTGAATTGAGACAGAGATCCAGAGAAGATTCTCCGATTTCAATAACACCAAGACAGTACGAGGCTTTGATAAGAATGGCAGAGTCTTCGGCAAAGATACAGTTGCGCGATTTGGTTACTGTCGAGGATGCACTTCGAGGTATCGATTTGATGAACGAGTCGCTGAGAGAGTTTGGTCTCGAGCTTGAAACAGGTGAAATAGATATAGACAAGGTTGAAGGTGCTAGTGCGACATCATTGCAAAGAAACAAGATAAGGCACATCCGTGACATAATAGATGATTTGGAAAAGAATTATGAGAAAGGCGAGATACCGAAAGATGAAATAATTCGTATATCAATGGAACAGAATATTAAAGTTCCTGAAGAAATATTGGCAAAGATGCAATTAGAGGGGTATATTTTCTCACCAAGACCCGGAGTCATATCAAAGGTAAAGTAAATGATAGCGAAGAGATTGCCTGCAATTAAAGTGAGAATATCCGATTTGGCGAATGGTAAATATTTTTACGGCAGCAAGGAAGAACTCAAAGCAGGATATGTTATCACACCATACGGGGAGAAAGTGACAAGGGTAAATGTTTTTGGGACGGTTGTTGAAAAGTTTGTGAGCGATGCTGGAAATTTCTCCTCGATAACTGTTGATGACGGGACAGACACGATAAAGGTAAAATCGTTTGAAGGTAGCACGTTTGAAAAAATAGATTTGGGTGATTTGGTACGCGTGGTAGGAAAACTGAAGGAATATAATGGTGAGTTGTATGTCAATTATGAGATTGTCAGGAAAGAGACCGATCCTAATTTTGAACTGCTTGCAAAGACAGAAGTCTTGAACAATCTGATACAGAAGAAGAGAATCATAGACAACATAAGGGCAATGTCAGACCAGATGGATTCGGAGGAACTCAGAAATTATGTCCAAGATACTTATTCGATGGACGAAGACACATTGGGTGTGATACTGGAAGCCAAGAAGAAAGAGATCGATTACAAGCCTGTTGTTCTTGATGTAATAAAGAAACTTGATGAAGGAAACGGGGCTGAGATATCGAAGATTTTTCAAGTGATAAACTTGCCGGAGAATGTTACAGAAAGAACTGTAAATGAGCTGATAAATTCCGGTGACTTGTACGAGCCTAAGATAGGATTTCTGAAAAAGGTTAATTAAGCTATCTGCTCAATCTATTGACATGGGTTACGAAGATTTGCTCGAATCAGCATTAGAGAAGATACCAAAGAGGGAAAGCACCAAAGACAGGTTTGAGATACCGCAGGCTCAGATAGAACCTCAGGGCAACAAGACTCTGATAAAAAATTTTGTAGATATTGCAAGCAAATTGCGAAGGGAACCAGCACACATTTCAAGATATTTGTTCAAGCAGCTTGTCAACATACAAACCCATTTAACTTGTACATATCATAAGGAGATTATGCCTAAAAACTATGTGGCTGTCAAGTCGTTGATAGTAAGGAATAATAGGATTTTAATAATTAAAAGAAATTCAAATGAAGATTTTTTTGCTAATGAATGGGATCTACCTGGAGGTAAAGTGTTATTTGGTGAAAATCCCTTAAATGCTCTCAAGCGTGAAGTGAAAGAAGAATGCAGGCTTGAAATTAAACCTATAAAACCTATTGATGTCTGGACATTTTTCAAAAACAATAAACAAACACAAGTTATAGGAATAACTTTTCTTTCTAAAATTATTTCCGGTAAATTGAAACTGGGTGATGAACATTCGGATTATAAATGGATAAGAATAACCGAAGTCAAGAATTATAAAATACATCATGGGATAAAAGAGACAATTAAAAAGTTCAAGGAATGATAATTTACTAGTAAGTTTACGGAACAAGATTCTGCTGATAAAGTAATAAACTCTCCCGACGAATTATAAATTACATGTTCAAGAAATATGGCTTATTGGGAATCTTACTGATAATACTAGTCGAACTCAATTTTTTCTTCAAGATACAACCATTCGCCAATATTTATTTTCCGATAATATGGTTCGGATATATTCTCATAATTGACGCACTCGTTTACAAACTGAGAAAAAACTCACTGTTGAGCAACAGACTTACTTATTTCATTGGAATGGTGATAATCTCTTCTTTGATTTGGTGGGTTTTCGAATTTGTAAACCTAAGGACTGGAAACTGGAGCTATTCAGGTCTTAACGGTTTTGATACGACTGGTTTTAGTTCCAGTGTTGTGCGCAACCTGTTCGGCACATTAGCATTTTCAACAGTCCTTCCGGCTTTGTTCGAGACAGTCGAACTCATACGCGCATTGCACCTCTTCGACAACAAGAAACTACACAAAAAATTCAGAATCTCAAAATTATTTTTACATTCGATGATAATATTAGGAGCACTGTGTTTCATTGCACCAATAGTTTTACCAGCTTTCACTTTTCCACTTGTATGGCTAAGTTTCTTTCTCATACTCGATCCGATCAACTATCTCCACGAACAACCTAGCATAATAGGCCATCTTAAAGACAGGAAGCTTGTCATACCTCTTTCATTGCTCCTTGCAGGAATTGTTCTTGGTTTCCTCTGGGAATTCTGGAACTATTGGGCCATACCTAAATGGACTTACAGCATACCTTTCGTCGGATTCTTCAAGATATTCGAGATGCCTATACTCGGATACTTTGGATATTTCCCGTTCTCATTCGAGTTGTATGCGATGTACTGGTTCATCCGAAGTTTGTTTGTCCACAAGGAACATCTGTTGGCTGACAGTTGAATAAGGATTTAAAGATAACGTGATAGTTAAAATTAGATACTATGGCAAAACCAAAAATTCCACCACTGTATAGTTTGGTAGACACGCTTTATCATACGGTAGTCGATAATTTGTCTGAAGAAATTCAAAAAAGGGAAGTTGCAGCTGCGAATGTTTTTGGAATTGTCGGAACTTATGTTGTTACCAAAGGATTGCATCAATTCATAGACGAAAAATATTTGATTGCCGGATTAGTAGGCATACCTATTGCTTATGCAGCAGCACAGCCAAAACGTGTCATATCAATTATAAAGAACTATCCTGTATACACATCTGGAATGGTCGGTTGTGTCGAGGGCGGTTTGTTATCTCTACTCTAAGTCGCTTCTATAACTTTAAGATTTAAACCCAATGAATATACAAGATTCAAATGTACTGGGCGAAAGTTTACGGCGTAAAGGACGAGATAGTAGTTGCTATATGCGATGAAGATTTGCTAGACAAGACACTTAATTTTAAAAATAAGGTTGAAGTGAAAGTCACTAAGGGATTCTATGGCGACAGGTATATCGACGATACGGTTGCATTGAGATTGTTGGACAAGTCTACGATCGGAAACCTGATGGGGAAGAATATCGTCAAGCTTGCGATGAAAAACGGTTTTATATCAAAAGAAAACATTATCAATATTGATGGTACTCCTCACGCACAATTTGCTAAAATCTAGGAAAGGGCAGTTCTTCATACTTTCCGCAGTAGCTGTAGTTACGATACTGTTCTTCGTCAGCAGATGGATAGAACCGTTGCGTGTGACAGACACTTCTTCTGTAGTTTTGAGTGATGAAGCGTATGTTTTTGATAACATCAATGAAAAAACCACGAATGCAGTGAAAGGAAGTGAAAATTGTGATGAACTTGATTTCAATGTTCAGGAGTATAAGAATTTCGTAGAACGGTACGGTCTTGATCGTGGATATAAGATAACACTCGATTATTCAATTCCGTCATGTACAGCAACAGCCACTGTCATATTTCATTTAAAATTACATTCGGATAAAGTGGATGCAGCAAGTGACTTTAGTATTGTATGGCCATGATCAAGTTTTAATCATTTTGTTGGTTATTAAAAAGTAAATTACACCCACTGCCATCATTATAGTGAGGAATCCTTCAATTCCATATTCAGGCAGGCTAAACAGTCCGGATGTCACAGGTATGTTCACACTTTCAATCTCACACGTTGCACAATTAACAGAACTAACAGTTACAGTGATTTGACTGTCTATATCAACCAAAGAGGTGATGGAAAATTCTGTAAAAGCGATATCATCCGGGGCGACTGTTCCAGTTGTAACCTGATGCGGCACTATGTTCACAGTGTTGGGGTTTGATGATGTGATGCTCACGATATAACTGTCCTCAGATTTTCCAATGTTTCCGACGTCTACACGAAAATAAACTGGTTTGCCTACATTAGATGTTATTGCCGCAGCAGTTCTAGTTGAAAATTTGTAAGATGCGCTCGGGTCGACAACTTGGGACAATGCTATTTTTGAAAAAATAACCGCCCCTATCAAAACAGCCGCAAAGACAAATGCAATTTTATATCGTGCATTAATTTCTATCATAAATCCCACCCCCTTTCGGTATTTCGCAAACTATCATTACCTTTGAGAATATAAAAAGAATTCAGAAAATCAACGTCTTCTAAAGTTTTGTTTGGATATAGGATTATAAAATAAAAACACAGTTGCGATAAGAACGATCTGCAGAAATCCTTCAATTCCATATTCAGGCAGGTTGTAGGTTCCTGATCTTACAGGTATTGTAAATGTTTTCGGTGCGCATGTCGGGCAGTCCAACGAAGTAATAGTAAGTGAAATTGTATTGTCAACATCAACCAATGGCGTGACGGATATTATTACTGGGAATATTGCACGAGAGTTTACAGAATCTGTTGTTATGCTTGTTGAGGAAACGCTGACAAATTCAGGCGACGCGCTCGAAATGCCAACATTGTATCTGTCGCTGAAAAGCCCATTGTTGATTATGTTCAATTCCAAAATGAATGGCTGTCCGACCGGCGTTGTTATTGTTCCTCCAGGAGCATTTATATCAAAATCGTATGCATTGAAGTCGTGATTCACAACTGCTGTATACTGTCCTTTTCCTTGCTCAGGATCGTAAAACAAGCATTTTATTTTGTTACCGTTCTGAGTGAAATCGTAAGCCGGATTCGTAACCGTGCAGCTTCCTTTTTTTAACGATTCAGTTCCTTGTTCGAACGGATACGGCGTACATGCTTTTCCTATTGCAGCACAGTCTTGAATCGTTGGATCACAGTTGAGCCCACATTCAACATTCATTTTATTCTCTGGAGCTGCTGTATAGTACGCGTTCCACCTCGCAGTAAATAGTTGATTGTTTCCAAAGTAATCAAATTCTGCAACGACAGGTGCTGATGGTGGCACTACAGAAAATCCAGGGTCCACCGACGTTCCGCTTGACGATTTGATGTTGAAAGTAAGACTGCATGCTCCTCCGTTTGATTTGATATGGACTTTGAAAACATCCTGTACATTCTGCGGAGAACCTAAGCTAGTAGCAAACGAGGATACCTTCCCTCCTGCTGTGTATGCGATTGTTCCAACTGGAAAGATTCCCGTGCTCGGATCACATTTGCCATAAGTGACGACATCAGTCAATAGATATGTTGCAGGACATGTAACAGTAGACTCTTCTTTAGCTTTGATTATCCACGTATACTCACCGCTTTTTTTGTAAACCGCTGTCTTTGTAGGCAGATCGAAATTATCAGCTGCATTACCAGTCGGTTGAAGTGAAAATGATTGAACGCATGGAATTGGTTTACATGAGTATCCGGTTACACAGTTCTTCGAGTCAATGTTTGTTTTCAATTCTGTTCCGAACTGGCATTGAGGTTGCGTAGGTGGTGTAGGACAAGCACATGTATAACTCGTAGTACAACCGTTCGAATTTTTAATGGGTGTTGGATATCCTGTGCCGCATGTTGGTGCTGCCGGAGGAGCTGGGCAGCATGGTATCGATGGGACGCATGATCCACATGAACCGCTAGTGCATGTTTTCGTACATTGTCTGATTTGGCCATCAGGACATGTTATCGTGCCTGATCCGCATTGGTTCCCCGATATTGATTGGGCGTTTATGCACCCACGTGCATCATGATAATCTGTCCCTGTGGGCGCGCATGCGTTTCCTGTAGGGCATGATGTTGGAGCATAACATAATGGTAGGTTTGGTCCAGGAGTGGGTACAGTTGTAACACACGTGCTGTAGTCGACAATACAATTACTATTACATGATGGAGTTCCCGTTTTTCCCACAGATCCGCATGTATTGCCATTCAAATTGTTGCTGTCACATTGTTCACCAGGGTCTATTTGGCCGTTACCACATAATGAAGCTGGTGTTCTACCCTGGCATTGATAACTTGGTGAGCATTGATTGAAATTATTACAAACAGTTGTTTGACTACCATCTATACATGTTCCCGTTCCAGGTCCTCCAGAGCTTCCGCATGTTCCAAAACTGCCATCAGAAAAGCAGCATGTTTTATACCATTCACCTGTCGTACATTGGTCACTTCCGGTTGCGGGGCAAACACCTGGCTGAATTACATTACCCCCACCACATCTATCAAGGGCAGAGCATGATTTAATGTTCCAATCACATGTTGCAGAACATCCTAATTCATCGAAATCCAATACAATGCCTATATAGGTATAACATGTCCACGTATTGTAATCAACGCTATTTTGAGGCTTTTCTCGGCATTGTGCTATAGCACCTACACATGATTCATCGATATTAGGTGCTTCATCCCCACGAACAACATAATTTACCGATTGGCCTGGATTATAGTTTCCGGGAACAGTAAACGATGTTGTAGTAGCTATCGAATTTTCAACAAATACGAACAAAATGAGTAAGGTTATTAATAATATATATCGCATGTATAATTATTTGTATTTTTAGTTAAATAATTCTTTATCTGAAATCTTCTACAAAAACATCTTTATAGGGTGTTTCAATATACGATTTTATTTCTTGAAAACCTCTGACTTTATCAGGAAAATACTTTAATCTAACTGCCACATTAGAATCTCCACTTAATGTATCAATATGTTCACCGGCTATAGCCACTTTTTGACCTCTCTTAATTTCTACCGGTCCTTGAGGCACTAAAATACTGCCTTTGCTCACTAGATAAGAAATAGCATATCCAGAATTATCAAATATTGTCAGTTCATCTGCTGTAGCACCAGACCCGTATGATACATAATAACCATTTTCTCCAGAATAAATAATGTTTGATCCTCTAGAAAGAGTAATCTCAACTATGTTATACCCAGCTTGCAATTTACGGTTCGTCAAATTGCAGTTGACACAGGGTGAACTCAAATAAAAGCTTCCAAATCTCGATTGATATGGCGTTGGACTTGGAGATTGCGAAGCAACGACAGGTGCAGTTACTTGAATTGTTGGTGTAGGTATGGGAATGGGTGTTGGTGTAACAATCAAAGGTGTCGTTTGAATCGTCGGTGACACACTAGGAGCAACTGTTTGTGTTGCCACAGCATTTGTCTGAACTGGCTGTGTTGGTGTAGCACTATTGTTTCTATTACTAGCTATCCCAAAATAAAGTCCAAGAGTCAAGAGTGCAGATGCCCCAACACCCACAATAGTACGTCTTCTCATTTACCACACCTAAGTAACAAATATCTTAACTTACATATAAGCTTTTCTATACTGCAAAGTAGCTTGGCTTGTCGTTTGCCCAGTAATATGTATAACCAGAATGCTTTTCGAGATACAGTTGAACCGGAAACGGCGATGTAGACACGTTATCGAAAGCGCCGGCTACCTCCAATCTGAGCATTGCGTCAGTTCCATTTATAGAAAAAGGAATTTTCACTATTGCTACATTTTGGCCGCGATTAATTGAGTCATCCACCTTAACCAGCAGATTGGAAGTATTGGCTACGACATAAACGGCGTAAATGTTGGCAGTGGGATGTTTAATGTAGATGTAAGTAATGTTATAATTCATCGAATTGTAGATATTCGTTACACGTCCAGGCGCTACCGCAGTCAGCATAGTGTTACTAGGTAAGTTAAAATCGACGTAAACGAAATTATTTGCAATCGGTGTCTCTTTTACGCTATAGTTAATGCCATTTTCAAATGGAAGTGTAAATCCCTTGAACTCCTTAGCATCACCGTCCACACCGCCGAAATACTTGATTTCCAAGATGTTTTTTTCCGATTCTGCTATCTTCTGGTTGCTGAGGATTAGATATGAAATCCATATTGCTACGGAAACCAAAAGCAAGATGATCAGAAACTGAACTTGACCTTTCATCCTATCACGGTGCTTTGCAGCAAGATGCTACACATGTAGTTCCCACTTGGACAAGTCTTCCATTGTCACATCGCCACGTTATTGACTGGCCAGTTCCAGGCTGGTTTTCACACCCAGACAGCGTGCCTAGACATGTGGTTTTAGTGCCCGCTCCCGATTGAAGCGTCGTAGTGCCATCGGTAGCCACACTCGGCAATGTGCACGTTGGCAGTGGAACAAAGAAGCATGTATGGTCGTTCCAATTCCATTGATAATATCCACCGGATACAGTCTGCGCTTCACAAGATTGAGCGCTTTGTGATTCCGAATTGGATCTGCATTGATTCAAGAACGATTTATATGATGTTCCAGAGCAACATTGCTGTGTGCCACTGGGTGTTTGGCCATTACCAGCGCATGTGGGGCATGCCGGACATGTACTCGAAATAGTATGCTGGCAGTTATCTTGGCATCCTACAATCTGTCCGCAAGTTGATGCTGTGCATTGTGAATTGCAGCTCGTTATCGTAGGAGTGCATTGAAAAGTAGGGCATGGGGCGCATGTTCCGGGCTTGTTACGATTACCACAATTATCAACGCATGTAGTTGGTTGTCCGCACGTCACAGCAGTGCATACAGGCTCGCAAGATACGGCTACACTAGGAACACAACCTCCTCCGCCAGACGATGCTGGTTGTTGCACAGGCTGTTGAACTGGGGGTCGCTGTTGTGGCTCTTGCGTCGGGGCATTAGTCGGGTTCTCTCTGGTCCCCGGTCTTTCTGCAACATGTGTAAAGCCGGATGTTACAAGCTCTTTTTGTGCAAGATTCTGATTGATGGTGTCCGCAGATGCACCAAATCGTATCATTTCCCTTATCATCATGTCGAATAATTCATTAGCAGTCAGCAGCGCATATGCAGGGACAATCAACAATCCTACAACGACGATGGCGATTAACAGTGCAAATTTGCTACCCATAAACTAAATTACCTCGCGATTGTAATAAACTCATACTCAACACTGCTTGCTGTCTTTCGGTTCCTTGCATATTGTAAAACGTGTATAGTTTGAAATTACAACAGACCAGTAAGTCTTGCTGGAGATGTCATTATCGCTTCTTTGGCAAGTCAGATACCCACCTATGCTGTCCAGATACGCGCATTTCCAGTCTGTATTGTGCACATCCGCAGTAGTGAAGTAAACATCCAACAGTGCAAAACTCTCATTGACGGAATTCGTCGGAGTTAGTACGAAAATTTGGTAAACTGGCTGTGTGCCGGGATTTGACAGATATGCACCGAAACGTGTTTGGTTAACCATACGGCTGTCGTTAACATCCCACTGTGCAAAATATAACGATGAATTAACTTTAGTCACGGTCATGTTTTGTGTGAACTCACTATTCAGATTCATTGATATGAAATTCGCCAATTTCTCTTCTGGGGCTAGTTGATTGGACAAGAAATCATTTACAAGCAAATATGCAATCGCTACAGTTGCGATGAAAAGTACGATATAGGCGAAATAGTTGGGCAATTCCATATTGAATTTAATTTGTTTTTTGGGGAATATATAGATTTTAGAGACTCTTTTCAAGTGAGACAACTCTTTTATTTCAGCATTATAAAAATAACTATCGGATATTGGTATCGTAATAATTTGCGATACATCTCCTTTTTAGAAACAGCAACAACCACGATTATGAATCCTAAAGATACACCAATGCAGAACCCAATTCCATATAGGATATTGAGCATTTATTAATTATAGATTTTATTGCTGTTGCGCTCTCCAGCTCAGATTACCGTAAAATGAAGTTGGTTTTATCAATGCATTTGATGATGAATAAATATTTTTGAGCGAGTCAAAACCTGCAGTAAACTTTGCATAATCTTCTTCTGCCGATTTGACTTTAATGTCAACCCATGATGAAGGATCGTGTATCGTGGATATTAGTGATCTCAAATTGTCATAATTGCTCGATAATCTATCAGCATTGTTGATGTATACACCACGTTCATCTTTAGATAAAGAATCAAACCTAGTGACAGGATAGACAGTTTCAACAGGTTTTGTTATTCCGAACGAGTCTGACCCCAAATCTGTTGCGGGTGAAACCCTGAAACTTATAGCAATTGGTATTGCATCTGGAAACGTTGAAGGTATTTTAGTCAAACTATCCTTGTCGATTCTCCACAATCCCCTTTCAGGATTGACAGTACTCAATTGTATTGTATAATGCAAAACAGCAACAGCTTCTTCTTTCCCCTGTGGCGACACCTGATATAAACGTACAGAATCTATGTTAGAGACTTTACTTCCGCTTAATTTGTATAAAAGTTGCAAGAGACTCGATCCAGTATTTATCAAATCACTTCTTCTGACGCCACTGTAAACTACCAAGTCACCATTGTAAACCGGCACACCATTTATGACTTCTATGTAACTTTGAGAGAACGTTCCATTGAGTTTATTGTCAAATACCCAACCATAGAATCGATTGTCTCTGCCACCTATTGTTTTATCATCGGAACTAGCCAAGTTATATCTGACAATGCTTTGCTCTACAGATAATGGATCTATAGTTCCAGTTTTTAATACATTGATTGGTTCTGGTATGTTCGCACTGAAATTCAACGAGTTAGGTCCTGAACCGATACGATAAGTACAATTTGGAGACGATGCTGTTGTCTTACAATTTTTATCTGTGATCGTAAACGTTTCACCAGGTTTAAACTGTCCTGAAATTACTGATATTCCGGATGCATCCCCTCCCGATAATTTAGCAATCTCAAGTGAGCCACAATTAACAGTATTGTTATCTTGCGGTTTCACAGTACATTTTCCAGTTTCAAATGATATGGGGATACGGATGAATTTCTTACTCTGATACCAAGACTAAAATGACTTGTCAGCCCATAATCAACTAGACTAAATGTGAGATTTGCTGTAGGTGAAGGTATTGGCGATTGAGTGCGTGGTGCGATAATTAATGGTGTTGATGTAGGAGTAGGAGCAACAGTACGTATTGGTGTAGGTGCAACTGTCGGTGCATTTGTTCTCACTGGAGTGTTTTGTGGTGAGGGAATTGACTGTGTAGGTGAGCATGCTACAGCACTTATTAATACAATTTTTCCAACATCGAAAAGTCTGTCAACCAGTTTCATAATCCAATTAAGACAATAAACTTTTTAAGGTTTATTTTATGCCGAGAATTTTATATACGGCAGAAATTCCTTTCGAATTTTTCTAGTCGAACAGTGCAACTCTTTCGATAGTTCCAATAGTTTTTCTTTCTCTTCCTTCCTCTCAAACTTGCTTCCACCAAGCACGATCATATTGTTCGGATATTGATATCTAGAAAATTTTCTGTACATCTCATTTTTGGATACAGCAACCCCGCCAGTCATCAAATCTATCATGTATGCAAGGAACTTCCAGTTCTGTCTCGACCTTATCCTCTGTCTGAACATATCAGCCTTGCTCAATACATCATACGCGCGTGCAATCTCCTCTGGTTTCTCATATTCATTCGGAATGTTGTTTTCAATCCACCAGAATATTTCCTCAGGATCCTTGTCAACGTTGTTTATCGCAAGTTTGGCTGCAAGCGCAGTTTTGGTTTTGAATATCATCATCAATGCATTGAAAATACTCTGCTCCTTCTCACGAGACGTTACAGAATCCAAGTCATTTT
>JACPJS010000010.1 GCA_016187405.1 Candidatus Aenigmatarchaeota archaeon
CAAGGACATACAGTTTCTATGACACGTTGAACAGATTCCTGATATATTCGGGATACAATGTGACATACCTGCAGAACGTGACTGATGTTGGGCACTTGTTTGATACTGGTGAAGACAAGATTCTCAAGAAGGCGAAAGAGGAGCACAAAAGTCCTATAGAAATCGCTACGCATTATCTGGATCATTGGTTGGCAATGATGGACAGATTAAGAATACGAAGACCTGATTTGATGCCGCGCGCGACCGACCACGTAAATGAAATAATAGACCAAGTACAGAAGATAATCAAGAATGGATATGCATATGTCTCGCATGGAAGTGTCTATTTCGACTTGAACAAGTTCAAGGATTATGGAAAGTTGTCCAAGAGTATACCTAAGGAATTGGTGGAGGGAATTCGTATTGCTGTAAATCCTGAAAAGAAGGATGCAAAAGACTTTGCATTGTGGATCAAGGCTCCTGAATTGCATGCACTGAAATGGGAATCTCCATGGGGAATGGGATATCCGGGATGGCACATAGAGGATACTGCGATTGCTGTGAAATATTTCGGCCCTCAGTATGACTTGCATGGCGGTGGATTGGAACTGGCATTCCCTCATCATGAGGCAGAGATTGCACAGGCTGAGACTGCGACTGGAAAGAAACCATTCGTAAAATATTGGGTTCATACGGGGACTCTTACAATCAATAAACAGAAAATGGCCAAGTCCATTGGCAATGTTGTCGCCATATCAGATGTTCTTGATAAATGGTCTCCTGAAACATTGAGATTATGGATAGCATCAACGCACTATAGGAAACCATTGGACTATAATGAAAATGACCTTAGTGTAGCCAGCAAGAAAGTCGAAAGGATACGTGCGACATTGGAGAAGATAAGAGAAGCTAAACCTGGAAAGAAATCTTTGTTATCAAATAAAATCTTGAAACTGAAAAAGGATTTCTTGAAAGCAATGGAAGACGACATGAACACACCATTAGCACTGACAAAATATTTCGAAATTATTTCGCTCGTTAACAAGAATATTGATCAGGATAAAATTTCCAAAAGTGATTTGAAACTTGCAGAAAAAACAATCTACGAACTTGGTGAGTTCTTCCAGATAGTCCCTGAAATTAAAAAGAAGGAAATCGCTAAGGAAGCGATGGATTTGATAAAGAAAAGAAATGCAGCAAGAATTGTTGGTAATTTTGAAGTCGCAGACCAGTTGAGAAAAGAACTGAAAGATAAATACGGGATTATTATAGAGGATACTCCTGATGGAGTCAAATGGAAATTTACTGATTAAAGTTCGGTCAAGAAATATTAACGACCGCAATTTTCAATTTCAAATCTGACTTACGACGGCTAATTTAAACTTTTTAAATGCTACTTCCTTACATAATAGAGTGAAAACATGTTGCAGGACCCTTTAGCAGATGCCCTGACTGTGATAAAGAACGCAGAGAGGATAGGTAAGATTAGCTGTACTGTGAAGGCCAGCACTTTGTTAGGCAACATTCTGAAAGTCGTACAGGAAAACGGATATATAAAATCTTTTGAAAAAATCGAAGACGGTAGGGGTGCCAAGTTCAAGATCGAATTGAAGGGCAAGATAGTCAACACGAATGTTATCAAGCCTAGTCTTTCTGTTAAAGTGGAGGAATTCGAAAAGTGGGAAAAGAGATACCTTCCTGGAAGAAACATGGGACTGTTGATTATTTCTACGCCAAAGGGTGTCATGCAGCACAACCAGGCCAAAGAACTCCATGTCGGTGGCAAGTTGATTTCTTTTGTATATTGAGTGATGATATGTATTCGCGCGAGATTTCTATCCCAGAAGGAGTTTCAATTGATGTCGATGGAACAAAGATGAAAGTTTCCGGGACAAAGGGTGAATTGAAGAGAGAGTTCAAGTTGACATACGGAGCAAAGATAACGAAAGAAGATAGCAAAATCAAAGTCACTTCTGAAATCGACAGGAGAAAGGCAAAGGCATTGGTAGGAACAGTAATTGCGCACACAAGAAACATGATAAGAGGAGTGACAAAAGGATACACATACAGATTGAAGATCGTATACAGCCACTTTCCAATGACTGCAAAGGTTGAAGGGAAGAAAGTTATGGTTAGTAATTTTATCGGCGAAAGAACATCAAGAATCGCAAAGATCGTAGGAAATACCCAGGTGAAGATAGAAGGCCAAGATGTAACTGTGACTGGGAATGACCCAGAAGAAACTGGACAAACTGCAGGCAACATCGAACTGGCATGCAGAATAGTCGGTTACGACAAGAGAAGATTCGCCGACGGTATATTCATAACAGGAAAGGAATGATATTATGGTTAACAAAAAGAAGATACCTGATTTTACAAGATGGACTTCGAAATCAAGAGCTGCACTCAAGCCTGCATGGAGAAAGCCTAGAGGAATCAACTCCAAGATAAGAAGGGTGTTTGGTGGAAAAATGAAGATGCCTTCTGTGAGTTACGGTGCCAATAGAGACTTGAGATATGTCCATCCATCGGGAAAGATGGAAGTCCTTGTATACACGATGAAAGACTTGGAAAAAGTAAATCATGACAAGCAAGCTGTAAGAATTGCTGCAGCCGTGGGAAAGAAAAAGAGAATGGAAATTATCAAGAGATCAGAAGAGATGAAATTAAAAGTTCTGAATCCAATGAGGAAGTCGGTGTAAATGTCTAGCGTACAAAAAAGATTGTCAGCAAAAGTTTTGAAAATCGGCGGGTCGAGGGTATGGTTGAATCCTGATAAGATGAAAGATATCGAAAAGGCTATTACAAAGATTGACATCAGGAAACTTGTGAAGAAGGGTGACATAAAATCACTGCCTGAAAAGGTAAGGATTAAAGTTCCTATGAAAAACAGGAAACGTGGTCATGGAAGCAAGAAAGGTAGAAAACATTCCATTGTTCCGAGCAAGACAAAATGGATCAATACTGTCATGCCTCAGAGAAGGTTGTTGAGTGAATTGAAGACCGATGGGCTGATTGACGGTAAAACATACAGAAAGATGTACAAGTTAGTTAAAGGTGGTATGTTCAGGAGCAGGTCGCACTTGAAATTGTACATGCAACAGAGCAGGATATTGAAGGGATGATATGAAACTTTCACCAAAATACAGAATGCCATTCAAAAGAAGATTGGAAGGAAAGACTGATTATGACAAGAGATTGGAATTGTTGAAATCGGGAATGCCGCAGATTGTCGTGAGAAAGAGTTTGAAATATATCAAGGCACAGGTGACTGATTTTGATTCCAAAGGCGACAAGACATTATCGTCTGCGAACAGCAAGGAATTGAAGAAACTCGGATGGAATTTCGCTTATGACAATATACCTGCAGCTTACCTTACAGGATTGTTGCTGGGAAAGAAATCATTGAAGAACAATGTGAATGAAGTCGTTCTCAATGCTGGATTGTATCCATCTGTAAAAGGATCCAGGATATACGCGACTGTGAAAGGTGCGTTGGATGCCGGATTGAAAGTTTCTGTTGATGAAGAAATCCTACCAAGTGAACAAAGAATAAAGGGCGAACACATAACAAAGTTTAAGAACTTGCCAATGGAATTTGAAAAGGTTAAACAAAAAATATTGAGTGGTTAAATGGAAAAGCACAAGGAAGAAAAAGTTCTAGCAACAGAAGTTAAAAACGAATTGGAAGTTCCTAAGGAATTGCCAATAGAGCCAGAAGAAATCAAAGAACCTATTATCGAAGAGACCAGAAGAGACATTGATTGGACTCCAAAGACAGTTTTAGGGAAACAGGTTTTTGAGGGAAAGATTACAAGCGTTGAACAGATTTTGACAAGTGGCAAGAAAATTCTCGAGCCAAAGATTGTCGAATATTTGATTCCTGATTTAAAGACAGAATTGATTTTGATCGGTGGAAGAGGTGGAAAGGGTGGAGGTGCACAGAGGATTCCAATCAGAATAACTGCAAAGATGCACTCATCCGGAAGAAGATTCAGAACATCTTCATTGATTGCAGTCGGAAATGGAAACGGTCTGATTGGTATCGGCAGGGCGAGCAGTGTGGAGCCTAGGACAGCAATGGAAAAGGCTACCAACAAGGCAAAATTGAACATTATGATGATAAACCGTGGATGCGGTGATTGGGAGTGCGGTTGTGGAACAAATCATTCTATTCTTTTCAAGACAAAAGGAAAATCCGGAAGCGTACACGTTCAGATACTACCGGCACCAAAAGGAGTGGGGCTTGTTGCAGATAATGAAACGAAGAAATTGTTGAGACTCGCCGGAATAAAGGACGCTTGGTCTAGAACATCTGGTAACACAGGAAACAGGATCAACTTGATATCAGCAGTTGCAGATGCGTTGAAGAAATTGTACATTTACGAGAAATAATTTAGATTGATTGTTGTGCTCTCATAATACTTTCTAGAAATGCGATTTCAAAGTCCGATTGTTGTTGATAATCAGCTGTCCTTTGACGAACATGTGCTATTTCAGCTGTTATTTCAGCTTGTAAATCATCCGGTTTAGATAAATTTCCTTTATAATAAAGTCTATATCCACGTGGTGTTCTTACTGGAACTTGATCCATAGATTGTGCAAGTTCTATAGCTCTTCTAGCATCTTCTTCAGTAGCTCCCTTTCCCAGTTCTCTATAATGTTCTTCATATTCTCGAGGTGAAACAACTACACCGTACGTACTGTAAGTTAAAGTTGTTGCAAAGTATCCTCTATAAATAAAACCCTGAGCTCGTCCTTCGCTATACAAAACTACGTCTCCTTCTTTTAATTCCTCTCTCTCCTGAATTTGTGAAACCATATTTAGAAGTTGAATGTTAACGATTTAAGCTTTAACACAAAAGAATTGATCAGAAGGTTTAATTTAATTAGCACAAACTTGCTGCGCGACTTCTAGCACTCTTTGTTTGTAAAACGGTTTATCATGTTCGGCGCGTTCCGGTATGTATTTGACTGAGGTAACATCATTTGCTATTCTCTCTGCTTCTTTTGCTGGATTTTTGCATAAATCAGACGAATAAAGCGCAAAGGCTTCGATCCATGGATAGTAATCTTCGAGAATTTGACTGGCATCATTGCCAGAAGGTCTTTGCTCAGGTTTTCGATCTCTCTCGACTACATAGAAACCTTCAAATTTGTAGGTTACATAGTCGTCTGATGAGTATTCTGGAATAAAAATTCTCTGTCCATGATAACTAGATGAGCGCCTTTCAAGTTCAGCACGTGTCAAGTCTGTTTGGCCATAAATGTGTATCATGTCTGGAGTTGTTCTTGATAAAACTCTGTTTAATTGTCGGTCGATTCTTTTCATGTCAATTTGGAGTTGGTCGACTTTTCCTGACAAATCAGATTTGTCTTTCTGAAGAGCTACTTTCTCTGCATTCGATAAGGCTGCCTCTGTTCTTAGCGTATCTACTGTTGCAGAAAGTGCTTGATTTTCTCTCCTGAAATCGTTTGATGTACGTCTTGCCAAATCTGATTCATTATATGATGCGAGTGTAGAAACTGCAAGAACACTGGAAGCCACCAAAAGAAGCGGAGTTGTGTACCATCTGTAGAATCTTCTCAGCCTATTTATCACAATTTATTCTATGCATTTAAATTATTTAACGTTGGGACGATCGCTTATTTTCAGAATAACTTTTCCAACTACTGAATTTTTGTTTATCGATTTTATTTTCTTGCTGAGAATGTTGTCGCCTTCAACAAAAATTTTATCGTAATATACTTTCGTAACGCGCTTCACCAAGAATTTATTGGAGTTTTTGAAAACGATCACATCGCCTTCATCAGGCATTTTAAGAACATACGCGAGCTTATTCACAAATACGTAATCTCCAGATTTCAGAAAAGGTTCCATACTTTTGTCTTCGATTCTGAAACGTGATACTGGAAGCATAATTATTGAATTAATTCCAATTGTTTTATTCTAGGGATGTATCTTGCAGGAACGGACATTAAATAAACTTCGAGTCCTTCTATAATATCACGCTCGTAACGAACTGGGATACCATGTTGACCAATTGTTCTTTTCCATCTATCAAGTTCCTTATAATCTGCTGGTCTAATGGATACATTTGTCCAGTTTCTCTCGAATAATTCTTGTAACCAAGGAAACATATCATCATTTCTTCAATATAGGATAAACAGTTTCTTTTGCAGTTGGATAAGGTGCAGAAAATGTGGTTGTATCATAACCTTTTGTTTTCCAGAATATCTCTGCAATCTTGTTCATAGTTCCTAACAACTCTTCAGCTGCTTCCATGTTTACTTCCTGTTTTACCTTCGATCCCAATTTCATAACTTTCCATACCAGTTCGTGGAGTTCTGGATATTTCTGAACATGTTCCGGTTTGAAATAGTCTCCCCATAATATTCTGACTTCGTGTTTGCACAATTCAGCATGATGCTCCTTCACATCAGTGAGACGATCTATCTTATGTGCATCGTCTTTTGTTTCATTAATCAAGGTGGTCATCCTGATGACAGTGTGAGCAGCCATTTGTGCAAGATGTGGATCGTATATCCCACATGGTATGTCACAATGAGCGTATGCTACCTTTGCTGGGAATATCTTGTCTATTAGTTTGAAAGTAGAATGTAACAGTGACATATGTTAGTTTACATGTCCCAGATATTTAAAACTTTGAAATGAACAGATGGTTGTCTTTATTAAGACAGTGTTTGAAAAAGTAAGTATGATTGACCCTATTGTTATAGAAATTCTAACTAAAGGATTAACAGCTTCTTTAGGTATAATTCTAGGTGCGTATTTCTTCAAATCAATAAAGCATGGTATTGTAATTCCTATTGTTTCTTATAAAATAGTTACAAAAAGAGACGCTTTCATATTTTTTATAATTTCAGTATTTATTGTTGGATATTTTTCAAGTTGGATAGAACCTCAAATCAAAAATCTAATGATACAGAATGGGACGAATCTATTTCTTGGTTTTGGTTTACCTTTAATTGCTTTATGGTTTATTTTTAATAAATTATTTTATTAATGATTTTATATGTATTCCCAAAATCAATAAAATGCGACAGCTAACCCGTCAATAACATTTGCGACAGAACCAGTTTGACTATCTTTAAAAACATTAATTATCATAATCCAAAAGAGGAATATGTTAGCGGTAGTTAGGATAAAGGGAATTGTAGGCATGTCCCACCATGTAAAGGACACATTGAAGATGCTGAGACTGGATACGACCAACAGTTGCTCGATTATACCTGAAACTAAAATTTACAGGGGAATGATTCAAGTTATCAAGGACCATGTCACATTTGGTGAGGTCGACAAGGAAACTGTGACAAAACTCTTGGAGAAGAGACTAAGAATGACTAGCAACAACAAAAGAGTCGATGAGAAATCTTTGAAATCATTGACAGGATTCAATTCTTATAGCGAACTTGCAGATATGCTGCTTCAGGGAACTGTCAAGTTGAACAGTTTCAAGGGAATACAACCTAATTTCAGACTGACACCTCCTTCCAAAGGCTTCAAGTCAGTAAATGAACACTATCCAAGAGGGGACATAGGAAACAGGGGCAAAGAAATTAAAACACTTATCGAGAGTATGATTTAATGGTCGTCAGAAAAAGAAAGAAGCATGAAGGTTTTAGAGGAGTAAGAACTTACCACGGTTCTCACAAGCTGCATAAGGGAGCTGGAGGAAGAGGTGGAAGAGGTAATGCAGGATTGAGAAGGCACAAGAAAGGATGGATGTTGAAGAATGATCCTATGCATTTCGGTAAGCACGGATTCACTAGGTTGCCGACTCTTGTTAGAAATCTGAAAACGATAAACTTGCGCGAATTGGATTTGCTTGTCAACAAACTTGTTGAAAAGAAATTGGTCGAGAATGAGAATGGCAAGATCAAAGTCAATCTCAAGAAAATTGGATATGACAAATTGTTGGGAACCGGAAAGATAACGAAACCCTTGATTGTCGAGGCTAAATATTTTTCAAAGATTGCTGTTCAGAAACTGGAAAAAATCGGTGGAAAAACGGTTAACATATGACTGATGAGAAAGAAGAGAAGAAAGATATTGCTGCAAAGATAGTAAGACTTTTACCTGCCATTGCGAAACCAGATTACAAAGAAAGCCTCAATTCAAAATTAAAATGGACGGGAATCGCACTCGGACTATATCTTCTGTTATCATACATAACTGTTTTTGGTGTAAACAAAGCAACATCATTTGAACAATTCCAATTCTTTGAAATTGTCCTTGGTTCGAAATTCGGAAGTATAATGACACTTGGTATCGGACCGATAGTTACTGGTGGTATCATCATGCAGCTATTGGTCGGTTCAAAGATAATCAACTGGGACACTACAAAACCCGAGGGAAGAAAGAAATTCCAGACTTGGAACAAGCTGATGGCAATAGTATTGGCATTTGTTGAAGCTGCGGCATTCGTATTGGCAGGTGCATTACCAGTAATCCCGTCGTTGCCAATAATTCTTTTTGTAATTCTTCAGTTAGCAGCAGGTGGAATAATTGTTATAATTCTTGACGAACTCATTACAAAATGGGGATTCGGTTCTGGTGTCAGCCTATTCATTGCAACAGGAGTGGCAACACAATTCATCATTGGCTTGATTAGTCCTTTTTCAGTCACCGGTAGAATTGCAGGTGCTATCCCAGGATTTCTTGTCAGCATGGGTATGAATCAACCCGCCCTAGCATTTGCTTACATACTCCCAGTAATAACAACATTCCTTGTATTCTTGGTTGTAATCTACGTCCAGCACATCAAAGTTCAAATACCATTATCATTCGCTAAGATGCGCGGATTCGGCAGGACATGGGAACTGAAACTATTGTACACGAGTAACATTCCTGTTATTCTTGTCGCAGCATTGATTGCCAACATGCAACTGGTTGCACACATAGGAATACAGCCAACATCAACTGGCTTGAACTGTAGCTTGATCGGGTGTTTTGATCAGGCCGGAACTTTGGTTAGCGGATTTGTTTATTATTTATCAACACCTGGCGGGGGACAAGTGAACAACAGTTTCTTATACCAGGTAATTAGTGGAACGTTGCTACCCGGCGAAGTCATCAGAGCTATCACATATACATTATTCCTAGTTATTGGAGCGGTAATATTCTCGGTTTTCTGGGTCGGCACTGCAGGTATGGGTGCCAGTACAGTTGCTGGACAGTTGGATAGTGCGGGGATGCAAATACCTGGATACAGAAGAGATCCTAAGGTGATGGAATCCGTATTGGACAGATATATCCCGCATCTTGCTGTATTGGGTGGAGTAACAATAGGTTTGCTCGCGGCATTCGCAGATTTGATTGGCGCAATAGGAACCGGAACAGGTATCTTGCTGACGGTAATGATAGTTTACAATTATTACGAGCAATTGCAGCACGAGAAATTGGACGAGGCTCATCCATTGATAAGAAAAATCGTAGGTGAGTAGATGGTATTTGATTTTATTCCTAATTTTGTTGATCCGATATTCAATCCTTTGCTAAGCTTGAATCCTGTTCTCGCATTATTAATTTTCTCGGGAATACTCACATCAATAATTTATTTCATAAACAAAATATTCGTCAATCAGAAAGAATTGAAAAAGATGCGACAGGACATAACAGATGTCAGGGAAAAATTATCAGAGGCGCAGAAGAGCGGAAACAAGGAAGAGATAAACAAACTTTTGAACGATATGATGAAAATCAACAACGATTATTTCAAACAGACTTTCAAGACTCTGATAGTGTCCATGATTGTCCTTGTACTGTTATTCCCATGGGCAAATAACGCGTTCGGCGAGAAGACGGTGGTAACCCATCCTTTTATATCGTTTATTAGCCTAGTTCCATTACTGAATTTGATACCGAACTGGTTGGCTTGGTATATCTTAAGCTCGATAACAATAAGCTGGTTGTTGAGAAAATTCATAGGTGAGTAAATGAAGACAGTAAGAAGAAAAACGATAAAGGGGAAGATAAAATTTGTGCATAGGAAGGAAAGGAACAGCCCTGCATTGTGTGCAAACTGCAAGAAGCAATTACATGGAGTTCCTAGAGCATCAGTGAAATTATCAAAGAGTGAGAAGATTCCTAACAGACCATTTGGTGGGAACCTTTGTTCAAATTGCAGCAGGCAAGTTTTAAGAGAGAGGGCGAGAGGTATATGATATGGCTAGTTTAGAAGTCGGAACAGTCGGAATAAAGATTGTTGGAAGAGAAGGCGGAATGATTTGTACTGTTGTCAAGAAATTGGACAAGAGTTTTGTAATGATCACGGGACCTAAATTGGTCAGCGGAATCAAGAGAAGAAAATGCAATATCGCACATATCGAACCTACTAGTTACAAATTGGATATATCCGAAGACGCAAGCGACGAGCAAATTATAGAGGCTTACAAGAAAGCGGGTATTGTTTCGAAATTCAAATTGAAACTTCCTTCTGCAGGCGAGATGAAGAATGTAAAAGTTAAAAAAGCAAAGGAAGAGCCTGAGAAAAAAGAATCTAAGAAAGAAAAGTAACTCTAATTATGTGGTTAATAAAATCTGACGAAGAGACAAATCCTGATTATGGAAAATCTCCTAAGGACAGGACTATCGAAGAACTGATTCAATCGTCTGTTGTTCTTCTTGACAAGAATTCTGGGCCTACATCTCATCAGGTATCGGCATGGGCGAGAGATATTTTCAATCTGAAATTAGCCGGGCATTCTGGAACATTGGATCCAGCTGTCACTGGTGTACTTCCGGTCGCACTTGATAATGCAACCAAATCGATGCCTGTGTTGACAGGATTGGACAAGGAGTATGTTGGTGTGATGCAATTGCACAAGCCAGTGCCAGAGGGTTTGTTGAGAAAAATTATTCAAGATAAATTTCTCGGAAAGATAATACAACTTCCACCAAAGAAATCTGCAGTCGCAAGAAGGGAAAGGGAACGTGAAATAAAATTTTTCGATATACTTGAAATGAATGGACAGGAAGTATTGTTCAAAGTTGGTTGTGAAGCTGGGACATACATCAGAAAATTATGTCATGACATTGGGAAAGCACTTGGTGTCGGTGCGCATATGGCTGAACTGAGAAGGACTCGAGTCGGTAATTTTACAGAAGAACAGACACATTCGCTTGTTGAATTGAGGGACTCATATGAAATATGGAAAGAAACTGGTGATGATGAGAAATTAAGAAAGATTCTAATCCCTGTTGAATATGCGATTAATCATGTGAAGAAAGTTTTCGTGAAAGATTCTGCTGTTGAAAACATTTGTAATGGTGCGCCGTTGTATCCGAATGGTATAACACGAATACAGAAAGAAATAATAGCTGGTGAATTGATTGCTGTGATGACATCGAAAGAAGAACTGATTGCACTGGGTATATGTAAGATGGATAGCGATGAAATGTTGAAAAGGAAGACCGGAATTTCTGTAAGGACAGACAGGGTTTTGATGAAAAGGGGAGTGTATCCTAAACTTTAAAAAGGAAAAAATGTAGTGAGTTTCTATGAAAATCGCAGATATCAAACTTGGATTGAGTGCAATAACTGTAGAGGCTAAAGTGGTTGAAATTGGCGAACCTAGAGATGTCAATACAAAATATGGCGTGAAGAGCGTTGCTGATGCAATCCTTGAAGACGAGACTGGTCAGATAAAATTGTCATTATGGGAAGGTCAGATTGAGTCTGTAGCAATTGGTGATACTGTAGTTGTGCATGGTGCATATGTGACACAGTTCAGAAACACATTGCAGTTGAGCATACCAAAATCTGGCAAATTGGAAAAACTAGATTAATACTTACGCTAAAATACTTTTTCTTTGAATGTTAATTTGGATATAGATGCCGGAGTCGCATAACCTGGTGGTGCACTGGTCTTGAAAACCAGCGGTCGTAAGACTATATGGGTTCAAATCCCTTCTCCGGCGCTAACCTTTAAATACCTTTACCACAAACATATTCCTAGGTGTAAATAAAATCAAGGTGATAACTAGACTGTTTCTTATGTAACTACTCTGACTGCTAATTCTTAAAATGACGCAAGTGAGTGGACTAAGATTAAAATTAAATTAAATGGAGGAAATTAAATGAGATTTGGCGGAGGACGAAGATTCGGTAGTAACAATAACAGAAGTTTTGGTGGAGGAAATAGAAGATTTGATAGAAGACAAGACGATATGCCAAAACCAATTAAAGCTGGTGAGGAATACGATGTTGAAATCAAAGAAGTCGGCTCCAAAGGAGACGGTATCGCCCGCGTTAGCAATTTCGTAGTATTTGTTAACGGTGCAAAAATGGGTGAAAAGCTTCACATCAAAATAACAGATGTTAAAGACAGATTCGCTATCGGTGAAAAGACCGAAGGTAGCGGAACAGTTAAAACAGAATCGACAGAATCTACAGAAGAGGTGAAAGAAACGTCAAGCGACGATTGGGATTCAGACGAAGAGTCAGATGACGAATCTTCAGAAGAAAGCAACGAAGACGAGTAATCGCTCGGGTTTTTTGATTCGAATTTTTTTATTTTCGAATTTTTCTTTATTAAATCTAAAAGGCAACTAGAATTATGGACGACGAACAGGAAGAGTTTGTCTTAAAGACTTCCAGGATATTCTTTCTGGGAAATTATATAATCGCATTTCTTGTTGGTATTTTCCTAGTTCTTGCCATAATAAGTTTCAAACTCACATTCACGTTCTTTCCATCAACTCTAAATGATTTGTTATCGACTTTGACCATACTTGGTATAGCGGCACTTGGACTAACTATGATCGAGCAGCCGGAATGGGCAAGATTTAGAGAGAAATTCGTAGTCACTATGAACGAGGTTATAAGAGAGCATGGAATATTCACAAGAGAACGTGTAATACTTCCATATGCCACTATTGCTGACATAAGCGTTCATCGGAGTGTAATTGGTAGAATTTTAAATTATGGTACGATAAGCGTCAGTTCATTCAAGTCTGGAAGCGACATGGTAATGCACGGTATAAGAAGTCCTGAGAAATACCACGTTATCATACAGAACCGTGTCAACCTGATAAGAGAAGGACAGATTAGGATGTTCAAAGAAGAAAAAATGGAAGGAAAATCTGAATCAGAAAAAGCTGAACGCAAATCTAAAAAACCCAGTAAAAAAGAAAAAGACTGAAAATAATTCTAATTATGCCAATTAATGCCGGACAGGAATATTTTGTTGCAGAAAAAAAGTATTCTGATGCTAGGACAAATGAAGAGAAGATAAAAGCTCTGGAAGAAATGATAAGAGCGTTACCCAAACACAAAGGTACGCACAATGTTCTTGCGGATTTGAAGAAAAGATTGTCAAAGCTGAAAAAAGAATCTGCTGTAAGCAAAAGAAAGTCGAGTAAGCCAAGTTTTATAATTAGAAAAGAAGGTTCGGCGCAGATTTGTATAATCGGAATGACCAAATCAGGCAAGAGCTCCTTGTTGAATTCATTGACAAATGCGAAAGCGCAAGTTGCAGAATATCCTTATACTACAAAAAAACCTCAAGTCGGGATGATGTATTACAAGGACATACAATTCCAGATGATAGAAATACCATCAACATTTAATTCAGAATTCATGAGCTTGCTGTATTCATGTGATTTGATTGTTATGATGATGGATGCTATGCAAAATCCAATGAAACAAAAGGAAGAGATTTTAAAAATATTGAAGAAAAACAAACTTGACAACAAGGACATGGTATTTGTAAAAAACAAAAGCAAGGTTTGTGGATTGGATCCTAAGGAAGTTTGTATGGATACCAAGTCCGGAATAGGAATAGATGAATTGAAAGAACGCATGTGGGAAGAACTGAAAATGATTAGAATCTATACAAAATCACCGAACAAACCAAAAGCCATACCTGCGATTGGGATGCTAAAAAATTCTACTGTGAAAGATCTTACTAAGGAAATACACAAAGACTTGTTGAAAGACTTCAAGTTCGCAAAGATATTCAATTCGACGAAATACTCGGGAAAGAAAGTCGGATTAGAATACAAACTGCAAGACAACGATGTTGTGGAGATTCATTCCGAATAATCATTCAATTACAGTTTCTAATTTTTCCAAGTCACAAAAATCTGTCGAGTACGTATACGCGCCTGCATCAAGAAAAATTATCTTGTCACCGACTTTGGGATTGTCAAGATAAACTCTGTATCTGAATATGTCCATCGAATCCGGTGTGCAACCTTTGATTGTAAATGGTTCACCCTTCTCCAACTCACCATCGACAAACAATCTTGTATGTGCAACAAAAGTATCCATGGCTGCATTGTAGACTGAACAGTTGATTATGATGTTATTGTCGTATATTCCAGTTATCTCAGTTTCCAATTTTATACACGGTGCAGCGAGAAATCTTCCAGGTTCCACCATCATTTTGATATTGTTCTTGTTCAACCATTCTCTGAGTTCTTTTATTTTATCGAAAATATAATGCGTGACCTCGTTGACATTGCCATGACTCTTGTATTTTATCGGTATTCCTCCACCGATGTTCAATACATCTATGTTTTCTATCGTGGTTTTATCAAGTACATCTTCGAGTTCTCGTTTGAAAGACCATTCACTAACATTTTGTGTCTTTTTGTGAAAATGCAATCCGAGTTTTTCTATTTTATTATTTTTTCTCAATTCAGGTATCAATTCATTGATTTGGTTGGAGTACATGCCAAAAACAAAATATTTTTCGGTTTTTATCGTGTGTTCCTTCATCCTCATTCTTAACAATAGGTTGATTTTACAATCATTGTCTGAGATATAATCCAAAAGTATTTTCAGATCCGATTCGTTATCAACGATAAAATATTTTATACCAAGCTTGAATAGATTGTCCAAGATTTCTTTATTCAAACTCTGAGCAACAAAAATTATTTTACTCTTGTCTTTTATTGTATGTAATGACTCTGTTGAATGCAATGTAAACAATGAATCAGTATTCTCTTCTAATACCTGACCAACTTTAGGGTTTGTCTTAAGACTGTAAGATACTTCGTCTGATATTCCTTTTAGGAAATTATATTGTTCTAAAAGTTTTGACTTGTTCAAAACAAATTTCGCTTTCATTCTAATCGTTCTTTACCAGACCTTTCTTTGAAAGTTCCTCGAGTGCTTTGATCATTGCCAGAGGGAATGTAATCGTGACATCACCAATGACAGTTGCTACATCAGAATTGTCTTTTATCTTACCCCAGCTTTTGGCCTCTCTCGTTGTAGCGCTGCCCATGCTTCCAGAAGATTCTCTGGATGTAGTCATGTAAACTGCATAATCCAATCCACCATTTATGAGACATGCCAGTATCGCATGATGTTTTGAAACACCACCACCGAGAGATATCATTCCTTTCATTTCATCCTGGCTTGTACTGAATAGAATATTGGCAAAATCCTTCACAACATCCAAAATGAAATCTGGATATTTTTGCTGGAACATATACAAGTGAAATCCGAATGCACCATCCGTGATAGCTGGACAAAATATAGGAACGTTGTTTTTCGATGCCTGATAAAGAATAGAGTTCTCGTCATTCAACATGGATCCTATTTCCATCAACAATTCTGAAACTGTCCATCTTTTCTTCTTGTCATAGACTTTCTTGAGCATGTCGTGTATTATGTCCTCGAATCTCTCGTAGCTCTTGTTTGTAACATAAAGATTTCCGATTCTGTTTGTTCCTTTTTCATGCAGTTCAACATCATCAGCTGTGAACTCTCCTATAGGGAATTTCTCCCCGAAAGATTTCATTATATCCTCTTCTATACCTCCTACTGTAGTTACGACTACGTCTGCCATTTTCAATCTTATCACCTGTGCAAAGAAACCACGCAATCCAGAAGTGACCATGTTCGAAGTGAATGTGAAAAATATTTTAGCGCCAGATTCTTTCATCTTGATTATAGTCTCAGATGCTTTTGCAAGTTCGACACTCTGGAAACCGACGCTATCAAGACCAGTAACCAACTCCTCGACAGTCATTCCTCTTGTCCATTTGAAATCTTTTACATAAACCATAGTATCACTAAATTCTGAATGGGATAGATAGTTCTAGCAGAAAGCAATTAGATGTAAATTAACTTCTCTAAAGTTCGAAGTTGAAATCCCATATACTTCAATTAACACAAAGCCATTTAAATGTTTGCCTGATATAGTACTTCCATCATGGATCTAGTGGCCAAGAATTCGGATATTTCATTTCCTTCCATAGAGTTCAAGCAGCACAAGTCCATTCCAACAATCTTTCCACCGATTGATTTCACAGCATTCTGGAAATTGTTGAAGAATATTCCATCTGATTCAGGCATTTCCACCGCAGGTGCTACACTAGGATCGAAAACATCGAAATCCAATGAAACATAAACGTCAGAACTTTTTGTAAAGTGTTCAATCGCATTGTAGACTTCCTCAGGATTCTCCAACATGTGCCTGCTTGTGAAAAATTGTATCCCGCTGTTCTTCATGAAATTGAATTCAAATTCATCGCAAGATCTCACACCAATCAACATTATGTTCTCTGGCTGAATAATTTCAGATATACGTCTCAACCATGTCGCATCACAAAATTTAGGATTGAATTCTACACCTTCATTCATCGCACGAATCTTTTCATCGTCATAAGAATTCTTAAAGTCCCCATGAGCATCGAAAACAATCAGCTTCACCTTCTTGAAAGCGCGCACTGAATAATAAGACGATAAATGATTACCACCTAGCATCAATGGAATCTTTTTCATATTCAAAATATTCTTTATCTCTTCTGTAATCTTGTCCAAAGAATCAAGTTCTATGTTGCCCTTATCGAATGTCTTAACTTTCTCAAGAAGATTCACGTCATAATCCAAATCCATTGGTTCTACAAAACTGCTGACACGTCTTATGGATTCTAATGACTTGATTGAACCTTTACCTAACGGCACGCCGAATACGACTGCGTTAGATTCTTCTAAACTGAAGTCTGTTCCTAAGAATTTCATAGATACTATTTTTTAATCAAGCTTTTAACAATATGCATTACTTCTTGGGAATCTATCTTCCCACGAACTTTGCTCATCACAATTCCGTAAAGTTTCTCGAATTGTATGTTGGGTTGTTCTGATAATATCGAATTCGCTATGTCCTTAACTTCACTCGCTGTCAACGGTCTCAAGTTCAATTCCTTTACAGCGTCACTTACGCCATCCTGTGGATATGATGCGAGGTATTTTATGATTTCTGGTATGGATTCCTTGATTATTTTCTTGTCAGCAAGATGTTCAAACAGTTCAAAGAATCTATGTTCGTATATGCGATTAATCTCAACTTTTTCACGTCTTACCAAGTCCTTGATTATAGATGTGAATGTGTTAGCAACTATCGTAGGATCAGCCTTTACCTTTTCCATAATCTTCTCAAACAATGAGAGATATTCAGATTCCATTATTTCTTCTGCAAGTGAATTTGAAAGTTTGAACTTGCTTTTGAATCTTTCAAGCTTGTGTATAAGTGGTTCTGGTAATGATTTCTTCAATTCTTCCAAATGTTGTTTGCTAATAACGAAAGGTGGTATATCAGTTTCTGGGTACATCCTATTTGATCCTGATAACGGCCTGAGAAATCTCGTGGTTCCATCTTGATTCGCACCGCGTGTCTCTGGTTTGGCATGTTCTTTCATCTGTCTTTGAACTTCGAACTCAACAACCTTTGATAACAAACTCAATTCCTGAATCCCCTTTACTTCAACTCTCTGACCGTTTCTTATGCTGACATTCATGTCCTGCCTTATCGCTCCAATACCTTGTTTTGTCTTACCTGTAGACCTGACCATTATTCCTATGATGTATGCAATCTCCTGCAATTCTGCTGGTCCGAATCCTTCCAAGATTCCTGTATCAATCTCGACCAATGGAACTCCTATTCTGTTCAAACGGAAAGTAACATTACCACCTTTCTCTTCAACAATCGCACCTGCATCTTCTTCCAATGTGATTTGTGTTATCGGGATTCTTTTTCCTTTGAAACCTATATGACCATTCATTCCAACAACTACAGTCCTCTGAAATCCCATCGGTGTGCTACCATCTATAACGATCTTTCTCATCACGTGTAATTCTGTTGGTATAGTTTCGCAATTCAATAACAATGCAACTTGCAATGCTATATCAAGTGCTTCTCTGTTCAATTCATGTGGTGGTTCTTCGTCTACACATACCAAACAAACTTCTTCAGGAAATATCTGATAATGAAATGTTCTATCGCGGAGGAATTCAAATTGTGCGGCTGTATCTGCTTCACCCAATTCACTTCTCACGACATGTTGTTTTCTGATTATTGCGGAATGATTTGTTTTTGCTTTCATCTCAGTCGGACATTTACAGAATAGTTTATGCTTCGTGTTCAGCTGCTGGTGCAATTCCAATCCTGCTTTCAGTCTGACACTTTTATAATTTATTTTCTTGTCCATCACAATACCTCTGTTCTTTCAGAAACTTCACCGGAAATGTTTGTCGTCATCATTTCTCGAACCTTGTTCATATCTTTCGTGTGACCAAGAACGAACATCAGTTTAATCAAAGCAGTTTCTGGTGTCCAATCACATTCATTCCCAATTACACCGACTTTCTCCATTCTTCTTCCTGTCTCGTAAACATTCAGGTTCAACCTTCCGTGAATTGTTTGTGGCGCGATGACAACTGGAATATTGGAATCGATCAAATTCTTCACTGCAAGCAGAACACTTTTCGTAAACGAATCGTTAGTCGGATTTGTTGGAAAATGACCCAGTCCTGTCCCTGCGATTACAACTCCCTCGAATGTTCTCAACGATTGGATGAATTCAGGTTTTATTCCTGGATACGTGTATATCAAAGCTACATTTGTATTGAACTTGTCATCAATTTTCACAGTTTTTTTGTCACGTTTCCTGTAATCTGTTCTGAGCATTTCGATTTTCTTTTCTGGATAAGAAATTTTGGCGTAGGGTAAGACATTCACAGATTGGAATGCGTCACGCCTTGATGTGTGTAATTTTCTGACTTTGGTTCCTTGATGAAGATAACAGAAATTGTCGCTCATGTTCGCATGCATGCATACCATCACTTCTGCTATGTCAGACCTTGCTGCAGCAACGACTGCTGATACAAGATTCGGAAGATTGTCACTACTCCCACGATCGCTGCTTCTTTGTGCGCCTACCAGTATGACAGGCACTGGCAAATCCTTCAACATGAAACTCAATGCTGCCGCAGTGAAATGAAGCGTGTCAGTACCATGCATCAGTACAATACCATCGACACCTGATTCTATCTCTTTTACAACTTCTTTCGCAACGACTTTCCAATGTTCAGGCGTCATGTCTTCTGATAAAATGTCGAACAGTTTCTTTCCTTTGATATTGGCTATGTCCCCGAGTTCAGGAAAAGAAGCAATCAAGTCTCCTGGTGAGAACGCCGGAAATACCGCACCTGTGGTATATTCTACCCTGGCACCTATGGTTCCGCCGCATCCTAGAATGGAAACAGTAGGTTTGTTCGGATCTTTCCTAGCAGTCATCTCAGCTGGCTTGAATCTGATAGGCTTGCCTTTCTGTGAAAGTCTGATTTTAGTGTCTTTTTCGAACTTGACACCAATGTTATAACCGTTATCCAGCTTCAGAACCAATGAAGAAGTGTCACCAAGCTCGATTCTAGGCATAAGGATGCCTGAATAGGTCGATTTGCCCTTAGAAACCAGTATCTTATCTCCAACTTTTATCTTCTTTGACTTGAGCAGAGACTCGATTTCTTGAGAATACAAGATATCAGTTCATTATATGTAACGCATGCAGTAATAAAGGTTGTAGTTTAGAAGCGATATTCTTCCAATTTGTACAGTCTAGAGACGACAACTTCCTTCCATTCGCCTATTATGCTGCCGAATTTTTCCCTAATTTCGAGTTTCATCTCGTCCATCTCCATGTTGTCTTTCGACAAGAAGACTATGTAAAGGTCGTAATCACCCAGCATGGTCATCAAATCTATCACACTAGGGTTTTTCATCATATCCTCGATGAGTGCATTGTACTTCTCCTTGACTATGTCCTTCAGTTTGACATATACATGAGTAGCCTGTAAAAGTCCTAGTTTGGTTACGCCAACTTGTATGGTATATTTGTTAATGACACCATCAAATTCCAGTTTCTGGATCCTCTTTTTTGTGGAATCTACTGAAAGACCTATCTGTCTTGCTATAACTGTTAGCTTGGTTCTCGCATTCTTGGATAGAATATTGAGTATTTGACGGTCTTTTTCATCGACCTCACGTAATTTTATAGGGAAAGTGTCTGTTTTTGGTCTCATATCTCTTATTTATTAAGACAAATATTTAAATCTATCGTATTTTTAAGGCATTTTAAAGTGAAACTATTAGTATTTCTACGACATCTATTACAACAAGTGAAAATAATGGATAATCAACCTTCTAGTGAAATGGACGACAGACTAGAATCTTCTGAGAGATATCATTTGGATTTAGCCCGTGGTGTAACGACAGTAAAGAGGGGTTTAGAAGAATACTCGCAGCTTTGGGATTCACTAGATAGAAGACTTGGTGATGGGAACGAAATTACGCAAGCTTACGTAAAAGAATTTATGTCTAGAGACGATGGAGTCCATCTGCAAGATGATCCTTATGATAGAGAACGTGTTGAACTTATGAAAGCTAGTTTTCTTTACAAACGTCTATGGCCTCCAGATCTGGCAAGAGCACTAACTTTTAGTACAATTTTCAATTCAAAGAAATATCGACGATAATGAACATGGAATGTAAGATATGCAAATCTCCTATATTTGAAGGACAAGTGAGAGGTCCATGTCCGAAATGTGATGTTAACACATGTGTATACTGCAGCAGAATGTGCGATGTATGTCTGAGAAATTTTTGCTTTGAACATGTCAAACTTGCCAAGTCCATAGTTCCGGGTGGAATGCAGCTGATGAAGTTGTGTGATTTCTGCAAGCCTGCTTGGAAGGCATGATTAATTTATAGAAAATAAATTACAATGAGGTAAAACATGGAAGATCTAGTTCTTTGGAAGCCGCTTTACTATACTAGCATAGCACTTTTCATTTTGTCGTTGGTTCTTTTCCCATTCAACTCACAATGGTCTATAGTAACAATATTGTTACTATTATCACTCTGGACTAGAATACCGGGATTCATCCATTTTATTTTTAACAAACTAGCAATGAACGACATGTTCACTTTGATTATAGCTGCGAACATGGGAGGTTTGGCTGGTGGGATATTCGGCGCGTTCACAATGGTATTCTCAAGGTTATTCGGACCGAATGAATGGATGCCGTATACAATCAGGGCAACAGTCGCGCTTTTTGTCGGTGGTCTAAGTGTTCCTTTAATTATAGCTTCAACTGGCGGGGTGAACACACTCGCGCTTTATTTGTTTGAAGGTGTTGTCTATGCAGTTTTCTATATTCAAGTTCTGCTTTTCTGGAGAGAGGAGATTGGAATTGAAATAGGTCTTCTGCCGATTGTTATTTTCTTCGACTTTTTCTTGACAGGCTGGTTGGTAGGTGCTTTCGGCCAGACGCTTTCAGATATGCTGACCAAGGGGCTGACTTCTGGATGGCCATTCATAATATTCAGTGGAATAATATTGTTTTACATTTGGTTTTCTGTAAATGGAAAGAAAATAGAAGGTTTCCTAGAATCAATATGGAATAGAATCGGTGGTAAAAAAATTCATAAGAAAGATAAAGAATTTTTCGATGAATTAGAAAATTAATTTCGTCTGATTTTTCTAAGATATTTCATAATGTTAACTTTACCCCAAACAGCACGAGATTTCTTCAGACCTTGTTTGATATGCATGAATCTTTTCTTGAAGTGTACCATAATATTATTTGGTTTATTTATTGATTAACACATGCTTGAACAAATCCCATGAACAATGGGCTAGGTGTCAGTGGACGTGATGTGAATTCTCCATGGGCTTGTGTTGCAACAAAGAATTTGTTTTTTGGTAATTCTATAAATTCGCACAGGTTTCTTTTCTCATATATGCCTGACAGGGACATTCCATTCTTTTCAAGTGTTTCATGAAATTCTGGGTTCAGTTCCCATCTATGTCTGTGTCTTTCTGTTATAACATCTTTATCATATAACTTTCTAACAAGAGAACCTGGTTTCAATTTTGCAGAAAAAGAACCCAGTCTCATGGTACCGCCCATGTTGGATTTTTCCAATATATCCTTCTGTTCTGGGATTATATCAATAATAGGACATTCTGTATCCGGATTTATCTCAGTCGATTGCGCTGTTTTCAAACCGCAAATATTTCTTGCAAATTCGACAACTGCCATTTGCATTCCGTAACATAATCCAAGATAAGGAATATTATTTTCGCGTACATATTTTATTGCTGCAATTTTTCCTTCGATTCCCCTTTTTCCAAAGCCACCTGGAACTATAACACCATCAACACCTTTCAATGCATCTTCGACCTTTGTCTTACCATCTTCTATGTCACCTGCTTCAATCCATTTCACTTTTACTTTCGTATCGAAATATGGTGCTGCATGCTCGAGTGATTTCAAAACACTCAAATACGAATCGTGCACATTCGTATATTTACCGACAATTCCAACAACGATTTCCTTGTTTGCATTTTCCACTTTGTTTAAAAATTTTTCCCATGTTTTAAAATTAAGCAAAGTATCATCGTTTTCTTTAGGTGAAATATTCAGAATCGAAAATAATTCTTTATCCAAACTCAAATCACGAAGTGCTAAAGGTATTTCATAAATGTTTGAAAAATCGTAGAGATTGTAAACTCGCGATAACGGTACGTTCCCGAATCCGCTGATTTTCTCCTTCACGGAATTTGGTATAGGAGTTTGTGATCTGCACACTATCATATCTGGCTGTACACCGAGTGTAAGAAGTTGTCTTAGGCCTAATTGAGCGGCTTTACTTTTGTATTCATCAAGTGAATTTGGTTCTATGATATATGTGACATTTACAAACATCACATTATCTTTACCTTCTTCATATCGTAACTCGCGCATCGCCTCGACAAAATAAGAATTCTCCAAGTCACCGACAGTTCCACCAACTTCAACAAGAACCACATCAGCATCGGATTTCATTGCAAGTTGGCGCAAGAAATTTTTGATTTCACCTGTAACATGCGGAATGAACTGGACATCACGACCCAAGAATTTCCCCGCACGTTCTTTGTCGATAATAGTTTTGAAAATCTTTCCACCAGTAAGATAATTATCCTTTGTCAAATTCCTATGAAGAGCACGTTCATAGGAACCTAGATCCAAGTCACCTTCTGTCCCATCTTCCAAAACAAAAACTTCACCATGCCTGAAAGGATTCAACGTACCAGCATCATAGTTGATATATCCATCGAATTTAACAGGAGAAACTTTAAACCCATGACAACTGAGTAATGTAGCCAACGCACCAGAGAAAGTCCCTTTACCAACGCCAGACATCACACTTCCTGTAACTACAATGTACTTCGTCTTGCCAGATTGATAACCATAAGGGAACCAAGAATAATATTCGTGCTCTATAGTGCTTTCAGCCAAATTTTTCGATTCGTTGAGCGACACACCAAAATAGGCTTCTGAAACTTATAAGCTTTTGTTGCAATTAGTCTGACAAATTAAGTTCAAATTTTACTCGAATGTTTCCAAAGAATGTCAAAATATTCTTTCAAAGAATCTGCAACAGCCTTGTTCTGTATCACCACGCCTTCAGGAGGATCAGTCCATATTATAATTGCGACCTTGTCATTGTAAATATCAAAAACAGCTTCGGATGCGATTTTCTTTTTGATATACCTCACTTCCGTTGTCTTGGATTGATGAACATCCCTACCTTCCCTCACAAGGTGTTTTATTTTTATTTTCTTTTTCTCCAATTGTCTTACGAAATGCTTCGCAAAATAAGGCATCCTTTCAGAGAATTTTCCTTCCGAGTCCATCAAATAATGAACTTTCGTATTTCTCAGGAAATCCTCAAAGATTGATTTGACACCATGATAACCATAGTACAATGTCACATTATGTTTTTCTTCAGGGGTTTTGTAAATCTTTTCGAGTGACGGAAGAAGCTTGATTACCTCGAATTTCTTTTCGTCTACAAAATCTTTCAATTGGTTCGGATTTGAAACCTCGAAATATTTCACCTTTCCCTTGACAACATATCCAATCAGTCCCTTGTCCAAAAGCCTTTTCAGAACATCATAAGTTGTTGTCCTGTTTATTTGAGAAATTTTACTTATTTTTCCAACCTTGCATGTCCCATGCTTTAACAAAGTCAGATAAACTTGTGCTTCATTACTCGTCAATCCTATCCTTTCGAGACCTTTGCTAATCTCTTCCATCATATTAAATCATGGAAAAATAGCGATAAATAAAAGTGTTGTAAAAATCCTAACAACAAATTCTATTATAGTAAATGTCACCATGACTAATCAGGTGATTCAAATGATTCCAGATTCTGATATCGTAGGATTATTATGCCCAGGATGTGACATGGTGGTTGCCCAAAATGAAATAATAGAAAGAAATGGACGGATAGGATGTATAAAATGCTGGAAAATATCATGGATAGAAGTTTCTAAATCATAAAAGCTTCTAAAATTTGTTTATTTTCCAAAAACAATCGAAACAACATCTTTGTGCTTTAATTGATGGTCTGCACCTAACCTTAATTTTGTCCTAGCATCAACACCTGTAATAAACTTATTGCCTAGCTCTGTATGAACTTTGAATGCAAACTCCTTCATTGTAGTTCCATTCGGGACAAGTATAACATCGGGTAATTTATTTCCATCTTTGTCAGTCAATTTGTTTGCATCGGCAACAGGATACACGGCAATGTAATTAAGAATATCAAATACGGATTTGTTCAAACATTCTTGTACACCTGTAGAATTGAACTTGTCAAGAACCTGACTCTTAATATATTCCAAGCCTACCTTTCTAGCAGAGTCTAATTCACCAACAATCTCAAAACTGTTTCCATTATATTTTATTAGATATTTTTCATCTGCTTTCTTCAATGCAATTTCAGATTCGGCACTTGTAGGTATCATATTAGAATAATCCTTTTTCAATTTTTCATAATTTTCCTGCGACGGTTTCAAATCAATCTTATTCGCTGCTATTATGAATGGTTTTGATATTCTCCTAAGCTCTTTGGAAAAGTTTTCCATGTCTTCAATGGTATATTTTTGCAACGTCTGAGAGACTTCGTTTCTTGTCACACCAAGTCCACTTAATTTTTCCTGGAGCAGAACTATCAAATCAGATTCTGAAGATGGTAATTTTAATTTCTCAATATTTCTTTTCACAACAGACTCAAACCATAAATCAATCTCTTCCCGTAGAAATTCTATTTCCTTTGTTGGATCGAAATTTTCTGTTGGTTTACCTTCTTCATCAGTCATACCAGATGCGTCAATAATCTGAATCATAACAGACGCTTGACGTATATCGTCCAGGAATTTATTTCCAATTCCTTTTCCCAAATGTGAACCCGGTATCAATCCTCCCACATCTACAAGATTTACTGGAATGTATCTTTTGCCGTTTTTACAAACACCGTGTTTAGGTTTGCAGGTCGTATTGAATTCCTTGCATATACAATCTATCGTAACATACGCCACACCTTTATTCGGATTTATCGTAGTGAATGGGACTGAAGATGTCTTCACATCAATCATAGTCGCTGCTTTGAAGAAACTTGACTTGCCTGCAGACGGTTTACCGATAAGACCGATTATCATATCAAATAAACATCTAGTCAAGAATTAAAGAGTTAGCTTTTTGCCATTGTGTAGATTTCTTTCACCATTCTTTCTATGTTCGCGATTCTCTGGTTGATTGCTTCATATTCCAATTTCAAACTGTCCATCTGTGCAGACATCAAATCAACTCTGGCTCCTGTATTATCTGCACTGGGATAACTAGTCTGCTGGTTTGGATATTGTGACTGTGGCGGATAGTTTGTTTGAGGTTGGTATTGTGATTGGTTTGGATAAGATGTTTCATCTTCCTTTTTCTTGAAAAGTTTGGTTGGTAATAGGATTATCTTGAATGGCAAAGTAACGACTGATTTTAGAATATCTCCAACTCCCATTCAATTACCTCATTACTGCCTCTGCTGAAATTCCAAGTGATTTCTGGATTGCATTTCTCAAATCTGTCACCTTTATCCTACATTCCTCTATTAGATTTCGTCTCACGTCATTATAAAGAGTTCTCAGGTATATCCATCTCAATGATTTGTAAATCGGGCTGGTGTTCCACATGTTGTTTTCATCAAAACCAGTTTTTATTTTTCCTGTGATCATTACCGTAACTTCACCATCCTTGTTTGGATCGGGATTGTTCTTTCCCTGAACTATAACTTCTATAAAGGCTTTCGTCCACATGTCATAACCCTTCACCACTATGAACCTGAACAAAAAGTCTCTCATGGCTCCTGTATTGTCCCATCTGAATTCCCTTTCCCAGACATCTTTACCTCTGACATCGAATATCGCTCTTAGAAGTTGGGGTATCGAATGGTAGATACGGAATGGGTTCGGTCCCTTGTAATCAACTTTAATAATTCTCTCTGGTACCAGACAATCGTCTTCCAATATCCATTTTGCCATTTAATCACGTCTTCGGTAGCAAGTTGAAGAAGCTCTTTAATTCATCACTAAAAGCAAGCAACAGTTCACGGCAGTCCTCGATATATTTCTTTCTAGTGGACTCGTAAATAAATTTATGATAAAATGTTCTAAACATTTCATAAATCAAACTTCTCTGCCACGTGTTATCTTGAGGGTATTCTGTTCTAATTTTTCCTTCAAAAGTGATTTTAACCGAACCTTCCTTGCCAAATTCCTTGCTTGGTTTTACAGTACCGTCGATTGTAACAGTAACATCACGGAATGTGTAGAAATCTAGGTCCTTTATAGTCTCCCATCTTACATGGAAGCTTTCACCGCTTGCCGTCTTGTCCCATCTGAATTCCCTTTCCTGGAGTTCCTTTTCTGTAATGTTGAACAAGGTGTAGAATTGCTTTCTGATAAATTCGTATATCTGCTGTGGGTTGGGTCCTGTATATTCTATAGTCGCGGCAGGTCTCGGTATGAGGCAGTAATCATGTATCAAAATCCTTGATCTTTGGAATACTGGCAATAAATCACTGAATAAAATATTGTGTTCTTTTAAACTAAAAAGTATAGGTTACCAAATAATAGTATGGTCTGGGATAAGATACTGGGCTGGATACTGACATTGGTAGGATTGTTCTTCATAGTCGCCATGCCTGGCATGGGTACAGGTGGTCCAGGAAAAGGCTATCAACCAGTTGAATTTGGAAACTCGTTCGTTCTGATAGGAATCATTCTGACAGCCATAGGCATATTTCTCATAGTAAAAACTTAATGAAAAGGGAAATACATAATATAATTGATGTCAAACGTATTGTCGCCGCTCAATGACCTCATTTTAGATAAAGATCCTGGGTTAGGATTGAATGCAAATCCATTCGAGTCAGAGATATATTTAGATTTGACTGGTCCTCTTGGTTCATTGACTGCACAATATTATTCTTTGATGTTCCAGTTGCGTAAAAATGGGTTTGAGGTATTCAAGATGGACGAACAGATCGATGTATCGCCGTCATTCAAACAATATTACGATTTGACTCTGCAGCAGAACGCTGCGCTTGAAGCCCAGTTGAAAGCCGGACTAGGGCAGGTTGCAAATGCTATACACGATTATGAACTGATTGCACATGATTTGAGAAAATACAAGGAATACCTAGATTATTTCGTGAAAATGGAAGAAGGGGAACATTTGATGAAATCTAAGAAAAAAGGTGATATGGAAAAAGGCGAGCCAATGAAAAAAGAAGGTGCTCAGCTTTTGAAATCTGTGTTCATTGATCAGGTGGATGCACATACGGGTGAAGGTATTGCACTAAGAACAATTACACAGAGATGGCCGACGATAATTGTAGACTTTATGCGATTGGATGACAAGGATATTGACCAGAAAGATATAGCGAAAAAATATCAATTTACAGAAGCTGAAGGATCGATACTCGCAACTAAGAACAAAATATTCCTCGAATGGAGGGACAATCTATTCAAACCCACATTGCAGGAAAGATACCAGAATATTTTGAGGTTGACTGAATCGAGGAGGAATTCTATTCAAAGATATACTGAAATGTTGAAACCAATCGCTGCAAGATATAAACTGATTACAGATTCCTTGGAGGGTTCGCCCGGAAGAGCATTTGCTACAGGAGGATTCTTTCAACCTTCTTCCCAAGCATATTCAATAGACCAAACACGAATTTGGGCCTTCCTCCCGTTCGAGCCTGCTGAAAAGTACAAGTACACGAGAGAATTTGTCAATGAAATTCCGATAAGTCAAACAGGATTTAAAAAAGACCACATAGAAGAATTAATTAAAATGGGAAAAATCAAAAAGAAAGATGAAAAAGTGGATTCATTGCCAATCGAGCCGTCCATCGATGAAATTATATGGAGATATTTCGACAGGGTGCAGGATTATTACAAGGTCAAACTAACGATAGGTGATATTTTTGAAGCAAGAAAACGTCTTGTTGATTATTTCAAAATGCACATGCCAGAAGTTTATGGAGGATCACTAAAACCAGGAGGAACAACTTCTGGAAATACATGGATACTCAGTCCGTATTTTGTATTTCTTGACATACCTTTTATAAGAGCAGTTTTGAGAATGCCTAATGGTGATGAACTGGAAAATTTGATGTTGTCGAACATGACAGTTCAAAATAGATCACAGAATGTTATCATAGTCAATTTGTTGGAAGTAATAGCACGTGAGAAACAGTTAGAAAACTATATCAATCAACTCTTGGGTGAAGTTGGAGTTAGTAATCCCGAAGAAGTTAGAAAAGGGAAGATACCTGAATTTGATACAATTGAAAATATGGCGAAGAAACAGTATCCTAGAATATTCAAAACTAAAGAAGAGTTGGAAAAGGAAGAAAAGAAAAAAATGGAGAAATTAAAAGACCAGAGACCACCGGTAACAAAGGCTAAGAATGTAATTGGAGATTTCCTAAATCTATTCGGAATCAAGCTGGGATTCTTCAGAGGAAGGGGCCCTTACGAAATTGCAATGGACGACAGAATTTCAGAAATGTATCAGTTGGAAGCTGCATTCCAGGGTTATCTCTTTGTTCTAAGATATTTACAACAAGGTGCAGGAGTACCTGGAGTAAAGGTATAATGACATATAATATTGCTGTTACTAGTGGCTTGTGGAGCATAGCACGTGGAAGAGATCTTGCTGGAATAAAAGCAAAAATTTCTCAGGTTCTTACACAAGGTGTTAATAGCATTCAGGTTGATCTTGACAGCGTTTCTGAATTGACCGAACCTGGAATCGAAGACACGATAAGAAGATTCGTTGATGACCTTCAGGTGAAATGGGTCATGCATACCGAGATCATCGAAGAGACTGCACTTGAGACAGCTATGCAAACTACATGGAGGCATTCTCAGAGAAGATTGCACATGTACTTGGACACGCTGTATGAGAAATTTGTGAAGAAGGGTCTGAAGAAATTACTGCCAGAATACATAAACTTTCATATTTCGATAATGATGTCGATGGGTTATTTTGGTGAACGTTATAGAATCGCTGGTATGCCGATGCTAACTTTTGGTGGGGAGTATGATTGGTCTGCAAAATTTTTGGATATACCTGCAAATGAAGATTTGAAAGACTGGTTTAGAAAAGATATGGTGATGATAGTAATAGGGCGAGAAGCGCCTATAGCTATCACTCCAACAGAACTTAGAATTAGAACTAGGGGTAACGTCGCTGCAAGAAATTTTCAAAATATGCAGCGTGAAAATCCTTCTGAATTAGGTAGGCGTGTACAGGAATTTCAAAATAGAAATAATAACAGGCAACCTGATCTTGACAATCCTAATGATTTGATACAAATAATGGGCGAGCCGAATGAAAAAGATGTGGGTGATGAGTTGATAAAACAATGGTTGGAATACAGTAGGATGAGATTCAACAGAGGTGCTATAACAGACGAAGAGGTCGCATATGCTGTAATAACAAAGTATCTTGAACTAAAGAGAAATGATCCAAAAGAACCTTTATGGAAACTTTTCTTCGGCGATAAAACAATAGATGAAATGGAGGGAAAAATAGGAGAAAAGAAGAAATGGGAGAAACCATTAATCAACATTGATACAAATGAAATTTATTTACACCCTGATGTAATTGCTATGGTAGCATGCAGATACATTTTAGGCCATTTCGATTCGGATCCAGGAGAATTCTACTTGGACGAGAGTTACAAAACAAATCCTGATAGAGACAAAGATCCATTTTTCAAAAAGAAAGCTATAGAAAAATTAAAAGAGATGGGGCCCAATTTGGTTTTGGTTTTTGAGAATCCTGAAGCCGCGCCAGGATCAGAAGGATTGAGAAGAGTGTTCCATGCGAAGCACATGTATAATTTTGTCAAGGCTGCGCAGGATGTACTGAAAACAAATCAGATACGTTTGTTGATAGATTTCAATCATTGGCTCAATCAGGGAATAGATCCTGAAAGAGAAGTTGATCAGGTATCAAAGGAGGCCCCTGATTTCGGGAAATATGTATTCGCAACTCACATATACAATCCTGTTGGTGTGCACGAGCACATGCCATTTGAAATCCCATCAGACGAACAATTCAGGATGTATGGTTGGTTATACAAATTACGACAGGTTGGGTTCAAGGACGGTTTCCTTACGTTTGAAAGGGGTGGTGGGCAGAACATGTTGGAAATAGCAAGATCTGTAATACCTGCATTGAGGGAAATCAGAACTCACCTAGAGAAAGACATAGCACCCGACAAGCTTCCGATGGAGTTCTTCGGTATATCCCCAGAAGGAATTCTATCTCCACAGAGACAGATGGTCATCATACGAGAGCATGCAAGAGATCCATTGAGAGGATTGATTCTATCTCCAGAAGAGGAACACACAGCATTGGGCAAAGAAGCACTTTCCAAACCTGGCATGACTCCTGAGAAATGGAAGAAAGAAGAATTAAGATAGTTAATTCACCACTTCTAAGTAACAGTAAGCTTTATATACGCTGGATGTGAAAGATATTTATGGTTTTCGAAAAACTCGAACAAGATTTGGAAGATACGGAACTTGTAAAGAAGGAAAACAAGGATAACACTATCAATTCAGCCAACAAAGAAACGATAGAAAAGGCTGTTGCGTTCACAAACTCATTGAGAAAGCAATACGGTGAACTTGTAAAATCAGTTCTTATCTTCGGTTCAAGCGTTAAAGGGACCATGGTTAAGGGTTCTGACATTGACATGTGGGTCATTCTTGATGATACTGCGACTAAAGCGTCTCAGGACATCAACAGGATAATCGACCATGCACACATACTGGCAGGTGAGTTCAAAGACATGCATCTGCAGATCCACACATTGACAGAATTCTGGCAGTCTATAAGAATCGGTTCGCCTGAATTTTCAAACTTTCTTAGATATGGACTTGCAATCTATGACACTGGATTCATTAAACCTATCCAAAGAATGTTGCAGATGGGATTGATTCCACCTAGTGACGAGACAATAAGTTTGAAGGCGAGATCATCAATAACAAGATTCAGAAAAATAAAACAAGAGGTCAAGCTTTTGATTTTCGATTTGAGATACACAATGTTGGACATGGTACAGGCAGTCATCATGCATTATTACAAGGAGACTCCTGATTACAAGAAAGCACCTGAATTCTTGGAAAAACTTGTGAAACAAAAGAAATTGGAGAAAAAATATGTCGATCTGTTTGTTAAACTGGACAAGTTGTGGAAGGACATAGATCACAATGAAATAAAGAACGTCACGACTGATCATCTTAATGAAGCCATAGAAACAACAGAAGAGATGATTGAAAGAATGAAGAAACTTTTGCCAAAAGATTTTGTTGGCGAAGAAATGCCAAAGGAAGGATAGAAATGCCGAGAAAAGAAGATGAAAGAGATATTCCTGTAACTGATCCTAGTGAAACCAAATTGGAAACCAGAGAACAGAGAATGGAACTTGTTAAAAATTATACAAAGAAAGTCATCGACAAATACGGGCAGTATGTCAAAGCAATTGTAATGATGGGTTCTGTTGTGAGAGACGAATTCAAACCAAAAAGTGATATCGATGTTTTTGCAATCGTCGACGACACTACATTCAATCTTACAAACGAAATGTTGGACAAGATTGATCAGGACATGCTGAAGATGGCTGATGAGATTCCAGAAGCTTGGATAACTGTAAAGAACGAACATGGTAAGGATGAAAAGATTTGTTTGATATCAGTACAACCTGTTTATACATTGACAGAATTCTGGGATTATGCAAGAGTCGCCCATCCAATAATTTACAATTTCATCAAGGAAGGCGTTCCGATTTATGATACCGGATTCTTTGCACCAATCAAGAAACTGCTTGAGATGGGAAAGATACCTGCGACAAGAGAGGCTATCGAAAGTTACATGGAAGCTGCACCAAAGAAATTGAACCGTGCAAAGACTGTGAAACTTTTGATGTTGGCCGAGGATTGTTATTATGCGATGTTGAACTCTACACAGGCAGTGTTGATGTTCATGGGACTTGCACCTCCAGTTCCTAGCAAGGCTTATGATGAAGTTATTTTACATTTGGTAAAGACAAACATACTTGAACAACAGTATGCAGATTGGCTGAAAGAAATAATTGAAATCAGAAAGAAAATCGAGCACAAGGAACTAATGGATGCGAGTGGTGTATTTGTCGACGAGTGGTTGGAAAAGGCTGAAAAATATGTTGACAAGATGTTCGGTCTATTGAATGCGCTTGAAATGAGAAAGAAAGAAAAGATTCTCGAAAGAACACATGAGGTAATGTACAAGGCTGCTATAACTGCAATAAAGAGCTTGAAGAAATTCCCTGAAGACACGAAAGACGCAGATGTTGTTAAGAAAGTTGGTTCTGTATATGACGCATTCAACACAGAACTGGTTCAATCCGGAATACTCGAAAGTTATTATTCTGACGTGTGGAAAAGGATCGAACAGATGAAGAAATTGTCTGACGAGAAGAAGATTAACGAGGTTCCTGACAGGGATGTTTATGAAATGAGAGAGCATGTCAGAAAATTGATTCGTGACTTGGCAAAAGTGTTGAAGGACAAAGGTATATCCGAAGAAAATACGGAATAGATGCTTATGTCTATCAAATTTGGTTTGTTAACATATCCTAAACTGAATATAATGGATGAGATTAGGACAATCAAGTCACTTGGATTTGATTATGTGGAAATTGGAATAGAGTTACCTGAAGGTGCCCCTGAAATTCTGATGAAAAAGAAGAACAAGGTAATGAAACTAGTTTCTGAATTCAGTTATCCTGCAATCGCCCATACAGCATGGTGGATCGATCTTGGTAGTGGATACGAATATATACGCCAGGCATGGGTAGAGGAATCGAAAAAATGTATCGACACAGCAGAAGCACTTGGACTAAAATTAATCAATTTTCATTTTTATTCAATCGGGCTGGTAGAAGATTACAAGGCATATCACAGGTTTATTGTCAATAACATCATCAGAAGCCTGAAAGAGATTGTCGAATATGCAGATAGTAAGGGATTAACTGTAATGTATGAGAATTCTCCTACAAAGAAATCCAATGTAGGGTTTAAGGAATACAAGACAATAATGGACAAAGTTCCGAAATTGAAAGTGCATCTGGACATACCTCATGCGTTTGTTGAGAACGGAATGGACGGGATAAAAGAATATCTGTTTTCATTCAAGGATAGAATAGCACACATACATCTACATGACAATGACGGGACTGAAGACCAGCATCTTCCATTGGGTAAAGGTAAGATTGATTTTAAATTGCTCGTGAAATGGCTGCATGAAATAAAATACGATAAGACGATTACACTCGAAGTGTTCACTAGCAAAGAAGATGCCAAAGATTCTATGATCAAGTTCAAAAAAATGTTATAGTAGAGATTTTTAATCTAGGATTTGAATATTAATACTATAGGTTGATCGGAACGAGTTTGGTTATATATCCTCCAGATGAAATTGAGCCTGATGTTGATCATTTATTACGCTCTATGCTTGATTCATTAGAAGATGAAATTGGAATCTTAGAGGGGATAGAAAGAGGATTGTCATATAATCACCTCCCACTTGGAGCAGCTGATTATAATAGTAGATATCGAAAATGGAAAGACATTGCTTATCAAACTGCAGTTGGGTTAGTTGCAAAGTTTCCAGATCAAAAAGATAAGGTAAGAAAGTTGGTTGACAGAGCTTATGGATTGAAAGATGTTCAATTACCTGAATAGATAAATAATTCCTTTTTGGATTAACCATCCTATGAAAATAATATTCAATATTGTGTTTGAGAATATTCCAAGGACTGGTAATAGCAAATAAATTCCAGCAATAGTATCTGATAGACTTAACAAATTCTGTTTCATGAATGTGAATCCTATTCCTTTTACAATGAAGAATGCAACCGCTATCAATGCAATGTTTCTAGGAATCGTACCGTCTGTGAGAATATACAGTATAACAACTGAAACTGCTATCAGTTGAAGTATTCCAGTTATCTTGTGTTCAGCACCCATACCTATCTATTTAGAATTCCACTCTTTTTCTTCTTTTCCTTCCTTCTTGTTCACGTATCTAGAGAGTGTGAAGAACAGATCTGATAGTCTGTTTACATATGCAACACAGTTCTCATCAAGTTGTTTTTGTTTTGACAATGATACTATACTTCGTTCGGTCCTTCTGCAAACTGCTCGTGCTACATGAAACATTGATGCAAGTTTAGTTCCTGTTGGTAAAATGAAATTTTTTAATTCTGGCAATTCTTTTTCAAACTCTAAAATATCTTCTTCAAGCAATTTTATGTCTTCAATCTTTATTTTCGGTGTGTGTGAATTTTCATTTGATGATGCTAGTTGAGAACCGATTGTGAACAGATTGTTTTGAATAGTTTCTAAAACTGAATCAATCTCTTTGTTTTCATTGAATGATCTGATTAAACCAACGTTAGAATTTAGTTCATCTATATTGCCGTAAGATTCGACTTGCAAATTGTCTTTATCGACTTTGGTTCCACCGAACAATGATGTTGTACCCTTGTCGCCTTGACCTATGTTGGGTTTCATTAATTGAGATTAGAAATTAAGAATTATTAAGTTACTCTAGAAGTTGTGAAACAGCGTAATCAAATCTTTCAGGTGTATAGTGAAGTTTTCCTTCTTTACCTAATTGTTCAAATGCAGCTTGTATTCCACTTCTTCGAAAACCTAGCCCACCATAACTCCTAAGATGTGTAATTTTCGTTAAATCAACACATGATTCAGGAGGAATTCTTCGTTCAATCAATCTAAATTCACTTGCAACCTCTGCAAAAGGCGAAAGATACCTCGAATACCCTAATATATAGGCTAAGGTATTTATTTGAGGTGGTGTCAAAACCTGTTCACCTAATTCCTTCGCGGCTTTTTGACAAGCTCTTTTCCGATTTATTTCTGCTCTGAAATATTCAGCACTAAGATTATAATTAAATTCTTGTAATCTTTCGTCAATATCTTGATATGTTCTTGTGGTGGGCACTATCCTTCACTCTTCTTTGACTCTCTTTTTCTTTTGTATAGGCCTTGGTTTTGGTTCAATTCCATAAAAAGATGGGAAGATTCTTTGTTTAGATGGTAACTCATAAATTGTGACGTTATGTCCATTTAATCTATCGAAATCCTTTTCCCCGATAGTTGTTTGACTCTCAGGTAATTTAATATCAAAATCTGTTAGCAAACCGGCAACATCCCCTACTCTGAAGTATCCCATTGCACCAATGGCATCAATGTCTGGTTTGGGTCGTCTATAACTAACAACAACTCCGCAACACAACGAACCTGCATAAGCTCCAGAACCAGGTAGTTGCGTAATTACAACTCTTTCTATTGTTGCTCTTCTAGGCTGTAACCAAGGTCGCAAACTTGAGAAGTCCATAGCGGAAAATGCATATCGAGTTTCAGGTTGGTATGTCGTCATATTTATTCCTCTTTAGCTCTCTTTTCCATCTCGTCTTCAAGATTCAATTTCTTTACCAATTCAGTGTATCTGTTTCTGATTGTGACTTCTGTGATGTTTGTCGTATCAGCAACTTCTCTTTGTGTTCTCTTTTCACCGATAAGAACGCATGCTATGTAAATAGCCGCAGCTGCAACACCAGTTGGTCCTTTACCACTTGTTATGTCGTGTTTCTTTGCTTTCTTCAAAATCTCTATAGCCTTTGCCTGTACCCTGTCGCTCAATCCCAACATTGAACAGAATCTTGGAACGTAGGACATTGGATCTGCTGGCAAAATTCTGATTTGCAATTCCCTTGAAATGTATCTATATGTTCTTCCGATTTCTCTCTTGTCTTCACCAGATGCTTCTGTTATTTCATCCAAAGTTCTTGGTGAACCGAATTCTCTTGAAACTGCATATGTCAAAGCTGCGATAACTGATTCAATTGATCTTCCTCTGACCAATCCCTTGTTAACAGCCTGCTCGTAATATCTTGCAATTCTTTCGTGAACGCTTCTTGAAAGATTCAAGAACGAGACAATTCTCTGAAGTTCACTAAGAGCAAAAGAAAGATTTCTATCCTTAGACTTGATTAGTCTCTTGTGCCATTTTGTCAATCTGTAATATTGTGCTCTCTTCTTTGTTGGAACCTTGTACAATTCACCGACACCCTTGCCAATTTCAGTCGTCATACCCTTGTCGTGTTTTGTGAATGTTAATGGTGCACCAGATCTTGCTCTCTTTGACATCTGTTCGGTGTCGAAAGCTCTCCATTCCTGGCCTGTATCTATCATCGATTCTTCCATGACCAATCCACAGTTGGAACAAACAAGTTCTCCTCTCTGTGAATCTTCTAGAAAATTAGTATTACCGCAATCAGGACATTTCTTTGAATACTTTGACCCCGTCTTTGAAGGTGGAGCTGTTCTTGTTGATTTTGATACTTTTCTTTTTGGCATGTTTTATCACTTTCTTCTATGCCATACACCAGAAACTTCGTCTCTGCGATACAAAAGTGGCAATAATTCTTCTCTTATAGCTCTCTCAGATCCTTCTGATAGGGATAATCCCTCAGGAGACAAAGCTTGATTCAATCCATCAACAATTTCATATGCGTGGATATAACCTAGACGAGGTAATTCATAAGTAAATGTTCTTGGACCTGGTCTAGTAATAACAGCTACAACATATGCTGACATAGCTCCATTAACTGGTCCAATTCCAAGTATTAAATGACCATGGGCTATAGAACGTCCAGTTTCTCGAGATGAACTTTGTATTGCGCTTGTCATGTTTTATCACTTTAGAGTGAATTCAAATTTTACTATAAACAGTTAACTATTTAAGCATTTCGATTTTACTTATTTTAGCTTTCCCTAACTTAAAGATATATTACTAACACGCTTCCTAATCAAATCACCGCCGCACCTAGAACAATGCAACTGGTCGTCATAGAATTTCTCGCAGTTCTCACAGTAACTTCTCCATATAACAACCTTTTTTATTTTCTTGTCAGTGGCTGAAACATAATTGATGCCGAATTTCTGTGCGACGTTCTGTATGTTGAAATCATTGGAAACTATTGTAAGGTTCTTTTCCTTTGCAAGCGCGAGTATTTTAACGTCTGTCTGGGATAATTTTCCAGAATCACCAGTCTCACTCGACATCTTCTTTATCTCCTTTACAGATTTTTCATCAGGCTCTCTTGTCTTGATGTTCATGCCAGATAATTTCATAGAAGTATTTCTATCCTTAATCTCATCCATCACTTCCGGCACTGTGAATATCTCCTCAAAGTTCCTGAAATCGTTCAGGAATATCACTGCATTGGTATCCAGCACTACTTTCATACAACTCTGATGATGTTGAGAAATTTATATTACTTGCGGAAGACAATAATTGTATATGGTAAAAGATTTCCCGCTGTTGCCTTTGGAGAAAATCGCGCGTGAAGCCGGAGCAGAAAGGGTATCCGCATCGGCACTTCATGAACTGAAGAAAGTTTTACTCGAGATATCAGAAGATATTGCAAGGAATGCAGTCAAATTCTCTGAGCACGCTAAAAGAGTCACTGTAAAAAGCGAAGATATCGTACTTGCTAACAAGAGATAGTTAATTTTTTAAACAATTTTCTCTTTGGAAATTAATTTAAATCAAACTGTACAGATATTGTGAATGGCTGATTTTACTAGAACAGGAATCAAAGACCTTAAACCGGGCAGCTATGTCATTATAGACGATGCTCCATGTAAGGTTGAGAAGGTACAGGTTTCTACATCCGGGAAGCATGGTCATGCAAAGATCAGAATTGAAGCCATGGGAATTTTAGACGGCAGAAGAAGAAGCATACTAGGTCCGTCACATGAAGAAGTATCCGCTCCGATAATTCTGAAGAAAGAGGCGCAGGTACTTGCAGTTTCAGGAAACACAGCACAACTGATGGATATGGTTGATTATTCTACATTTGAATTGGAAATCGACGAGGCAGTGAGAGACAAGGTAATCGCAGGGAATGAGATTTCATACTTTGAAGTTCTGGGAATCAAAACTTTGAAACCGTTAAAGTAAATTTCTGATAATGTCACCTATTGAAACGATAAGTCAGTTAGACCTGTCCGGTAAGAACTAATGCAATTGCAAATAAGAACAATATGATATCTATCACAATCAAAACTACACCGATAACCAAACCGATTATTGGCAATGTCTTTTTGGATTTTTTATTAAACAAATCGATTATACCCAGCACGACAGCAAATATGGCCGAGAATACTGATACAAAAATTGATAATAATATCAAAGTGTCTGCGATAGTTCCTGCTGCGGTAACACCTGCGATAATAAAATAAATCAATAAAGTCGCTATACCAACTAATGAAAGGATGAAGCTTGTTTTCCCTAAAGCAGAGGTCTCCATGATTTTACTTATGTTATAAGGATTAAATACTATCCGGTCTGCAGTATATTGTTTAAATGCTTAATTCTCCTTTGTTAATTTATGACTGGAGTTAGTACACGACTGGATGAATCTCAACAAGATACTAAACCTGCTTATACCCAACGTGTTGTATCTGGATTGTGGCATACTATTGATGAACTGAAAGTAGCTCAAGATGCCAGACTTCCGCCAGGTTATACAGTAAGTGTTAAATACAATTATGTTAATACACCGCATTATTACAATAATACAGCGAAAGTTACAGTTACACCTGACCGTATTTATGTTTTTGGTGGTGAACTGCAACCACGTACAGCATTGGTTGAACTGGGTAATCCGTATTCAGTTTATGACGAAAGACATCTTTATGTTGATCCGGATAATGTTAAACTTGAGAAAGCTGTAAGATTGTTGGCGCTCCATATTCAAGATGATATAAGAAGAAGAGGTAATGAAGAGGTAGAATTCATGTATGGCAAACTTAAAGACGCCGTTGAAAAAGGACTTATCATACCCGATGAAATACCATTAAGAAACATACCTGTTGGTAATCATGAATTTCCTGAGTTAATGGAGACCGCACAAGGAAATGCAATACTGCCTCAGAATGTAGGTGATTTCAGAGAAAACCCCATGGCATTATTTTGTTATCCTTTAGTTGGTTTACAAGAATACGAACGAATCGTAAAAAGATTGTATAATGATTTTGGTATTCAGATACCACACAGCATGCGGCTAGATTTGGACTCTCTTGCTAGAAAATCAAATGCAAACGAAAAAAAGAGAAGACGCGTGTATATTGGTTTTGCATCGCATTATGAAGTTGATGTGGGATAAATTCTTTTCCGATAAATATCTCTAGTGAAATTAATTTTGAAAAAATGAAGAGTGTTTCCACTATTCATAGGAACAGGTCATTTATCAAGGCCCATCAATCTCAGACGATTAGTAAGAGCCAGCTGAAATTCTCGCTCGAAAGCTTGAATCTTACACCGCTCTCCTATCAACGCTATCGTCTATAGCAGTCCTCGTCCAATCACCGGTCCTTGCGAACCAGCAATCGGAATAGTTGTCTATTTTTTCGGATGGTTTCGTCCTTAGATGCTTTCAGGTCTTATCCATGTATGGCTTAGCTGCCCAGCAATGCGCAAACAACTGGTACACCAGAGGCCACGGGGGGATGTTCCTTTCGTACTTAACCCTCCTTCCGATCAGACAACTGACACCTCCTGTAGATAGCGACCGAACTGTCTCACAACGTTCTGAACCCAGCTAGCGTCCCCTTTTAACCAGTGGACACCTGTACCCTTGGCCGCTGCTGCACGGCCAGGAGAGGGGGAGCCGACAACGACGCATCAACGCGCCGGGTCAATTTACTCGCACATTATCTTCTGGGAAATAAATCGACCCCAAAGAGCTATATGCCAGTGAGCTTTCACCGGCCACGAACCCATTATCCCCGAGGTAGCTTTTCTCATACCACCGGCACCCATTAATGGTAACCGATGTATCGCTAACCCGCGCTTTCGCGGTTGAATTCCTTGCTGGTCGGAATCCAATCAGACTTCCTTTTGCGTTTATGCTCTATTCCGGATTTCTGTCGGGTAATGTGAAATGATAAACCGTAACTCATAAGCTACCTCGCTTATCATCTTTTTTTCAAACATAAAGCTTGTATTCATCATCACGTACACAATTCACACTATGACCCGGATGAGGAAATCTTAGGAGACCCTTGATCCTTTATCGAGGGTGTACCGCCCCAGCCGAACTACCCATCTGATGCTGTTCTCTTGCAAGTAAGCAATACAATTCTGAAAGGGTAGTGTTACAATTGCCTCTCAGTTTTACCCAAAGGCAAAACCTGATAGCGAGTCCTACCTACACTATGCAGCCAAAATCGTACCGCAACAACAGACTGTAGTAAAGCTCTACGGGGTCTACGTTTCCCACAGGAGGTCTCAGGCCTATTCACCTGAAAAGCAACTTCACTGGGTATCAGTTCAAGACAGTAGAGAAGTCGTTAAGCCATTCAGACGGGCCGTCAATCAAACGGCAAGGGATTACGCTACTTTACGACGGTCAGAGTTACCGCCACCGTTTACTAGGGCTTTTTTCGGTTGAACCCGAATTTCACACACTAGTACTGGGTAGGCATCAGAAACTGTACTTATCTTTTCAGACTTGCAGTCTCAGTTGTTTTTGTTAAACAGTCGCTCCCCTCTTGTTATTGAAACCTACAGTTCCCCTTGCGGAAAACCATAGGCACTCCTTCTCGCGAACTTACGGAGCCAAATTGCCGAGTTCCTTGAACAGAGTTGTCCCAACACGCCTTCGCCTTCTCAGCGAGTCCACCTGTGACGGTTCTCGGTATGGACATGAAGGATCCTTCCCGATTCGATTTTCACGGGCTCCTAGAGTCGACAGAACTCTACATACATAGAGCTATTCCTACTTTCCTCTCTTTCTCCTCGTTACAAGACTCCAGAGAATTCAGTAGTTAACTTGCGTCTGCCTATCTTGAAGCGTCTCAAATCGGGCTTGCGTTACCGCGCGTACCTCCATGGTATCGGAATATTAACCGATTTCCCTATCGTGTTTTTAGATTAGCGAAACACTTAGGACCAACTAACTGCCAGCTGACGAACATTGCTGACAAACCCTTGGACTTTAGGCGGCTGGAATTCTCATCCAGCTATGTTGCTACTATTGGCAGGATCTTTATTTCTACATGATCTACTCCTGCTCACGCAGAAGCTTCTATTCACGAAGAACACTCATCTACCCTCTCTTTCGAGAGCTTGAGTATCGATAGCTGACTTAGTCCCTTCCATTTTCAGGGCATAAATCCTCGGTAGGTAAGTTGTTACACACTTCTTAGCTAATGGCTACTTCTAAGCCTATAGTCCTACTGTCTGAGGATTCACACTCCCTTCTTCGTTTAGTCAGCATTTAGGGATCTTAACTCAAGTCTGGCTTTTTTTCCTTTTGGACGCCGAGCTTACCCCAGCGACCTAACTCCGGTCTTCTACGACTACAAGAGATTCGGAGTTTAACAAGAAAACTGGACCTTTCGATCCGTGGTTTTCTAATTAGTATCTCTACCCTCCCGTAAGTCTCAGACCAGGCTGCACCAAGATGCATTTCGATGAGAACCAGCTATCACTAGATTCGATAGGCTTTTCACCCCTAACCCCGGATCACCCGAAGGAATGGATCTCACAACCGGTAGCGGACCTCCACCTACCTTTCAGTAGGCTTCATCCTGCCCAGGGTTAGATCATCTAGTTTCAGGTCCTATCCTAGTAACTTCAGGCACTTTCACACCTTGTCCCACGCAGTTTTTACACTGTTACGGACGTATCGCTTTCGCTTGTGTTCCTTGGCTTAAACCAATTAACATCGCTACTAGGATAGACTCCCTGCCCCGTTTTTCGGAACGGACGATACGATCCTGTAATCTATCTTTCGTACCACAAGTTCTCACTTGTTTCCTTCAAGACAGAACCTTCCGGACCGTATCTGACTATGACCACATTGGTTTCAAGCTCTATTTCACCCTGTTTTCACAGTACTTTTCAGCTTTCAATCGCTTTACTACTTTGCTATCGGACTTTGGCAATATTTAGAGTTGCTAGTTAATTCTAGCGGATTTATGCACAATATTCAGTGTACATTACTCAGGATACTCGCCATTTCCCACCAATCTACCTCTACGGGACTATCACCCTCTAAGGTGCCGTTTTCCAACAGACTTTAAGTCGAGAGGTTCAGGGAAGACACGAGTCCTACAACACCACATCCATCCTTGCTTTCACAAGGTGTTCGGTTTGCTCTGTTTCGCTTTCGCTCGCCGTTACTCGCGAAATCTCAATTGATTTCTCTTCCTGCGGCTACTAAGATGCTTCAATTTACCGCGTTCCTTACCCTTTCGGGTTGACTCTCAACGAGCCATGATTCACATTTAGACATTCCAGGGTCAAATCCTCCTTGCGGATAACCTGGACTTATCACAGCTTGGCATGTCCTTCTTCAGTCCCAAAGCCTAGCTATCCACCAAGTGGCGTATTTATTGACAGGCCTTATTGACCAACCTGTTCCTATGAATAGTGTCATCTTTGTGGTTTCATTTGACAGTTCGCTCTTCATATCAGCATCAGATACTAAACTTCAATCACTAACCTTCACTCTTCAATCCATATACGCATATGGATCTGCATAAACATAGATGCCTCATGCGAAATTTTTAGAATCACAGAGAAGCACGTGTAATTAAACACTCCTATGAAGCGGTTTAGGCAAACATAGTATCACAATTTTTGTATTAACTTTATTGACACCAAACGTTTAAATAGATTTCGAGATTTCGGGCGTTGCCTAAGAAGTGATTCTTGCACAAAAAGTTCTTTAATTGATTTGAGATAAATTATTATTAATGCCATACAAACTTTCGCCTTCTTCATTGTCTTTATTGAAAGAATGTCCGAGATGTTTCTGGCTCCAATTTAACAAAAAGATACATAGACCTAACGGTGTATTTCCATCTCTCCCGTCAGGTATGGACAGAATATTCAAGACACATTTTGATTCCTTCCGTGACAAAGGATTGTTACCGCCTGAACTTGAAAAACTGGATGGCAGTACGAAATTATTTGGTGACAAGCAAGTTCTGGATATATGGAGAAACAATCTCAAAGGCATTCAATGGACTGACGATGAAGGCAACATATTCAGGGGTGCAGTCGATAATATCCTCCAGAAAGGCAAGAAACTCATAGTCCTTGATTACAAAACAAGAGGATATGAACTGAAGGAAGACACCCATGAACACTATCAGGACCAGTTGGACATCTACAACCTCCTGTTAAGGAAGAACGGGTATGATACAGAAGATTATGCATATCTACTGTTCTATTATCCTAATAAAATTAATGAGAACGGGGATGTGCTGTTTCACAATAAGTTGCTGAAAATGAAGATTTCAATAAAGAATGCCGAAAGGATTTTTAAGGAAGCTATTAATATCTTAAAGGGAGATATGCCGGAAATCAATGATGATTGTGTATTTTGTGAATGGATTGAAGTGAACAATATATAAGAAGTGTATTATGTTAAATGAAGAAAACATTAAAAAAGAAATTAAAACTCAATTCTATCAATTCATGATTGTATCTTAGATTTGAAAAATTCTTTTGTATCTTTATCCATAAAATAAACATAAACACCTTTATGCGCACGAGACATCAGTACTCTATACACATTTTTCAAATGTTCTGTTAAATTTTTATTTCCACGTTTAACAACACTATCTTGAGAATTTTCAGGTTTACTAATCCATTTCTTTTGTTTTTTATCATAAACTAAATCATTACTAAATATTACTCCAATATAATCAAATTCGAATCCCTGTGCAGTATAAACTGTTCCAACTTGATCCATTCCACTTTCATTTGTAGCCCATGTCCAAGCCTCTTTTTTATTTTCCCAAGGCATTTCAAAATCACCAATCTTAACATCATTCACTAAACTACCGTCAGGTCTCGGTTCACTCCAAGGCCAGCAAAAACCGGCGACTATTCTAGCTGAATTTCCCTTTTCTTTATTTTTTTGTTCAATAGCCTTCTTTAGTTCATGTGGAGAATCAAATATTTTGAATTCCATTCCAGTAGCTTTTGTTAAAGTTTGAATATCTGATTCTCTTATATCCAAAATATTTTCCAACCATTGTAAATATGTATCAGAACCAGAACATCTAAATTGTGTCTTCAATTCAAACTCGAAGATGTTTGATTCAGAAACTTCTAATTTTTTAGCTGCATTTTTAATCAATTCGACATTCCATATTTCGTTAGGTCTTACAATTTGATGTTCATCGTCATTACTAGTCTTCCTTATTCTATGAGCCTCGTCACAAATTAAAACATTAATTTCATTTTCTTTTAATTTTGTAAAGTTGAAAAAGAATTTGTAGAATTTCTCTGCTCTCTTACCAACCAATTTCCTTAATGTTTTTGTAAATGCAGAAGAACCGGTAGCATGGAAAACAGTTTTACCTTTTCTCATTAATTCTCCCATTACTTCCAATGCTATGACAGACTTTCCTGTACCTAGACCACCTTTAACAATAATAACAGATTTTTCATGTTGTTTCGATTGTCTGTTAGCTCTATACATTATAGCATTATAAGCTGCAATTTGATCGTCTATTAAATTGAAAACTTGTTGTTTGTTTATCATATCTCCAACGTGATCCAATAATTTTTTGGATGGCCTTATAGGACTGTTAACGAATCTATTGAAAACTTGAAATCCAGAATCTTTAGAAAGTTTGTCTTTTAGAAATTCACCAAGTTTCTTTACATCTTGTTTTGAAAATAATGGATATTTTTTTATTGCATTTTGAAACTTTTGAGCATACAAAACTGAATTTTCTGTTCTGGTATAATTATGACAGTAAACACAACCCACCACAATTCTATTTTAGGCGTATCTTGAAAAACTTTAATAAAGTCATTCATGTCTATAACATAAGCTTCAACTTGAAAACATGGATGTTCAGATTGACTAATATGATTTCCATAGTCAATTTCTAAATTTCCTTCTATTTCGGTGTCTTTCACACTGTTGTTAGACCATTGTTTTAATTCTATTATGACTATAGTGTCTTTGTTATCAATTGATTTTCCAAATAATACAATATCAATTCTTCTTTCAGAGTACGGTAATTTGTATTCTATAACTATTTTATTGTTGATTAATTCTGGAGTGTCTAAAGAATCTTTCAGAACTCTAAGCGACGATTCACATGAACGATATTCGGACTCATTTACTTTACGTTGAATTTTTTCTAAATAGTTTTTCGCTACGATATCAGCAATTTCATTGTTTAGAACGTCCCTTTTGAATTCACCAACAGTTCCTTCATATAATCGCATTTTACAGCTCCGTATACTTATTGTTTGATCCTTTGGATTTTTCTACTGGATATCTAGATTCATTCTTCTTTAATTTGTTTTTTAATTCAGTACTCAAGTCAATATCGTATTTTTGAGCTAAACGTAAAACAAAATATAAAACATCAGCAAGTTCTTCAGAAATTTCATTCTTTTTATCGGTTTTGAACATTTCTTCAACTTCTTTCTCTGATTTGAATCTGAAGTGTTCTAAAAGTTCAGAAGATTCCGTTATAATTCCAATAGCCAAATCTTTTGCATTATGATACTGATCCCAGTCACGATCCCCACAGAAATTTTTTACAGCATCCTTTAGTTCTTTAATAGTAGTTTCAGAGTCCATAAAATTAACTTATCGTAAAGAGTTAAATCTACATTTATCACAAAACGGACAACTTAACACCTCATATTGACCAGCCATATTAAACAATTATTATATACTATATTTTTATTCTTCCACTTCTTAGGCAAAGCCGCGATTTGGAGCCTTGTTGAACGGGATAGATATTTATGGATAACAAATTAGATTCTCATATGGACTTTGAAGAATACCAGAAGAAAACAAAAAAGACTGCAGTGTATCCGAACCAGGGAAATAATTTCGTTTATCCTACATTGGGGTTGACCGGTGAAAGCGGGGAAGTCGCAGATAAGATTAAAAAAGTGCTCCGTGATAAGAACGGTGTTGTTGATGAGAATACTAAACTTGAAATCGAAAAGGAACTGGGCGATGTGTTATGGTATCTGAGCCAGATATCAACTGAACTCGGATTGTCATTGGATGAGATTGCACAGAAAAATATAATCAAATTGTTATCGAGATTGGAAAGAAACACTATTCATGGCGACGGAGACAATAGATAGTGAAACAAGATTTTTACTGGCTAATGTAATAACCGAAAACCGCTTTATCGATGACGCAAGAAAAGTTTTCAAAAAGTCCCGCTATTTAGGCAATGCTCTAATTAACAGGCTTAAATAATTAAGCCTCTATTGAAAATACATGCCAAATCAAGTTAGTGATGCAGACATAATCTTTAATAGATTTTTTAAGAGTTATGATTCTTTTATACCTACAGCTGAAGATGTATTTCGCAATCCAAGACCTGTGCTTGAAGTAAGAGAATTGTACATACAAGACATTCTTAGTAGAGATCCTCCTAGAATAGGAGATGGTTCAAGCGAGTTGAGACATTTTAGAACACTTAGACCAACTGCTAATCCAGATTTTGGTGCGTTATTCGGAGAGAAAAGAGTGGTTTTAGCTGAATCGGAAAAATCTGGAATAAGAAATACAGCAACAAATCGGTTCATTGATGTAAGATTGCAGTTTGTCCTAGAATCTGTAGGAGAAGGTACTCCTCGTGTTGGATTTGGTTGGGATGAATTTGTATATGATGGCGATCATCGAACTCGAAGGCAATCACCATTGCCAACAAATAGAGATATTTTCGAAAGAGGTTTGCCTCTTCAAGTAAAAAGAATTCGTTATAAAACAAATAGTGGGCATGGTGTTTACGGTGAAGACCTTACAGTAGCTCTTCTGCAACCTGATGGAAAATACGAAGTTGCGACACCCGTTAATAGAAAGATTTCTGAAATGGATGATTCAGCAATCGTTGTCAAATCCCCGCAAGGAATAAGAGCTTGGGTTCCGCACTATGTTAATGTTAGTATAGGTTATGTGAAACCGTCAGATGTCACATTATATGTTCCAACTTCTTAAGTTTACATACAAGTTTTACCAATCGATGATGCGATAGAATTCCAGAAAGAGGATTTGGATTTTGATAAACTTGGTTTAAAACGATATTTATAATGGACTGAACGGGATTCGAACCCGTGGCCTCATGCTTGCAAAGCACGCGATCTACCAACTGATCTATCAGCCCGAGATATATAGATTGTTCTAACTTGGATTTAAATTTATGAAAGATTATGGAGGCAGTTCTCTTAGAATATCGTAAAATATCTGAAGTAATGTACTTGATGATGGATCTGCGCGAGTAGGGCCATGATGATAATAATCACACATTGTGGTATCTATTAAGGTTCCTGGTGGACGGTCATGTAAATCGTAGCGAGTCCAGCATTTATGATAAGGTATACCTGTATCACCTTCCCAGTATAAGCTTCCTTCGTATCCAACGCCTACATGTGCACCAAAATTCTCTCTAGATACAGGACCTAATCTGGTTGTCAATTCTCTTTCAATTCTATCCTTAACAAACGAAGGTGAAACTGTGAGTGTAGACGATGTTATTCCGTATACTCCTGACATAAAACAAGGAAGGAAATTAAAGAATTTAAGCTTTTGAAAAATTCTGCTACAGGTAAGGCTTCTTAATTTGATGCCTAGAGGGATAGACTACGCTTTGCAACACTTGGATCTTTAGGAGGTGATCCAGCCGCACGTTCCCGTACGGCTACCTTGTTTATCGCTCT